>JAUJNC010000024.1 GCA_030446525.1 Armatimonadaceae bacterium
CATCGGCGCCAAGGCGGCGGGCCCGGCATGATCGAGGGCTACGTCACCGCCGAGCGCGACGTCATCGTGCCGCTGCGGGTGCGCGGGCCGCAGGGGCGTGAGATCGAGATCGATGCGGTTCTCGACACCGGCTTCACCGACGCGCTGGGGCTGCCTCCCGAACTGGTGGACCAGCTGCAGCTGCCGTTCTTCTCCTCCTCGGATGCCCTCCTGGCCGACGGCCGCCTGATGCGCTTCGCGCTGCACACTGGACGCGTGTGGTGGGAGGGCGCGTGGCGCGAGGTGGTGATCACCGCGACCGAAGGCGGGCCGCTGTTAGGGGCGGGGCTCTTGTACGGCAACCTGGTGACGCTGGAGATGGTGGACGGGGGGCGGGTGCTGATCGAGACGATGTAGGCCGCCGCGCGGGCACAGGAGTGGGGATGGAAAGACTTGTTGTCTCAGGAAACGGTGGCAGTCCGATCGGGAGCATCGGCGCGGCGGATCGCGACGCGGAGCTGATCGGGCTGTGGCTGCACGGGCGCAGCCCTCACACGCAGCGGGCGTACCGCGCCGACGTGCGGCGGTTCCTCTGCTTCGCGGGCAAGGGGCTGCACCAGGCGACGCTTGCCGACCTGCAAGCCTTCGCCGACGCGCTCGCCCGGGAGGTAGCTGCTCCTGCCGAGGGCACGCTAGTGGGTCCCCCGTCTGTCTCGGACCCGGAAACGGCGCCGAGGCCGCCGCTCTGTGCGGCCTCACGGGCGCGCATCCTGTCCTCGGTCAAGTCGGTGCTAGCCTTCGGGCACCGCCTCGGCCTCTTGCCCGTGGACGTCGGGGCGGCGTTGCGGCTCCCCGGCTTGAGGAGCCGCCTGGCCGAGCGCATCCTGCCCGAGCCGGACGTGCAGCGCATGCTGGCGCTGGAGCCCGGCGCGAGGAACCGCGCGCTGCTGCGGCTGCTGTATGCGGCAGGTCTGCGCGTGTCGGAGATCTGCGGCCTGTGCTGGCGCGACCTCTCAGAGCGCGGCGACGCCGGGCAGGTGAGCGTGCTGGGCAAGGGCGGCAAGACGCGCACCGTGCTGCTCTCGCCCGCCACGTGGCACGAGCTGAGGCAGCTGCGGGCGAGCGGGGCGGGCGAGCCGCAGGGGCCGGTGTTCCGCTCGCGCACCAAGGGCGGGCACCTGGACCCCTCGCAGGTGCTGAGGATCGTGCGGGCGGCGGCAAAGCGGGCGGGGCTGGAGACGAACGTGTCGCCGCACTGGATGCGCCACGCGCACGCCTCGCACGCCCTGGACCGGGGCGCCCCCATCCACCTGGTGCAGCAGACGCTGGGGCACGCGAGCGTGGCCACCACCGGGCGCTACCTGCACGCCCGCCCTAACGATTCCAGCGCCCGATACCTCGGGGTGTAGGGTAGCTGGTAGTCGCCGGTGATCGGCCGTGCCCGGGCTACTTGCCGCCCGAGAGGCTGGCGCCGATCTTGAAGAGCTTGGTGCCGCACACGCTGCACGTCCCCGTCACCGCCGGCTTGCCATTCTTCATCGTGGTCTCGGTCGGGTCTTTCATCTCCCGCTTGGCCTTGCATTTCACGCAGTACGCTTCCATTGCCGCACCCTCCTGTGTCCGCCGGATCTGCCAGCCTCTTGGGCCTTTACTCCCCGCTCTTTTCGAGACCGTAAGCGTCGGAACCTTCCGGATGATGGAAGCTTTATGCCTATACCATCGATCATGCGTATTTGCGTGAGTAAACCCAGCCACCTTGAGGGCGCGTCTCCGCGCCTGACCGGCTTCTTCACGGACCCGGCTTGTTCCGCTTTCTGTTTATCGAGCGGAACTTGGGCCGGAAATGGCCCTCACCAAACGCTCCGAGCGCGGCGCGCACAGGGCAGACGCCGGAACGGGGGGCCGCCCTTAGTTCTTCATCGGGGCGATCTCGGAACTTGGGGGTGAGGTCACAACGGGACACAAGACGTCGGTGCGCAGTTCGCCTTTATCTCTGAGGACGAACCAAGCCTTCACAACCAGGCGCGCCACGGCTTCCGTGAGACGGCGCGCACTTGGTGAGCAGGGAATCGCTGTGGGGGTGGGCCGACCCGGAGCCGGCGGCGGCACCTCGGGACGTCTTCGCCCGATCCGGGAGCGGCTTCGTTACATGGAACTGATCTCCTTGACGAGCCGTTTCAAAGCAAGGGGTGTTCCTGTGAACTTGCCGTGGAAGATCACACTCTTGGGCCAGTTGCGCGCCGAGCAGCCGGGACAGCGTGCCATCACACGCTTCAGCACCCAAAAGACCGCAGCGCTCCTTGCTTACCTCGCCTACCATCCGCAGGAAGCGTCGCCGCGCGAAGTGCTGATCGAGATGCTCTGGCCGGACGCCGAACCCGGTGCCGGACGGCACCGTCTCAGCATGGCGCTGTCCTCGCTGCGCCGCCAGTTGGAGCCGCCCGGCATTCCTACGGGCGCCGTACTCGTCGCGGACCGCTTCTTTGTGCGGCTGAACGATGCCGTGTTCACGACGGACGTGGCCCGATTCGAGGAGGCGCTTCTGTCTGCGGCAGAAGCCCGAAGCAGTGCCGAGCTCGAGCAGCGTCTGACCGACGCAGCATGGCTCGTCGGCGGCCCGCTACTGCCCGGCCACTACGAGGACTGGGTCGTAGCGGAACGAGAGCGCCTTTCCGAGCGTTGCTTCCACACGATCTGTCAGCTGAGGGCGCTTCTGGATGAGGCGGGGGAGTATGCGCGCGCCCTGGACTGGGCCCGGCGGGCGGTCAAGCTGGACCCGTTGCGCGAGGAGGCGCATTACGAGTTGATGCGCCTCTTGGCAGCCGCCGGGCAGCCCGCCGCCGCCCTGCGCCAATATCGGAAGTTGAAACGGGTGCTGGCGGAAGCGTTCGGGGAGGCGCCTTCGGCTGCTTGTCGCGAGCTCGCGAGCCGGATAAACGTGAGCGGCGCGGACGTGACGCTCTCCACCCATCAGACAATCCTCGCCGCTCCCTCCCTCGCCGCGAGCACGCCGCAAAGGCATGCGAGCGCCCCGCAGGTGCCCCCCCCGGCCGGGACGGTGACCTTTTTGCTTGCGGACAGTGAAGGGGCGGCGTTCCGGCCGCAGATGACGGACGGCGCGGACGCAGCAGCAACCCTTTGGGAGCGCCACCGCACCTTGCTTTGCCGCGAGTTCGCCGCGTGCAAGGGGCACCTGGTGCGGGAGCGGCGCGGCTTTCTCGTTGCCGCCTTCGCGGCGGGTCGGGACGCACTGCGCTGCGCCATCGCCTGCCGGGACGCGCTGCCGCGCCCCGTATCCGGACCGGACGGCGCGGCGCGAGCGTCGCCCCCGCAGGTGCGGATGGCGCTGCATACTGCCGATGCCGAACCGATGGGCGAGAGCTACCCGGAGGCCGTGCTGAGTCACGGCGTGCGGCTTCTGGTCGCCGCGCACGGGGGGCAGATCCTGGTCTCCACGGCGACGGCCGCCCTCCTGCAACCGGCCGGCGCAGCGGCCGCGGAGCCGGGCGGCGTGCGATTGGCGGATCTGGGTGTCTACCGCTTGAGAGCAGCCGGGACGCCGGAGCGGGTGTTCCAGGTGGAGTATCCGGATCCGATCGGGCGGCAGTTTCCCCCCGTGCGGGCGGAGGCGGCCCACGCGGACAGCCTGCCCCTCCGGTTGACACGCTTCTTCGGGCGGGGTGAAGAACAGCAACAACTGGACCAGGCGCTGCTTTCGGGGGAAGCGCGCCTGGTCACGCTCACGGGCGCGGGCGGGGTGGGCAAAACGCGGCTTGCTCTGGAGGTGGCGGAGAGGCTGAGGAGCCGGGCTTTCGGCGCGGTTTGGTTCGTCACGCTTGCGGACCTGTCAGATCCCTCCCGGATCACCGACGCCTTGCTGCGCACTCTGTGCCTGACGCGCTCGCCGTCGGCGGAACCCCTAGACCAGATAGCGGCGGCGTTGTGGTCACAGGGGCGGAGCCTTCTCGTCTTGGACAACTTCGAGCATCTTGTGGAGGGTGGCGCTCCGCTCATAGGCGCCCTGCTCCAGCGCGCGCCCTCGCTGCGGTGCCTGGTGACATCACGGCAACCGCTCGCGCTCGCCGGGGAGCGCGAATTCCTCGTCCACCCCCTGGCCGTCCCCCGTGGGGAGGAGGCGCCGGAGGAACTGGCCCTTTGTCCCAGCGTGCGCCTGTTCGTGGATCGGGCGCAGGCCGTGCGTCCCGACTTCCAGGTGACACCCGGCCACGCCCCGGCGCTGGCAGCGCTCGTGCGCCAGCTCGAAGGCATTCCGCTCGCCCTTGAGCTGGCGGCGGCGCACGCCCACGTACTCTCTCCCGCCCAGATGCTCGGGCAGCTTGCGCGCGGGTTCGAGTTCCTGGTGAGCCGCAAACGCGATGTGCCGGAGCGCCATCGCACGCTCTGGGCTGCCATCGACTGGAGCTACCAGCTTCTGCCTGCAGACCTTCGGCGCTTCTTCACGCGTTTATCCGCGTTCCGGGGTGGATGGACGCTGGAAGCGGCGGAAGCCGTATGTCAGGAGCGGCAAGCCCTGGATTATCTCACCCAATTGCGAGAGTGCTCCTTGCTGACGGCGCAGGAGCCGGGTGCCGGCCACGAGGAGCCAGGCGCGGTGGCCGGCGGCGGTGAGATGCGGTTTCGTATGCTGGAAACGGTGCGGCAATATAGTCGGCAGCGCCTCGTTTCGTCTTCGGAACACACGCCGATTTCGAGCCAGCACACCGCATTTTTCCTGCAAATGGCGGAGGAGGCCGAACCCCACCTGATCCGAGATAACCAAGCGATCTGGCTGGAGCGCCTGGAACGGGAGCACGACAACCTGCGGGCCGCGTTGGATTGGTGCCAGGGGAACGAGACCGGCGTCACACTGGGGGTGCGTCTGGTCGGGGCCTTGTGGCGGTTCTGGTCGATACGCGGTTACTTGGGCGAGGGACGAGAACGGCTGACCCTTGCCCTGGGGCGCGCCGGCGACGATGCGCCCCAGGCGCTGCGCGCCAAGGCGCTCAACGGTGCGGGCAATCTGGCGGAGAATCAGGGAGACTACGCTGCCGCGCGCGCCTTTTATCAGGAAAGCCTGAGCCTCCGGCGACACCTCAACGACCCGAGCGGCATCGCCATTGCGCTCAACAACCTGGGCTTTGTCGCACGCGCACAGGGAGAGTACGCGCGAGCGCATCGGCTGTTCGAGCAAAGTCTCATGATCTGGCGGACGCTGGGAAATACCTGGGGCATCGCGTATCTCCTCAACAACACGGGACTGGTGGCCTACGGTCAGGGAGATGCCGCAAGCGCGCGCCGTCTTTTCTGCGAAAGTCTGACCCTCCGGCGGGAGCTGGGGGACAAGTGGGGCATAGCGTCTTCCCTGTATAACCTGGGGCTGGCGGCAAACGCCAAGGGTGAGACAGCCTCAGCGTACCCCTTTTTCGAGGAAAGCATGGCGTTGTGGCGAGAAGTGGGAGACAGGGCGGGCATCGCCTATTGTTTGGAAGGGCTGGCCCAAACCTGCGAAGCCGAGGGGAAGCCGCGGCGGGCGGTGTGGCTGCTCGGAGCTGCCCGGGCCCTGCGGGATGCGATGGGTGTGCCCCTGCCGCCCTCGGAACGCGCCGTCTATGACGCAACGATCGCCGCCCTTCGCGCTGCCCTGGGCGACGCGGCATTCACCGCCGAATGGTCCGCAGGACGAATGCTGGACTGGGAACAGGCGCTCGCCTACGCGCTGGCAGGCATCCCTGCTCCGCGATCTTCTCCCGCATAGGCGCTTTGATGATCCGATTGCGTAGTCGAGGCCGTGTATTTCGGTGCGGGCAGGAATGCTGCTGCCCGACTGATTCGTCAAAACGCATTAGAGAGTTCTTAGAGACTGGGTTGGTAAAATGACGCCGAGAGTCGAACGCGCCCATCCGTGAACGTCGGAGTGGAAAATGGCCGCACGAGCGCCACAGAAAGGAGTGCGAAAGAATGCCGGTGTGACTGCCGCTACCGTGCTGTTTCTGGTTCTAGAAGCCGTTATCGCAACATAGTGGTAGTTCGTCGTTCGGCCTGGCGGCGCTTCCTGCCGCCAGCGACACATCTATCAAGGAGATACTTTATGGGAACACGACGCGACTTCATAGCCATCGCTAGTCTCGCCTTGGCAATCTGCTTCACGCGCCCGCCGGCGGCCAACGCGCAGACACGCGCAGGCGCCGTGTTTACGCTGACCAACGCGGCCAATGCCAATGCCGTAGTCGCCTACCGGCGGGCCGCCGACGGAAGCCTGACCTACCAGGGGCGGTTCCTCACGGGCGGCAGGGGCAGCGGCGGGACCATCGATCCGCTGCAGTCCCAGGACTCGCTCGTCCTCAGCGACGACAAGCGGTACCTGTTCACCGTGAACGCCGGTAGTGGCGACATCTCTTCCCTGTACGTGTCGCCGTTCGGGCTGATCCTGGTAGATAAGGCGCCCTGCGGCGGCGCCTTGCCCGTCAGCCTGGCTGTGCACAAGAACCTGCTCTACGTTCTGAACTCCGGTGGCAATGGCAACATCACCGGCTTCACCATCCGCCCGGGCGGGCGGCTGGCGCCGATCGCTGGCTCCACGCAACCCCTCAGCGCCGCCAGCGCGGGCGGCGCTGACATCAAGTTCAGCCCGGACGGGCGCCTGCTGGCGGTAACGGAACGGCTCACGAACCTGGTCCTGACGTACCCAGTCGGGGCGGACGGGCGGGCGGGAGCTCCGATCCGGAACCCCTCCAGCGGCAGCACACCGTTCAGCCTCGCGTTCACCCCGCCGGGCGACCTTCTGGTCGCCGAGGCGTTCGGCGGTCCGCCTACCGGTGACGCCGCGGTCTCGTCGTACGCGGTGGAAACGAATGGCAGCCTGCGCGTGATCACCGGCTCCGCGCCCACGCTCGGGACGGCGGCGTGCTGGATAGTGGTCACCCGCGACGGCCGCTACGCCTACACCTCGAACGCCGGCAGCGGGACGATCTCCGGCTTCGGCATCGGACGGGACGGCAGCCTGACGCTGCTCAACCCCGACGATCCCCTCACCAGCACCGGCCCCGGCAGCACACCGCTCGACATCGCCTTGAGCCGGGACAGCCGGTACTTCTACACGCTCAACGCTGGTGCCGGCACGATCAGCGCCTTCCGCGTCGAAGCGAACGGGAGCCTGACGCTGATCGAGACGGAAGCCGAGGGCCCGGCGCCGGCAAGCGGCCAGAACGGTTTGGTCGCTTACTGAGTGCCTTGCAGCGCGGTAAGGAGGGTTAAGGGCGTGGGGCTGGCAGCCGCGTCAGCCCCATGCCCGGGCGCTGATGCCGGACAGATTGGGCGCTCAGCCCACTCGCTTTCGGGGAACCTATCCGGCCGTCGGTGCTTGTGGCGCATTAAATCCTCTTTACTTTCTTTCTGGGCGTATACAGGGGTGACCCAAGAGCTTCGGGCCCCTGTACGGACGAACAACTTTTCACTTGAGCTCTGCTCGTCTGAGCAGCCTGACGACAAGAATAAAGTCAGCCTCATTGGCTCTGCCCGACAGCGGCGCCATCAGCGCTTGCAGAGGGTCTAAGCCGCGCCGGAACGTACTCTGGGCCGCACGACCGTGCTTCTTCAACCGGGTCGGCTCAAACTGCTCCAGAAACGCGCCCACCAGAAGGCACCAGGCCAGCGCCAACGAGAGAAACCCCAGAAACGACGACCAGCGCAGCGGATCGCGGAGCTTACAGCACTCCATCTCGAAGCCGCGCCCTTTGAAGGCTTGGAACAACGTTTCTATCTTCCATCTGAGCCGATAATCCTCCAGAAGGTCCCCGGCCACATTACTGATGACGATCAAAAACTCACTCCTTGCCCGCTGCAGGCGCTTTCCGGCGACAAAGACAGACAGACCCCACAAGAGCATCGGCCGCTTCTTGCAGCGGCAGGCACGATACAAAAACCAGTCGCCGGAGCGTTTCTCTCTCCCATCCTTTGCCTGCAGCCACTCGTTTGCTTTGATGCGGATGCGAAAGGCGACCTCCTCTTTGAGCAGCCAAGCCACCCAGTCTTTGCCGATGAACTCCCGGCCTGCGGTGACAAAATGGATACACTGGGCGCCGAATAGGTACACAAACTGCTGCATCAGAGCAATACGTTCGGCGGTGTCGCTGGCCCCGGGCTTCTCAAGAGCCGTCCACAACAGTGGCACGGCACAGCCGGCACACACCACCGACAGCACCAGCAAGTTGACCGGTTCGTCTCCTATTTTCCATTCGGTGCGGTCGATAGCCAGCACAAACGGGGCGCGCGTGGGCAGCAGATTTGCCAGCACTCTGGCCCAGCGCTGCTGCGAAAGCGCCGGCTGGTCCAGGAAACGCCGTATCTGTTGCCGTTTAGCTTCGGTATCAGCCTCTCCGGGCAGCAGGTTAGCGACAATACCATTCAAATAAGGACTATAGCCTCCTGGAAGGTCAGTTTGGGCTTGTGGATGGGCGTGTTCTGGACGCTTCAGGTCAAAGTTGCTCATCTTTCGTTTCACCACCCGGGCATTGCAGCGGGCACGACGCGCAGGCAAAGGACGCGACGCGATCCTCCAGCATGCGGGCATACACAAGCGGCAGCATCTCCGGCGCTGCCGTCTGAAAGTCCCGGACCGCCTCGCCGATCACCCGGAGCGCGTGCGTAAAGGACAGCCGCTCCGGGTCCAGATCCGCTTTGATGGCGGCCTGATGCATCAGAAACCGAACGGCCCAGTGGGCGATCAGCAGCCCGTAGAGTTCCTGCAACACGCCCACGGGTTTCTTGCTTCTGATGGGGCCGTCATGAAAGTGCTGATGCACCTCAATCTCGTCGAGGGTGATCTCGATCTCCCAGCGCTCGTGATAGGCAATGGCCCAACTCTCGCGCCGGGTAACGATCGGGGTCCAGCAGCGTGGTGATGGCCTGGTACTGCTGCCCATGGCCCGGCAGATTCGGCTCACAGATCGTGTATTGGATCAAGCGTACCAGCAGGCGCTCCGAGTCCTTATGACGCTTCCCCTGCCGCCGCCCTTGGTTGCTGCCGATCCAGACCAGCCAAGAGCCATCTTGAAGGGGCGCTCGCGCCCCGGCTGGACAGGGGCGGGCAAGCGGCACAGCACGTGGGCACCACGCTGCCGCACGGCTTTGACACGCTCGAAGCTCCACAGGCCGCGGTCGAAGAGCAGCAGCATTCCGTCTTTGACCGAGCGCAACAGGCGCCAAGCAACGGCCTTCTCGTCCATCGTGCAGGGCCACAAGCCCGCATCAAAGATGGCATGAGTCCCGCATTCGCCCAGATAGAGCAGGCGCGCCTTGGGCCAAGCCGAGTCCCCCGGTTGCCGCGCCGTTTACCGAAGTAGCGAGCGTTCTCAGGCGTGTCCGGCACGTCGATCTCTTGGCCGTCGAGGGCGACAAGGCGCAAGCCGAAGCGGAACGCGCCGGGAGTATGCTCTGTGGCAAGGGGCCGGCAGACACGGTGAGACAAGGCTGCCATAGGACGCACGCCCAGTTGATAGCGCCGGTAGACGAGGGCACTGTCGCGGGGCAGTGCCTCCGGGTCACTCTGCAGCAGGCGCAGTCTGTGGCTGAGCTTGTGCCAGACAGAGCCGACGGAATCCTTGGCGTACAGGCTCATGGCGATCACCAAAAGGACGATCACCTCCAGGTTGAGTTTACGTTCTCGCCGGGTGCGTGCGTGCGTCTCTTGCAGTGCCTGCTGAATCGCCGCTCGTGGCACGGCTTTCTCCAGGGCATCGAGCGAGAGTTGCTGACATAGCTTGCGCCCGGACTGCACGTGTCGTAGGATGAAAGGCATGAGGTGGTTCCTCCGTCCCTGCTGAGTTTGATCGCTCATTGGAGATACGGAGGAACTGCCTCTACTGGCTTATTTGAACGGTATTGAGGTTAGCGATAGCCTGCACACTGGCTTTGCGCCCGGTGAGAAGCGCCACCAGGGCGCCTGCGACGAAGTCGGCAAAGGTGGTCTGCACCCCTTGATTCGGTCCAGCAGGAGCTTTGGTCCCTGTCCTTGAAAGGAAGGGACATGAAAGCAGGACAGTTCACAGACGAGCAGATCGTGGCCATTCTGCAGGAAGCGGCTAAGGGCGAGAAGCCCATCACCACGCTCTGCAACGACAAGGGCATCAGTGAGGCGACCTTCTACGCCTGGCGCACCAAGTTCGGCGCCATGAGCCCCAAAGAGGTGCAGCGGCTCAAGGAGCTGGAAAAGCAGAACGCCCGGCTCAAGAAGCTGCTGGCCGAGAAAGTGGTCGAGATCGACTGCCTCAAAGAGGTGAGCTCAAAAAATTGGTAGGCGCTCCCCAGAAGAAGGCGGCGGTGCGGCATCTGGTGGGCAAGGGGATGTGCTCCCAGCGTCAAGCCTGCGGCTTTCTTGGCCTGTCTCGCTCGGCGGCACGCTACCGCGTGCGGCCCCGAGCAGACGAAGCCGAACTGGTGGAGCGCCTCCAAGAGTTCGCAAGAAAGCGGCGGCGGCGCGGCTACCGGCTTGCGCATCGAGAACTGCGCCGCAGTGGGGTTGTCGTCAATCACAAGCGGGTGTACCGGTTGTGGAAGCGGGAAGGACTGTGCGTGCCGCCCCGAAGAAGCAGGAAGCGCATCCGCGGTGTTAGCCCGGCGCGTCCCGTACAAGCGGATCGGCCGAATCGGGTCTGGTGCCTGGACTTCGTCGAGGATGGGACGCTCTCGGGCGGGAAGCTGCGGATCTTGTGTGTGAGCGATGAGTTCACGCGCGAATCGCTGGCTATCGAGGTCGGCAGCTCGTTTCGTTGCGAGCGGGTCTGCCGCGTGTTGGAGGAGCAGATGGCCCGCCGCGGTGTACCCGGCGCGCTGCGCATGGACAACGGCCCGGAGTTCGTGGCCTTGTGGCTGCGGGGCTTGTGCCACCGGCGCGGGATCAACGCGGCTTATATTGATCCGGGCAAGCCGTGGCAGAACGGCTTCGCCGAGAGCTTTCATTCTCGGCTTCGGGACGAGTTCCTGGATGGGGAGGTATTCTTATCCGTGCTAGACACGCAGGTTCGACTGGGCATCTGGCGAAGGTACTGGAACGAGGAGCGTCTGCATTCCAGTTTGGGGTACCTGCCGCCCAACGAGTTTGCGGCTCGCTGGGCGGCAGAGACAAAAAACGGGGAACAGACCAAGGTAACTGCTGGAGCATAAATAGGGGGCAGATCACCACCGTCACCGCAGAAAAGCCCTGCCCGGTGAAGGCCACATCCGGGATCGAGAGCAACTCGCCCGGTTGTACCGACAGGTCACAAAAGCCGAAGCTCGCTTGCTCCTCCGAAAGCACCACGTTCTTGGCGGTGCGACAGGCCAACTGCCAGCCCTGCTGTTGCACCGCCCGAAGCAATCCACAGCCATCGAACTCGCCATCGCCCAGGAAAATGACCTCACGCCCCTGCGGCACCCGTTTGGCAACCTGTCCGAGCAATTGCAGGTGCTTTTCCTCGGGGAAGTGGCCTTTCTTGCCCTCGACCACGAGAAAGGCCAGCGGCAGTGCCCGCTTGCCAAAGAGCACGCTCATCACCAGCGCCAGACACCCGCGTCCCACTTGGCTGCCGTCCATCACCAGAACGAGCGGGCCTTTGGGCAGGCCGCAAAGCAACTCAGAAGCGAAAGGCAAGAAGAACGCCTCGCCGGTGATGCGCTCGTTCTTGAGCCAGCGTGTCAGGCGCTGTATGCGGCTTTGTCGCTGCTGTGTGCCGGGCATCTTGTTAGCAACGGCGGATAGGCTGGTTCTTTGGCTTCCAACGATGCCACTAATCATCGCCGCCATGGTGTGCAGATGTCGCAGATAATTCCCCTGCGGTTCGCTTGGGCACAGTTGCTTTAGGGCACCAAGTATGGCAAGATAGCGCTTGAGGTTGTCGCTCATCGGGTCCTCCGCAAGTGTAGCAACTCACAGAGTACCGATGGAGCGGCAACCTTGTCAAAGCCCTGCTACCTCCTCAGCCAAAAAGTGAATGGTAGTGAAAAATCTTTACCTCGTCAGCAGGTATTTCGGCTAGGCCAGCGAATATGGCGAACATATCAAATCTACAGTGTAGGTGACAAAGGTCTATAGGCTGTAAGTAAGAATGGCCTCGCTTTTGGCATTTGTGCAAGTGATATACTCACCTTACGCGGTTAGGATTTGATACAATGGGCTTGGCCCGATGACTACCCATAACACACGTCTGCTCGACCTATACACCGATTATCTGCTCGTCTCCTTCGGACAAGCCAGCGCTACCGGAATGGCCCGCCTGTTGCCCGACATCAGCCACGATCAAGTCACGCGCTTCCTGTCACAGCAGGAGCTCTCTGACAAAGACCTCGGCAAGATCGTCAAACCCCACGTGCGCCGGGTCCAGTCCCCAGACGCGGTGCTCATCATCGACGACACGGTCGAAGAAAAGCCCTATACCGACGAGAGTGAACTCGTCACCTGGCACTTTGACCACACCCAAAACCGCACCGTTAAGGGCATCAACCTGCTGTCGGCTCTGTACCTTTGCCAGGACACCTCCTTGCCTGTCGCCTTCGAGTTGATCAAAAAGACCGAACTGGTTACCGACAAGAAGAGCGGCAAGGACAAGTGGCAAAGTCCCCGCACCAAGAACGAGTATGCCCGCGACATGATCGGCTCGGCGGTGCATAAGCAGATCCCTTTCCGTTACGTTCTGGCCGACGTCTGGTTCTCGTCTTGCGAGAACCTGGTTTTCATCAAGAATAAGGCCAAGAAAGACTTCATCATGCCCCTCAAGAGCAACCGCAAGGTCGCTCTGTGGGAACAAGACAAGAAGCGCGGGCAGTGGACAACTCTCTCATCGCTGTGCTTTGACACGGATGCTACATGGGCGCTGCATCTGGAAGGGGTTGCCTTCCCGGTGCTGGTGTCGCGTCAGGTCTTCACAAACGAGGACGGCAGTGAAAGCATCCTGTATCTGTGCTCGAGTGATCTGTCGTTATCTGCTGGCTCCCTGAGGACGATCTACCAGAGACGGTGGAAAGTCGAAGAGTACCACAAGTCGCTCAAGAGCAATGCCTGCTTTGCCAAGTCACCGACCAAGCTGCCTCACACCCAGAGCAACCATTTCTTCGCCAGCGTGGTGGCCTTTATCAAACTGGAGGCGTACCGCATGTCAACACGGCTGAACCATTTCGCCCTGAAGGGCAAGCTGTACCAGGCAGCCCTTGCTAGCGCTTTGCAGCAACTTCAGCAGATCAAGGCGGCTTGTCCAGCTGCCACTATCACATCGTGACCGCGTAACGTGAGTGAAGAAATACCCATTTTGGCTCAGCGCGCTGCTGCTGGCCCTGTTCGTTCCAGCAGGGGCACTCTCGTGGAGCCGCCACGACGCGACGGCGCCGCTCTCAATAGCCCGCCCCTGTTGCCTTGATGATGAAGGTGCGGCGAGCCAGGACACCTTCAGCCTGGGCACCCTCCAAACTGGCTACGCCAACGCGCCCCGGCACCTAGACGGTGTTATGAACTCGGTTTTTTGCATTTTGTCACAACGACGCAGAAAAGGCAGAAAACAGCGTTGCGAAACGATTTCTGCTGTTCCGATTCGTTAAATGACAAGATAATCAGCGTCGCGTAAGCGTAGAGCGTAGAACCAGAATTGTACAGCTGCTCAGCCTAGCGATCAGGCTAAAAAAGAAAATGCTAGCTGCTAACAGCAGATGAGGCAGAAAAGTTCATAACACCCTCTAAGGATCCATCCGGAGAAGACCTCAGCGCATGGCGGCGCCTTAAGCCGTGATGAGCTCTACGAACGCATCGTCACCGATATGCGCCAGCGCATGGAAGCCGCGGGAGTCCCTGGGGGAGCCATTGCCATTGTTCGCGACGGCCAGCTCGACTTTAGCGCGGGTGTCGGAGTAAAGCGTCATGATCGTTCTGATCCCGTTGGGCCCGACACCCTCTTCCGCGTTGCCTCCTTGACCAAGGTGCTCACCGCCATCGCTGTGATGTCGCTCGTGGACGGAGGGCGCCTGGATCTGTCCCGCCCGATCACCGACTATGTGCCCTGGTTTGCGGTGCGGCCGCCCTACGATGCCTCCGCAATCACCACCCAGGAACTTCTGATTCATCGGGCCGCGCTCCCGAACGGGGCGCCGCCCAATTGTCCGACCGGTCCTGGCGCGATCCGAGACTACTTCCGAGAGAACAACCCCTTGCTGTTATGGGCCCCGCCGGGGCGCTACTACAACTACTCGAACTATAACTATGCTCTGGTCGGCCTGGTGGCGGAGACGGTCGATGGGCGCCCCTACGCCGAAATGATGCGCGAACGGGTCTTTGAGCCCGCGGGCATGACAACGGCAACCTTCGATACCGCCGCTGCTCAAGCTGCCGACCATACGGTTGGTCACACCCTCAGCAGCACCGGCACGGTCACGGCCACCTACGAGCCCACTTCCTACGATTGTGGCCACACGTATCCTGCCGGCGGTGCCTTTGCCAGCGTCCGCGACTACGCCCGTCTGGCCGAGGTGTTGCTCGGGAACGGCGGAGGCGTCCTCAGTCCGGAGTCGAACCAGGCCTTGCAGTCACCGCAGGTGTGGACCCGCAATCACCGCGATTCGTACTCAGGCTACGGGCTCATCGTGACCAAGTACAAAGGGATCGATGTCGTCGTGCATGAAGGCGGCCTCCCAGGCTTCCTGACCTATCTCATGTTGGTTCCAGGGCGTAGGGACTCCGTGATCGTGTTCCTCAACGGCAGGGGGAGTGGTTTGAACGCTTTCACCTTCGCGCAACGTGCGCTCGACATCCTGTATGACCTGAGCGGCGTCCCCCCGGCGGATTACTCGACACCGCCCTGGATGTGGACCGCCTATGAAGGCACCTATCGTGACCCGAACCGGTGGGGAACAGTTCGGGTGCAGCTCCGCGGAGACCGCTTGTGGGGTGACTTTGTTGACTTGGGTTGGTCCGGACCCTTCACGCAGTTAGCGGATGACCGGTTCTCGATCAGCCCCCCAGGCGCTGCTCTGACACCCATCTTCCACCGCGCCGAGAACCAAGCAAAGGCTGAGGCAATCGTCTTTAGACGGTGTTATGAACTCGGTTTTTTGCATTTTGTCACAACGACGCAGAAAAGGCAGAAAACAGCGTTGCGAAACGATTTCTGCTGTTCCGATTCGTTAAATGACAAGATAATCAGCGTCGCGTAAGCGTAGAGCGTAGAACCAGAATTGTACAGCTGCTCAGCCTAGCGATCAGGCTAAAAGAAAATGCTAGCTGCTAACAGCAGATGAGGCAGAAAAGTTCATAACACCCTCTAACACGGTTGCCCTTCGTGTCGCCGAGTAACCAAGAGCGAAAGGAGGATCATCACATGAAAAGACATTGGATGACACAAGTTGCCGCCCTGGCCATGTCAGCATTGGCGCTACTGTCGGGCAGTGTCCCGCCGGCCACGGCACAGGAGATCACGATCAACGCCGAAGACTCCGGCTGGTATGATGAGACCGGGTTCCATGACCCAACCAACACCAACTATGTTGTTGGTCGAGGCGAGAACAACCTGGTGATGCGCAACTTCTTCGTCTTTGATCTGCGCTGCGGCTTCCCGCTTCCCATCGCCAGCGCACAGCTCCGGCTCTTCAACCCGGTGAACGGCTACGCCAGCCCGGACCCCACCGAGACCTACACCCTCTTCGAGGTCTCCACGCCCGTGAACACCCTCAGGCAAGGGGGAAGTGGTCTCACGTCTATCTTCGAGGATCTTGGTTCGGGCACCAGCTATGGGTCTCAGGTCATCTCGAGGGCGGACAACAACCGTCTCGTCACCCTCGCTTTGAACGAGGCGGCTGTGGCGGATCTGAACAATGCCGGCGGCTCGTTGTTCGCTTTTGGCGGCGCGCTCACCACGCTGGGTGCCGGGCAGGAGCGTGTGTTCCGCTTCAGTGCTGAGGCGTTCCCACGGCAGCTGGTGGTGACGCTGGTTCCTGAGCCGGGCACCCTGCTCCTGCTGGGCACGGGCAGCCTGAGTCTGCTCGGCTATGGCTGGCGACGGCGCAGGCGGGCAGTGTAAGACAAGTTCCAACTGTCTTAAACGCACGGGCCGGGAGATACGCTCTCCCGGCTTTTTTTGCTGCTTTGTCGGGTCGATGTCCGTTAGATTGCATCCGGTATGACTCTATAACCGAGTGCCGCCGCGACCCTTCCAGGATGACCAAGTTCGTCCTCGTGTACAAAGGCGAACTCCCTGCCGATCGGCCCGCGGCAGTAAGACCACCCTCTTCGTCACAAAAAACCCTCGTTTTCGGTGACAGCCAGGGGGCAAGATACAAGGAGGTTATGGTCCCCAAAAACGGGCCATAAAAATGCCGCCTATCAGGCGGACATGAAGGGGCTCCTGAAGCAGCCCCGGCAAGGGGAGGACGCGCTGCCCTCTACCCGCTGAGCAGGCGCCATCCCCACCTCGGTGGCTCGCCCGGTACGCCCTCAGCCCAGCTTGCCCTTGGTGCGCCTTGGCCCTGTCCGCCAGGCTCCTTGTAGGAGGCCTGCGCCTGGCGGAAGAACTCCGCCAGCTTCTCGTCGCCGGACTGCTCGGCGTCGCCGATGTACTGGCCCACAGTCTCACTGCCCTGCAGCGCGTGGTAGAGCACGCTGACGACGTCGTAGTGCTCGTCGCGCATGCCCGTCACCCGCGGTTTGTCCGCCATCTCCTGCCTCCTCTCACTCTCGGTGTGCAGCCACCGCGGTGAATGTTGCGAAGCTCTCTGCGGGGTCGCCGGACCATCTCAGGCAACCCTTGTGCTGCTCTTGTTGCCACATCCGGGCGGCTTGAAACGAGCTTCCCGGCGGCACGGGCGCGCGAAAGCGTTGCCGGGGCAATCCTTGCATGCGCCCTATCGGGGCGTGTACAGGAGGTTATCATTCATAGAAACGGGCACGGCGGGGGTTCAAACTGCAATGGATTTTTCAGGACGCGCCGTGGTGCCCGCCCTTAGAGCGAGCGGAGCGCGTTACTCCCGGGGGGGGGCGGCGCGTGGTGGCCTTGGAGGAAAGAGCGCGGCGGCTCTTAGCGCAACGGAGCGTGGGCTTGCTTCCGGAGAGGGCTTTGGTGTTGCTGCTTGTCTGGTCCGAAGTGTTCCTCTCGGCGTGTAGGTCACGTATACCCTAAACTGACAGGGCAAAGGAGACCCCTGTGGGGGTCTTTGGCATGGGGACGGTCAACCTTGCAACGGAACGAAAATTACCAATAAGGGCAAACACTTAAGGTAAACTACTCAAGGTTGCTCGCTCTGAAGCCGCCGCGGGAATCGACATCGGTCTCAGTGGCAGTGGTGCTCGCTGGCCGCAGCGGTGCTGCCGGGTCGTCGCTGCGACCGGCGGCGAGGCGGGACCACTGCGGGGTGGGACGGCCCTCCTTCCCGGACGGCGGCGCGCTCCCATCCTCCATGAGCCGGTACGAATTGCTGTGAGGTCCGTAGATTACCGGCCAGCCCTCGGGCGAGTCCTCCCAATGCTCCTGTCGGCCGTAGACGGTCATGTCGAGTATGCCGAAGCTGCCGTTCATCACTTCGCACCCACGGGCGGTCGTCCAATACGTCTCGAACACGCGGTCGCCCTCACGCAGGTAGCACACCTTCATCCCGAAGTGACGCCCGGCGATCAGCCGTTCCACCGACTCCTCGGGCACGGAGTACCACGGCATCTCCCAGCCCATGAACTCGCGGTAGCGGTTGCTCTCGTCGAAAGGCCCCTCGCAGAAAACGGCGTACGTGACATCGCGCGCGTGCAGGTACGACAACTCCCGCACCTGGCCGGAGTTGAACGTGCAGCCTTCGCACTGCTTGGCAGCGGGGAGGCCCGTATGCCACATGTGGTACGACGCGAACAGTTGGGAGCGGCCCTCGAACGTGTCGAGCAGCGAGATTGCGCCGGTCTTTCCTATGACCAGCGTGGCGGGATCCACCTCGACCATCGGCAGCCGGCGGCGGGCGGCGGCGATGGCGTCGCCCTCGCGGGTGTGGGCCTTCTCCCGGACCCGGAGCGCGGCGACCTCGGCGTTCCAGGTTTCGCGATCGACAATAGGGGGCGTTGCTTTGATGACTGTCTCCTTGCTTGGTCTCGAACCAGCGACTTGAGTGCCTGGGGCGTCCACGCCTCATGGGCTCTCATGCACGAGCACCTCGACCCGCGCGGCCGGCACGCCGTCTACGCCGTAGTGTCCCAGGCAGTAGATACACCACAGCCGGAATACTCCTTAAGAATCGCCGCAACCGGAAACGATCAGAGCCGAGGGTGTTAACGTCGGCACTAAACACGGTCGCCACCACCGCGCCGGTCGCGTCCTTGATCACCACGTACCCGTCATCGTTGTAGTCAGTGTCGGGGTCCTCCCGTGTGGAGAAGAAGGCATAGCCGGCCCCGAACAAACATAGCTGTCGAAAGCCGCCACGGCGGGCACGTTTTGGTGCGCACTCGGCCTTCTATCCGATATAGTATCATGGCTTGACGCCCACTCTGGCGACCGAGCCAGGGAGGGACATGAGGCGTATCTGGAACGTGTCGGAACTGGAGCAGTGCTGGACGCTCTCCACGGCCGAGCGAGAAATGACGCTGACCAATGCCACGGCGGCCAACCGCCTGGGATTCGCCGCTTTGCTCAAATGGTTCGAGCAGGAAGGGCGCTTTCCGCAAAATCGCGCCGACCTGCCTCCCGCCGCTGTTTCCTCCCTGGCGCGGCAACTGGATCTGCCGGCGGAGGCATTGGAGAGCTACGAATGGCGGGGCCGCAGCATCGAACGGCATCGCGCCCAGATCCGGCACTGGCTGGGCTTTCGTGAATTCAGCGACGCCGACGAAGCGGATCTGAGCGAGTGGATCATCATCTCTTATCCCATTCTGGGAGCACGTCCGGTCGAAGCCGTTCGTTCGGCGCTCTACCAGAGGCTGCGCGAAGCTCGGATCGAGCCGCCGGGCCCCAGCCGGATTGAACGGCTCGTGCGCTCCGGGCTTCGCCGGGCCGAAGAGCACTTCGCTGCTTCGGTGGCGGCACAACTCTCTGCCGAATCCCGGATGTGCCTGGACCAGCTCCTGGAGACGCAGATCGAGGTCCTCTCGGAAGAGGACGAGACGATCGCCGTGCATCGCTCCGCTCTTCAGGATCTGCGCGCCTCCTCCATGGGAGCGCTTCAGCTTTCGACGCTGCTGGCCGAGATCGAGCGCCTGGAGCGCATCCGCTGGATCGGACTTCCCGATTCTCTCTTCGCTCAGACGCCGCTGGCTTTGCTGGAGTCCTGCCGGCGGCGCATCGCCACTGAGGAGCTACACGAAGTGCGGCGCCACCCCGAAGCGCTGCGCCATACGCTGCTGGCGGCCTTTTGCCGCCTGCGCGCTGAGGAGATCACCGACAACCTGGCAGACCTGGTCTGCGATATCGTTCATCGTATCGGCGCTAAAGCCGAGAAGCGCGTCGAGAAAGCTCTGCTGCGGGACCTGAAAAAGGTCTATGGCAAGGACCGGATACTCTTTCGTATCGCGCAGGCATCGCTGGAAAAGCCCGACGGCCGCATCCGCGAGGTCATCTTCCCGGTGGTGCCGGAACAGACGCTCCGGGACGTGGCCCAGGAGTACCTGGCCGGTGGCAGCTACGAGCGCCGAGTGCACGTGGTCATGCGCGCCTCCTACACCCATCACTATCGCCGGATGCTCCCGCCTCTTTTGAAGACATTGCGTTTCGGGTCGAGCAACGCCCGGCTCCTGCAGGCGATATCTCTGCTCAAACGCTACGCCGAGAGCGACGCCCACCGCTACGCACCGGATGAGATCGTCCGCTGGACGGCATCGTCCCGGCGGACTGGCACGAACTGGTGGTGACCCGCACCAAGCGCGGCCAGAGCCGGGTCAACCGCATTGCCTATGAGATGTGCGTTCTCTCCGCCCTGCGCACGGGCCTGCGCAGCAAGGAGGTCTGGATCGAGGGCGCGCGCCGCTACCGCAACCCCGATGAGGATCTGCCCGGCGACTTCGCCGCCCATCGTGAGGAGCACTTTGCCCGGCTGTCGCTGCCCACGGATGCAGACGCCTTTATTGCCGCCGAGCAGCAGGCGCTGGCGAGCGCTCTGGCCGACCTGAACCGCACGATCCGCAAGAACCCGCACGTCAGCCTGGGGACCAAGAAGGGCAAGAGCCATATCTGGGTCTCGCCCCTGCCCGTCCAGCCGGAGCCGGTCCATCTGGAGGGGCTCAAGGGCAGCATCTCCGAGCGGTGGAACCCCACCAACCTGCTGGACATGCTCAAAGAGACGGAGTTGCGCGTCGGCTTCACCGATTGTCTCAAGAGCGTCACCGAGGTGGAGAAGATGGATCGCCGCACGCTGCAGCGGCGTCTTCTGCTATGCCTCTACGGCCTGGGCACCAACACCGGCCTCAAACGTGTCGCCGCCGGCGATCACGGTGAGAGCTACCGCGATTTGCTCTATGTGCGTCGCCGCTATCTCTCCAGGGACGGCCTTCGGGAAGCCATCGCTCAGGTCGTCAATGCCGTCTTGCGCGCTCGAAACCCGGACATCTGGGGAGAGGCGACGACCGCCTGCGCCTCCGATTCCAAGAAGTTCGCCGCCTGGGACCAGAACCTGCTGACCGAGTGGCACATCCGCTATCGCGGTCCCGGGATCATGGTCTACTGGCACGTGGAGGAGAAGTCGGTCTGCATCTACTCGCAGGTCAAGAGCTGCTCCTCCTCCGAAGTGGCTGCCATGATCGAGGGGGTGCTGCGCCACTGCACCGAGATGAAGGTCGAGAAGAACTACGTCGATTCGCATGGCCAGAGTGAGGTCGCCTTCGCCTTCTGCCGCCTGCTGGGCTTCGAGTTGCTGCCGCGCCTGAAGGGCATCCCTCGGCAGAAGCTCTATCGTCCGGACACCAAGGCCACCTTTGCTCACCTGGAACCGGTCCTGACGCGGGCAATCCAGTGGGGCAAGATCCGCGAGCAGTACGAGGAGATGGTCAAGTACGCCACCGCGCTGAAGCTGGGGACTGCCGACTCGGAATCGCTGCTGCGCCGCTTCACGAAAGAAGGGCCGCAGCACCCGGCCTACCAGGCCCTGATCGAGCTGGGTAAGGTGCGCAAGACGATCTTCCTGTGCCGCTATCTGGCCGAGGAAGCGCTGCGCCGGGAGATCCATGCCGGCCTCAACGTGGTCGAGAACTGGAACAGCGCCAACGGCTTCATCTTCTTCGGCAGGAGCGGTGAGGTGGCGACCAACCGGCGGGAAGACCAGGAATTGGCGCTGCTGTGTCTGCACCTGCTGCAGGTCAGCCTGGTCTACATCAATACCTTGATGCTCCAGCAGGTACTGCGCGCGCCGCACTGGCAGGACCGCCTGCTGCCGGAGGACATCCGGGCGCTGACGCCGCTCTTCTTCGAGCATGTCACGCCTTACGGCATCTTCCGGCTTGATCTGGACGAGCGTCTTGCCCTGGAGGAGAGCCTGGCCGCGTAGGGGTATAGGGGAATACTGGCTAAAAGGTATACCTTTGGGCCAGCCGTCCGGGCAGCGGCTTTCCTTCGGGAAAAACCAGTAGACAAAGCCCCTTTTTCGGCGAGGGTTTTTGGCCACCCTATCATGCGCGCAAGCGCGCACAGAGGAGGCAGCCATGCGCGTCGCTCTGTATGCTCGGGTTTCCACACAGGATCAGCAGACGCTCCCCCTTCAAGTGACGGCTCTGCGGGAGTATGCTCAGCGGCGTGGTTGGACGCTGGTGCGCGTTGTCGAAGAAGTCGCCTCCGGCGCGATGGCGCGTCCGAAACGCGACGAACTGGTAAAGGCGGCAACCCGTCGCCAGATCGATGTCGTTCTTGTCTGGCGGCTGGACCGCTGGGGACGCTCGCTGCCGGATCTGATTAACACACTCCAGGAGCTATCTGCGTTGGACGTCGGCTTCGTTTCTATCACCGAAGCGCTGGATCTGACCACACCGGCAGGACGGGCGATGGCCGCGATGCTGGCCGTCTTTGCCGAGTTCGAGCGCGAGATCCTGAGGGAGCGGGTCCGTGCTGGTATCGCTCAGGCCCGGGCCAGCGGCAAGCCGCTGGGCAGGCCCCAAACCGTGGGCAAACGGGCCCCGGCAGTGCAGGCCCTGTACGCACAAGGCATCAGCAAGGCGGAAATTGCCCGCAGGCTCGGCATAGGCAGAACCTCCGTACGACGCCTGTTGCGCCCGGAACCAGATCAGGACAGCAGGGGAAGGACCGCAGTAGGGAGCAAAGAACATGACCGATACCATTGAGACGGCTGAGACCGCCGCGATTTACCAGCTCAAGATCACGCTCCAGGACATCGATCCTCCCATCTGGCGGCGCTTGCTGGTGCCCGCCGATACCAAGCTGCCTCGGCTGCACCGCCTCTTGCAGACGGTGATGGGCTGGGAGAACTATCACCTGCACGCCTTTGCGGTCGGAGAACTTCTCTACGGCGAGCCGGATCCCGACTTCGACGATGCCCGAAACGTGAACGAGCGCCGGGTCCGGCTGGGGGATATCGCGCCGGAAGTTGGCGCTTGCTTTCTCTACCAGTACGACTTCGGCGACAACTGGCGCCACGAGGTTCTGGTGGAAAAGATTATGTCCGCCGACCCAATCGCATCGTATCCGCTGTGCACTGGGGGTAAGCGCGCCTGTCCCCCCGAGGATTGCGGTGGAACCTGGGGGTATGAAACCTTCCTGGAGGCGATCACCGACCCGGAGCACGAGGAGCACGAACAATATCTGATGTGGATCGGCGGCGCCTTCGATCCGGAAGGCTTTGACCTGAACATGACCAATCGGGCGCTTCGCAAAGTACGATAGCGCGATAGAATGCGCGATCCTCTGTGGAAGCAGAAAGGACGGAAAGGACGACCATGGACAAATCAATCCGAGAAGAGATTGAAGAGATCCTTGTGGACACCTACGGTGAGGACGAGGAGGCCGCCGCCTGGGGTGTCGCCTTTGACGACGGTGTCGAGGTGCCCTTCTCGGCGATGCTGCTGGGCGTGCCGGTCCAGGTCACCGGCTTTCGCACGGCCGACTCGGGCGCCATCCAGTGCGAGGTGGTCCGAGACAAGCGGAAGCGCTGGATTGGCGTCGAGGATTTGGACGATGAAGGGTTACCGGAAGATATGGCCCATGTGCTCGGGCTCTACCGTGCCTGGCTGGAGGGGGATTACTGAGCGCGGCCGAGAGGCTTCACACGTGGCGGCTTTCGACAGCTATGTTTGTTCGGGGCCTACCCATGGGTGTCATTCTCGCGCCGGCTCCGCCTCAAAGCGAGTACCGCCTGCTGGCGCGCGTGGGTTGGACTACTAAAACACACTTAAACAGAAGCAGCGTGTTGGCCCCACCTCCGCGCGTGCTCCGAGATGCCCTGCCGCCTTTAGTAGCCTTTAGTGACCCCTGCCAGGCGCCACGCGCGCACGAGGGGCGGAACCGGGATCCGGTTCATTGCAAGTGGCAATCGGGATTGCATGGGGTGTCTTGCGGGCTCCGCGCGCGGGCGAGACGATTACGGTATTTTACGGTAACATGGCTCCCCTCGCGGAGGCTCCGCGCGGAGCCCACTTCCTAAGGGCCACCCATGCGCTATTGAACTTCGGAACCGCCAGCCTGCTCAAAAATGACCGAAATTGGCTTTCATGGGCCGTGTTTTACTGCAAATCCGGCTTGTCCGCTCGCTTGAACTCTGGCAAGCGAGCATTATCAATGAAGCGACCTGTCTATTATTTGTTAACAGCCAGCATCAGTCATTGCTGATTCGAAGTTCATAACACCGTCTAAGGGCGGCGGGGCATCTCGGAGCACGCGCGCGCCCGGGCGATTTCAGGTTTTTTCAGGTTTCCCGAGTCCCCGAGCCCATCACGCGCGCGGGCGAAGAGGTAAAGGATAGTAAAGGTTTCCCTGGGGCGGCTCCCCGGGCGCTACGGCCCGATGCCGGAAATCAGCCGCTCCAGGCTCCGCGCCTGTTCCCGCCGCGCCGGGCGCAGCTCGATGCGCTCTTCCAGGTCCTCGCCCGCGCATTGCTGCCGGAACTCCTGCTCGCGCCGCTCCATCTCCCGGCGCTCCCGCTCCAGGTCCAGCAGCGCCGGGCGCAGCTCGATGTCGTCTTCCAGGCTCCGCGCCCGGCACGCGCGCTCGAACTCCTGCCGGCGCCGCTCCAGCCCGCGCAGCTGCTGCCCCTGCTCGAAGTCGGCCTCCTCATAGGGCAGGGCGGTGTCCAGCGCCGGCGGGCGCTCCAGCGGGGCCACGCGCCCCAGGATGCGGTCGCACAGGTACTTGGCCGAGGCCACGTCGCCGCCCTTGGCGAAGGCGATCAGCGCGTCCACCACATCGGGCAACGCGTCGGCTATCTTCTGCTCGGCCGCCTCCGCCGCCGGTGCGTAGCGCAGCGCCTTCGGTTTGCGCCCGGCGCCGGCCCGGGCGCCGCCGTGTCCGTTGCTTGCCATGTCGTCTGTCCCCCCTTCTTGAAAAAGCCGCAGGAATCAAGTTTTCAAGACCTGGCCCGGCGGCCGCGCGGGCGGACGTGCTCCAGGACCATCTTCCCGTCCCCGTCCGCCCGCGGCGCCAGGAAGCCGAGCGCCTGCTCCTGGCGCACGGCGTAGCCCACCGAAAAGGCCATGAGTCGGGCGACCGCGGCGAGGCGCGCGGCCAGGTCGCGGGGCGCGCCGGGGGCGGGCTCCGTGTCGCAGGCCTCGTGATACTGCGTGCGCGGCGACGGGGCGCCGCTCGCCGCCTCGGGGTGCTCGTAGCCTTCGCGCAGGACCGCCAGCAGGGCGCCGTTGCGCGCGAAGCTTGCCGGCAGGCTGTAGAACACGCCGGGGGCGAGCTCGACCACGGTGTTGCGGGTTCTCCCCATCTGCTTATCCTCCGCGCGCGCTTTTTTTAGGTGTCAAAAGTGTCAAATCCGGCCCGCTTCGCCAGGCGCCGGCTCTGCGCCCGCAGCCGCGCCGCCTCCGAATCCGGGGACGGCTCGCACAGCAGGCAAAGCACCTCTGACACCAGGCGCAGGCTCTGCACGCGCAGCCGCCCCGCCTCTGACCGGGCGTGCGCGCGCTTCATCTGGGCGGCCAGCGCCCAGAAAGGCGCCGCGTTGTCGTTCATGGCTGTTTCCCCTTCCAATCCTGCCGCATCAGCAGCCGCGACAGCTCTTCGTCCGTGGCGGCGCCCATCTCGGCCGAGAGCTGCTGCGCCGCCCCGCTCTCCCGGCCGCGCTCGCTGACGACGGCCTGCGCCGCCTGCAGGACGCGCTCTTTCTCCCGGGCGGCTTCCTGCTCGGCCTCGGCGGCCTGCGCCGCCCGGGTCCGCGCCAGGCCCACGAGCTCCCCCCGGGCCTGCCCGGCCAACCGGCCGAACTCCCACCGGAGCTGCTCCAGCCTGGCCGGGAGTTCCTCGGCCTCGGCCTGCGCCTGCCGGCGGGCCGCGGGCGATTCGTTCGCGTCGCCGCCGCGCTTCGACCTCTGGTGCTCCCGGCGCAGCAGGGCGACCTCGGCCTCGTCGATGGCGGCCGCCTTCTCGGCGAGCGCGCCCTTCAGGGCGGCCGGGAGCGCGGCGAGCAGTTCCGCCCGGCGCCGGTCCTGCCGCTCCTGCCGGTCCCGGGCCGCCTGGAGTATCGCTTCCTCTCGCGCGCTGAACTCCGGGGCGTCCGATTCGGGGCGTTTGCGGCCCAGGAGGACCCTCTCGTTCTGTTTGACTTCCTCCGGCGAGAGCACGAAGACGGTCGTGCTGTTCCCGTGGGCGTCAACGGTGCGCACCGGCGCCGGCGGGTCCGCCGGGCGCTCGGGCGGGAAAAGGTCGCGTAACTTGGGCATCGTCTTTATCCTCTCTCCGGGGCCGGTCGCCGCTCGCCGGTCTCCAGCCCCAGGTGCAGCGCACAGGCGGTCCTGATCAGGTCGCTCCGGTTCGTCGTGCCGCCCTGCTTCCTGGCCGCGGTGTCCAGCGCCAAGACGAGCTGCGGGGGCAGGAGCACGCTGACGCGGCGCAGGTCCCTGGGCTCTTCGGGCGGCCTGCCCGGATGTTGCTGCGAGTCGCTCATGTCTGCTTTCCTCTTCTTCCTGTCCGCTGGATGCATCCGCTTAAAACGCTTATTAGAAACGCATTTTATATGTTTAGACGAGGATAAGGAAGGATTTGTTCCGTCATGATTTGTTTTATTGCCAGAATCCTGTCACGTTGGCTAGACACTCCCGATAACGTAACGCAAGCGGGCCTTATGATTGCTCCACGCGCGAGGGCGCGCGATATGTCCGCCATGGGCCGCGCCCCGCCGCTCAAGGAGGATATCGCCTGGCGGCAGAAGAAATGGCCGGGGATTCTGATCAAGGAGGCACATGATGAGAAAGGCCACGTTCCTCTTGGCCGCATTGGCGGCACTGCTCGCCCTGAGCACCGAAGCCCGAAGCGACCGCGCCTGGCACGCCTTCGCCGTCCTGGAGGACACGCGCGGCCGGGTGGTCGGGCTCGCTTCTTTCGTTGAGGACCGCCGGGGCAGGGTCCACGTCTCGGTGCTGGCGCGGGGCATCTCGCCCGGGCAGCACGGCACGCACGTGCACGCGGTCGGCCACTGCGACGCCAGCACCGACCCGCCGTTCGTGTCGGCCGGCGGCCACTTCAACCCGCAGGGCCGCCAGCACGGGCTCAGGAACCCCGACGGGCCGCACGCGGGCGATCTGCCCAACCTGTGGGTCGGTCGCGACCGCGTGGGTTACCTGTACTACGTCACGGATCGCTTCACCCTCTCGCCGGGCCCGAACAGCCTCTTCGACGAGGACGGCAGCGCGCTGGTGATCCACGCCAACCCGGACGACCAAGTGACGGACCCCACCGGCAACAGCGGCGGCCNACGTGAATGTCAACACACCCGAGGAGTTTGCCGCGCTGAATCCTCTGCGGCCTTAGTAACCTTTCCCGCCGGGGCCGACGGTGCGGAAACCGTAGCCGACGCCGCGCCGGGTTTCCAGAAGCGCCGCCGTACCCGGCGGAAGCTTGGCCCGCAGGCGACGCACATGAATATCGACCGTGCGTTCGCCCCCCTCGAAGTTGACGCCCCAGACCATGTCCAGCAGCCGGTCGCGGGCGAAGAACTTGCCCCGGTGCGTGACGAGGAACTGGAGCAGGTCGTACTCACGAGGCGTCAGCGCCAGCATCCGGTTTTCTAAGTCCCGGGCACGTCCGCCCGTCAGGTCGAGCAGTATGTCGGCAAAGGCCAGCATATCGCCTAACTGGACGTGGCGCTTGCGAAACAGCAGGAGAGAGATACGGGCTAGCGCCTCGCGGGGGGCGTAGGGCGGCAGCAGGAAATCGTCGGCGTAGGCGGGCCAGTCGGGCAGGCCCAGATGGCGCGGGTCGAGCAGGGCGAGGCAGGGCGGAGCCGGGATGTCGTCGCCCCAGGTGTGACGCAGCAGACGATGGATGTGGCGCAGCGGCAGGCAATCCACGGCGGTAGAGAGATCGGCCACCAGAATGTCCGGGAGCCGTCCATCAAACGCGTCGCAGAACGGTCTCACGGTATCCTTCGGCCCGTCAAGAGCCGTACAGACAACGGCGTACCCGTATTCTTTCAGTTCGGCGCCCACACCGCGAGCAGGCTCGCGGTCGGCACAGGGTGCAATAACAAGGACATTCTGCATAGGCGACGGCGTACCGGTTGGCGTTCACCCCGGCCGCGTCACTGCGGGAAAGTCTTTGTTCCGCGTCATCCTTGCTTGTGCGGACTGGAAAGCAGGAGTATAGCACAAGCCGCAAGGCGGTGTCTACCTCACTTCGTGAAGATCGGATAGCTCGGCCCGTCACACGTCGTCTCGGCGGGGGGCTGGTCACTCCTTGTCAGCAGGATGTCGCCGTTCTCACTCAGCCGGACGGGATAGGTGGTGATGCCGCAGGTTCCCATCAGCGGTTGGCCGGTTGTCAGGTCGAATTTCCAGGCATGAAGTGGGCAGACCACGGTCGTCCCGCCGATCAGGCCGTCTATCAGCGGGCCTTCGCGATGCGGGCAGGCTGGCTGGCTGGCGTGAACGCCGCGCCGAGTGTGGAAGACGGCAATAACCCTGCCGTCCACCACAAACTCACGGCCTTCACCCAGGGGAATTTGAGACAGGGGGCCGAGGTTTTTTTCGGCCCCCTGCGTTGTCGTCGTCATGCGCCCACCGCCGCTTCCTGCACCACGGGGAGCGTGGAGCGGAACTGGTTCGCGGTCTTTGGCTCCTTCGCTTCTTTCCACGGGTCCACGTAGGCGTCCACGGTAGCCTGCATGGCCGCATCGAGCCGCGCCGCAATTCCCTCGCTGTCCTCCACGACGATGTTTCGTATCTTCTCAATGCCGATCCGCGGGACGAAATCGTACGTTCGCTCCAGCCATTTGGCGTTCTCGCGATAGTACTGCATGAAGCGCCCCATATACAGGAGCACGTCCTCATGCGTGTCCACGGTGCACAGGAGGTCGCCCTTGCGCACGTTTGCGCCCGCCGCCCCGCCGACGTAGATCTCCCATCTGCCG
The DNA here is from genome assembly GCA_030446525.1 of Armatimonadaceae bacterium. The sequence goes on from JAUJNC010000024.1 coordinate 28,459, forward strand.
CCCTCGATGGCGACGGCCCCGACATCCTTGACCAGCGCCTCCGAGCAGTTGCGCGGGCAGCCCGCCGTCGCCAGCTTCAGTTTGGCCGGGCTTTCGATACCCTGGAAGCGGTTCTCGATCTTGATGCCCAGCGCGGTGCTGTCACCGACTCCGTAGCGGCAGAAGTCGGTCCCGACACAGGTCTTGCAGGTGCGGAAGGTCTTGCCGTAGGCATGGCCGGAGGGCATATCGAGGTCGCGCCACACCTCGGGCAGCTTCTCCTTCGGGATACCCAGAAGATCGATGCGCTGGCCGCCGGTTATCTTGACCATTGGGACGTTGTACTTGTCGGCGACATCGGCGATGCGGCGAAGCTGGGCGGCGGAGGTGACGCCGCCGTAGATACGTGGCACGACGGAAAACGTCCGGTCTTTCTGGATGTTGGCGTGGACACGGTCGTTGATAAAGCGGGCATCGCGCTCGTCCTCATACTCCGCGCCCCAGAGGGTCTTCAGGAGCGAGGCCAGGCCCATCTTGCTACCTGCGTCCTCCACGCCGTCCGCCAGAGCGTTGAAAACTGCCGACACAGACTTCAGGCCCTGCTCCCGAATCGCGTGAATGAGTTCGGGCTTACTGAGCGGCACGCCGGGCACGTAGTAGTGCGCCGACGGGTCCTCCGCCACCTCGCCCTCACAGGCCCACTCGACGATCTCCTTGACCAGCCCTTTGCACGAGCCGCAGCCGGTGCCGGCACGCGTTGCGTCCATGATCATCTTCAGGCTGCGCTTGCCGCTCGCAACGCACTTCAATATGGCACCCTTGGTAACGCCGTTGCAGTTGCAGACCTGCGCCTCGCCCGGCATCTCCAGCATCGTCGTCTGCACGCTCGGCGCGCCGATATCGAAAAGCAGGCTCAGCCGCTCTCCCGGCAGGGGCGTCGCACGATCAAACGCCTGCATCAAATAAGCGACTCTATTCAGGTCGCCCAGGAGCATCGCGCCGACCAGCACGCCGTCGCGGATGATGAGTTTTTTATAGACGCCCCGCTTCGGCTCCGAGAACGTGACGACCTCGTCCGCTTCATGCTCCGGGTTCGTGATGCCCATCGAGGCCAGTTCAACCCCCATGACCTTCAGCTTGGTGGCGAGCTTGGAGCCGTGGTAGGCCGCCGCCGGGTTCCTGCCGGTGATGTGGTCCGCCAGCACCTGCCCCTGCTCCCAGAGCGGGGATACCAGACCGTAGACTTTGCCCCGGTGCTGCGCGCATTCGCCGACCACGTATACGTCCGGGTCGTCAACGGAGCGCATCTGGTCATCCACGACGATGGCACGCTCCACCGTCAGACCGCAATCGAGGCCAATCTCACTATTGGGACGGATGCCGCAGGAGATAATGACCATGTCACAGGGGAGCGTTGAGCCATCCTTGAAGGCCAGGCCCGTAACGCTGTCGTCGCCGAGAACGGTCGCCGTGGATTTCCCCAGATGAACGTGGACGCCCATTTTCTCCATCGTTGTCTTGAGGATGGCCCCGGCCTGCGCGTCTAACTGGTTCTCCATCAGCGACGGAGCGAGGTGGATGACGTGGACTTCGACGCCGTACTTGAGCAGCCCGCGCGCCGCCTCCAAACCGAGCAGCCCGCCGCCGATGACCGCCGCGCGGCAGCACTTGTTGGCGTAGCCCGCGATCTTGTGGCAGTCGTCAATCGTGCGGAAGACGAAGACGCCATGCTTGCCCGCACCGCCGGGCGTCTTCATCCCCTCCATCGGCGGCACGAACGGGCGGCTGCCCGTGGCGATGAGGAGCTTGTCATAAGGGACGCAGCGCCCATCGTCGCCCTGCACGCACTTCGCCGCGCGGTCAACTCTGGTCGCCCGGACCGGCGCGTGCAGGGTGACGTTGTTTTCCTTGTACCAGTCGAGCGGTTTGAGGTATATCTCCGACGGGTCCTGCGAGCCGTTGAGCACGTTCGAGAGCAGGATCCGGTTGTAGTTGCCGTACGGCTCGTCACCGAACATCGTGATCTCGAACTGCTCGCCGCCGCCGCGCAGCAAAATCTCCTCGACCGTGCGCGCCCCGGCCATGCCGTTGCCGATTACCACTAACTTCTGTTTGGATGTCATCGCCATCCCCTTTCGCGTGACAAAGCTTTCTGCAAGCGAAATGCCGGGAGCGGAAAGGAGGGACCCTCCGTGCGACGCCCCCACACCGGAATCGGACCTGAACGGCCCGTACTGCTTAGCGGTGGCTGCGTCGCCGGAACGGAATTGCGATGCCTATTCTCGCTGCCGCGCGAGATAGTAACGAGGAACCCGGCTCGGCAAAATGAGCCGGGTGGAGGTGAGAACCGCGTCAGTGTGGCCTCGACCAGTTGTTATAGTCTGACAGGCAAATGTTTCCGTGGTGTTTCGGGGTTAGATTTCTATCGAAGCCGATGTCCACGACCACCGCGCCGTCCACCACCTTGCGGCGCGGCGATGAAGGCTTCCAGACGCGTATCGGCCATCAGGTCCTCGACCACGGCAAGGGCGACGTGGCTGTCGGCCTTCGCGCCCAGGGGAAAGTAGCGCATCGGCGCGCCATCGCGCATCAGGACGATGTAGACTAATTCGCCGGTCGCGTTGCCACCCCGGAAGTAGATAGCTGAGTCCGCTTGCCGACCGGAACCACATAAGACAACCGCTCGTCCAGCGGAAATGGGTGCTGAAGCCCGCGTCCCTGAAATGCAAACACCCCTTGTAAAAGATACGGCTTTGAATACACGGGTTCTTTTTCCTTTCAGCTCCGCGGCGGATACAGGCCCTTTTTACGCGGGCTCAATCTCCGCACCGACCGGGACCCGGTCGCGCCCGGACTCAGTGGTTGGCGCAGGCGCGACGCCGTCCGTGCCCAGCCATGACCGCGTCACCCCGGCGCGACTGAACGAAGCCCAGCAGTGCGACCACAGCGATACCGGCGAAGGCGAAGAAGCCGGAGGCGTACGTGCCCGTCACATCGTGGAGATGACCGAGGGCGAAGTTCAGGTAGTAACCGCCCACGCCGCCCGCCGCGCCGACCAGGCCTGTCATGACGCCGATCTCTTTCTTGAATCGCTGCGGCACTAACTGGAAAACCGAGCCGTTGCCCATGCCGAGGCAACCCATCAGGATAAACAATAGCGCGCAGGAGACGGCGAAGTTCGTGATGAGCAGCCCGACACCCAGGGCCGTCAGGACGACCGCCGCGTAGAGCAGCGTCAGCATACGGATTCCCCCGAGCCGGTCGGCGAGCGCGCCGCCCACGGGCCGCAGGAACGAACCGGCGACGATGAACGGCCAGGTCCACAGGCCGACGGCGGCCTTGGGCGCGTCGTACTGATCCACAAAGAAGGTATTGAAGAAGCTAGACAGACCGACGAACCCGCCGAAGGTCACGAAGTAGAGGATGCAGAACCACCAGGCATCCGATTTGGTCAGGACGGCGGCATAATCAGTGAGGCGGGCGGGACGAGCCTGGCCCGGGGGGTCTTTGGCGAGCAGTGCAAAGGTGAAGAGAGTCAGGACGACGGGAATCATCATCAGGCCGAACACGGCGTGCCAGCCATAGACCCTGGCGAGCATTGGCGCGAACAGGGTCGCCATGACCGTCCCCGAGTTTCCCGCGCCGGCGATGCCCATCGCCAGCCCCTGCAAATGCGGCGGATACCAGCGCGAGGCCAGCGGCAGCGAAACCGCGAAAGACGCCCCGGCCAGGCCGAGGAAAAAGCCGATGAAGGCGAGCGCGTTGTACGACGTTCCCCAAAGCCAGCCGGCGACGAGCGGCAGCAGGGTGAAGGCCATCGAGGCGACGCCAACACGCTTGGAGCCGAAACGGTCGGCCAGCACGCCGAGCAGGATGCGCCAGAACGCGGCAGCCAGCAGCGGAATCCCGATGAGCGTCAGCTTCACTCCCGCCGGATAGCCGTTGGCGACGGGCTGAAAAGCCTTACCTTCCCTCTCCAAAGCGGCCCTCGGCTTGAGGGCGATGACGTTTTCGTTCGGGTTGCCCTTTGCGCCGGGTGCGAGGCTGACCCGAATGAGCTTTGACTTCTGGTTTAACGCCGCGAGAGTGTCCGGGTTGGTGTTGTTGAGCACGTACTGTTCGACCGACTTGACACTGGCGCGGGTTGCCCGGCCGGGGTCGCCGGGCTTGATGATCAGGTTGTAGACATTGCCCGGCTGGTCCGCCGTCAGCTTCGGGTTTTGCCCCACGGTCTGCGGGCCTTTTATCAGGAGCGTGTACTGCCCCGCCTCCTGAACCAGTGAGGAGGGCGTGATCTGTAGGTTCTGGCCCGTCAGGGCCGGGTCCGTGGTGATGAAGGGCATCAAAGCGCCCAGGATCACCCAGACCATAAAGGAGATATCGAAGTGCAGAAAGGCGCTGAACAGCGAGGGGGTGTGACCGCCCTTTTTGAGATCACCGAATTTCATGGGTTTCTCCTCCACACGGCGCTTTCTCAATGCGCAGGGCGCAGACCTTAAACTCCGGCATGCGCGAAGTTGGGTCGAGCGCGGGGTTGGTGAGCAGATTGGCGCGCCCCTTGCCCGCCCAGTGGAAAGGCACGAACAGCGTGTCCTGGCGGATGGTCGGCGTCAGGCGCGCGCGTACCTCGGCGGCCCCGCGCCGCGTCGTCAGCCGGACCCAGTCACCGTCGTTGATGTCGAAATGGCGGGCGAGGGCCGGGTGGATCTCCACAAAGGCGTCCGGCGCGGTTTCGTTGAGAGCGCGCACGCGCCGGGTCTGCGTACCGGACTGATAATGGAACATCACACGGCCCGTAGTCAGGTAAAGGGGGTAATCGTCGTCGGGTTCCTCGGCGGCGGGCGCGTGCGCGACGGCATGGAAGCGCGCTCGCCCGTCCGGCATGAAGAACCTGTCGAGGAACAGGCGCGGCGTGCCGGGGTGGTCCGGCGAGGGGCACGGCCAGAACACACCGTCTTCCCTGGTGATACGCTCATACGTGATGCCCGCGTAGTCGGCGATGCCGCCCGCGCTTGCCCGCCGCAGCTCGTCGAAAATGGCGCGTGGCTCATCGGTGAAGTACTGGCCCCGGCCCAGCCGCTGGGCCAGAGCAGCAAGGATTTCCGTGTCGGTTCGAACGCCGTCGGGTGGGTCCTGGGCGCGCCGCCGCAGCAGAACGCGGCCTTCAAGATTGGTCATCGTGCCCTCTTCCTCGGCCCACTGCGCGGACGGAAGGACGACATCGGCCATCTCCGCCGTCTCGGACAGGAACAGGTCCGTAACCACAAGAAAATCGAGCGCGCGCAGCCGCTCCTCGACGCGGGCCGAGCGCGGCGCGGACACGACGAGGTTCGATCCCATCACGAACAAAGCGCGCGCCCCGCCGTCCGTGCCGAGCGTGTCCAGCATCTCCCAGGCAGACCGGCCCGGTCCGGGGATCTCCGCTTCGTCAATCCCCCAAATGCGGGCAATATGGGCGCGGTGCTCCGGGTTGTCAATGCGGCGGTAGCCGGGGAGCTGATCGGCCTTCTGACCGTGCTCGCGCCCACCCTGCCCGTTGCCCTGTCCGGTCAGGGTGCCCCAGCCACAGTGCGGCTTGCCGGCCTTGCCCAGGGCGAGGGCAAGGTTGATGAACGCGAGCGCATTATCCACGCCCCGGCTCTGCTGCTCCGGGCCGCGCGCGGAAAGAATCATGGCCGTCTGCGCCTGGCCCAAAAGGTGCGCGGCCTCGGTCATCTGCCGGACGGGGACGCCCGTGATGCGTTCGACACGATCCGGCCAGTAGCTGGCGATGACGCGGCGGACCGCTTCCCAGCCTGTCGTACGCTCGGCGATGAAGCCGGGGTCGATCAGCCCCTCGCCGAGGGCGATGTGGAGCAGGCCATTGGCAAGTGCGGCATCGGTTCCCGGTGTTAGCTGAAGATGGAGCGTTGCCGCCTGCGCGGTGGGCGTTTGGCGCGGGTCGGCAACCAGGAGCGCGCCGCCACGCCGCTTCTGCTCATCGAAGTACTGCATGAGGGGCGGCATGGTCTCGCCAGGGTTGGAGCCGACGAGCAGAATCGCCTGCGCACCGGGAATATCCTCCAAGGGGAAGGGCAGCCCCCGGTCCACGCCGAATGCTTTGATGCTCGCCGCCGCCGCGGACGCCATGCAGAAGCGCCCGTTGTAGTCAATGGCAGACGTGCGCAGGGCGACGCGCGCGAACTTCCCGAGCAGGTACGCCTTCTCGTTCGTCAGTCCGCCGCCGCCAAAAACGCCTACGGCGTCGCGGCCGTACTTTGCCTGTGTGCGCTGAAAGGCATCAACGATACAGTCTAACGCTTCTTCCCAGGAGGTCGGGCGAAGCGGAGCGGAGCGCTCGTCACGAACAAATGGCGTGAGAAGCCGGTCGCGGTGGGCGAGCAAATCGGCGCTCGTCCAACCCTTCTGGCACAGGCCCCCCTTATTGGTGGGGAAGTCCTTGCGCGGTGCGACCGACAGCAAGCCCTCTTTTGGGATCAGGTGCATGCCGCATTGGAGCGCGCAGTAGGGGCAGTGCGTCGCCGTCGCCGCCATCAGGACTGCACCTCCACGATGCCAACATCGATCACGACAGTTCCCGACAGGCCGCGCGGCGCGGCCAGGCCGACCTCCAGGCGTTTCCCCTCCCCATGCGACTCGGTAATGGCAAGGGTGACGTGAATGTCTGCCTTGGGCCCGGCGGGAAAGTAGCGGATGGGCGTGCCGCCGGCGGACAGGACAAGATAGATCAGATCCTCGGACACATTACCTGCCCGGAAATAAAGCACCTCAGCGGACTTGCCGGCAGGGACCCGGTATCTGAGAGCGTCGTTCAGAAGCCTCAGATCGCTGATGCCGCGCCCGAGGAAGGGGAAAACGCCTTGAAGAAAGCGAGGTGTGGCCTTGCCCGTCCGAACCAGGTACTGATGCCGTGTTTCGCTGGTGATAACGCCGGGCTGTGGGTCGCAGTAAACAGGCTCGCTCATGTTTGGTGACATCGCTTTCCGTGTGATTCCGGCACACAAAGGTGACGACTCTTCAGGAAAGGCGACATCGCCGAACAGAGTGACACGACCCTATATGGGGAACGGGCGCCGCTGCGTCATTGGCCCACGGCGTTTCCGAATGGAAATAGTATAGCGAACCAACATTTCCAAATTGTTTCGGCTAAGAAATGGAAAAACAGGGTTTCGCAACAAACCGGAAACATGCCTTTGCTATCCTGACATCAAGGAGGAAACCATGAAAATCCGATGGACGAGGAGCAGTGTGCGGTTTCGCATCACACCCACCGAATTGGCGCAGTTACAGCGCGGTGAGCCGGTGGGTGAAACGCTGGCAATGCCGGCAGGAAAGGGTTGGACCGCCACGATCTGTCCGGGGGCGTCAGAAACAACGCTTCAGGGGGACGCAGGAGAACTCCGTCTCTGCCTATCAGTCGTGGATGAAAAACGGTTGAGTGCTCCTGAAGAGGAGGGAGTCTATTTCCACTTCGGAGCCGAACCTGCCATGCGCTATTTTATCGAAAAAGACTTTCCCTGTATCCACCCGCGCGCTCTAGACGCTTTGGAAGTGCCCACGGAGACCTTTGAACGCGCCACAGAACAGTGCAGCAGCAAGGGATGCAACGACAGCCGAGCAGAGTCGTAGGTGGACAAAAACTTCCGGCTCATGTGTAGTTTAGGGGCATACCCTGGTATCCAAAGCACAGGGCTTGCACCAGCGGCGGCGTGATCCGCTTGCTATTGGTGGCTGCCTCAAAGACGGCCAGGTAGTCCCACAGGTACTGCTTATTCACGCCCCGCAACGGGCGCAGAAAGTTCCAGAGTGAGGGCTTTTTTATGGCTGTTGCTGGCCAATTATAAATCGGAATTGAAAATCGCGTCGATATCGCGTGCGCCGTGCAGGACACGAATCACCTCAATGCCGTCGTCCCGGACCCTGTAAAAGATGACGTGGTTACCGACGGGAAGGCTTCGCAGATCTGGCGCGAGCTCTTCCCTTCTTCTGCCTATACCGGGCGACTCGGCGAGCGCCTGGCATTTTTGGTCAATGTTGTTAAGGACACGGTCGGCAGCGTCCATGCTCCCCTCCTCGGCTATGTAGACCCAAATCTCAAGGAGGTCAGTAGCGGCTTCGGGGGTGCGCAGGACTTGGGGCATCGGAGCACCTGTGCTACTTCTTGCCTATGCGCTTCCGGCCTTCGGCCTTGATCGCCTCGATGTCGAGCGGGGTCACCTCGCCGCGGTTGGCCTGCTCGATGCCACGCGCAATCTCTTTGCGCAGCTCCTCCACGCGGTACGCCTTGAGCGCGTCCTGCTCCTTCAAGAGCCGGAGCGCCTCGCGCACCACTTCACTGGCCGAGTTGTAGAGGCCGCTTTGCACCTTGTCGTTGACGAGCTTTTCGAGCTCCGGAGTGAGCGAAACGTTCATGGGTCGTTCTTCCTGCCTATCAAGCGTATAAGCCTTATGGTACTCGGATGAGCAATATTTGTCAATCTTTGGCATTCAAGTCGCGGGTTAACGATGGCCCGTTCCCTTCCCTCCCTACGGCGTCACCTCCGCTCGTTCCTCGCTCCGGTCACGCCTCCGGTCGGACTACAACCCTGAAATCAGTTACGAGAGCCCCCGAGAAAGTTCCCCATAAAACAGCTTCTCCCGTTTCGGGTTACTACCAATCAGTGCGTGGCCGAGCTCGTATGTGGTAGCGCTTCGCGCTCGGGATTGTCTCCCTCCGGGGGGTGAGCTCCTTTAGCTCTCCCGTGCTGTTGTGGTGGGGGACAGGGGCGTTAGTCTTCGCCGGGACGCATCAGGGTCATGTTTTTCTGCTTCAGTCTTTTAACTTGTGGCACGAAGCAGATCAGCCAAGTTGCGCTTCTAGCTGCATCCGATGGGTACGTCAGTGCCGCAGTGGCAGTTCAATCGGATTCGCACTGGAGTCGGTAATTTCTTGCCTCTTCCTTTCCGGTCAGGCGGACAGCTATGGGCCGCCCGAGAGTTGCCGAGAGCGCTTCTTCGAGGTTCGGCAGGTGACGCTTCTCGATCCACCCGCGCGTGAAGGCGGACGGGACGGCCAGCAGTACCTCGCCGCTTTCGGAGAGCGAAAGGGGGCGGAGCGTGCGGATGTGCGTCTCGAAGGTCGGCGTGTTGACCCGGCCGGAGAGCTGCTGCAGTGCCTGCTGCCAAGCCTGCCAGAGCTGTGGGGCGCCCTCCTCCGCTTCCCCCTCCGGGGGACCGCATCTATGCGAGGGGGCAAGCGCAGCGGTAGTCTCAGTATAGAGAGGTAAGGAAAGAGATTCCTTATTAGTATCCGTTCCACTTTGCAACGAGCCGGTTGCATTCTGCAACGCAGCCGTTTCATTCTGAAACGCAGGGGCCGCCGCACCTGGTCTATAGGTTTCACCTTGCAACTTATAGGTGCCGTCCGGCTCCTCTTCCCGGCGGATGACCTTGGCGGGCGGGAAGGCACGGCCCTCGGCTTCCGCTTGGCGCAACGCCTCGTAGCGCTCCAGGTCGTTCGGGTGGATGGGGTCATCCATCGCCACGAAGTAGACGCTGTCCTCGCGCTGTGGCCCCTTCCGACGCACCACGTACTGATCCTGGCGCCGCACGAACTCAGAAAGGACCGTGTTGCTGCGGAACTCCCGCCAGAGGGTAGTCCGGGAGACGCCCACGGCCTCGGCCAGCTCCTCCATGTCGATCTGGATCTGGTTCCTGAGTTCGCCGGTCTTGGTGTTGTGGTAGCAGCGCGCCCGCAACGCCCCGATAAGGGCGTAGCCTAGGGGCTTTAACGTCGGGAGCCAGCGCGCCGCCAGGTACCAGCCGATGCGGTTGGGTTTGACGATCTCGTTGTAGGCCGCCCAGTAGTACGGCTGCAGCGTCACGGTGCGGCGGGAGGGCAGCTTGCGCGGGGCGGCCACCGGATTAGTCTCCGACCGCGTCAAGGAACGCGGCCATGAGTGCGGGAACCAGCTCGTTGAACTTGTAGCCGTGATTGACGAACCCAAGCTTAATCAACAGGTGAAACTCATCGTCAAGGACAAAGTAAATACAAAGCTCACATAGAAGATTGCGAGCCTCCTCGTGTGCCGCGCCGATCACTTCTTCCTCACAGTC
>JAUJNC010000383.1 GCA_030446525.1 Armatimonadaceae bacterium
GCAGGTTCATCGCCTCGCCGCTTTCCAGCGCCTCCAGGGTCTCCTCCTCGGTGGCGCCCAGACGGGCGGCCACCTCGGCGATCGTGGGGGCGCGCCCGAGCTCGCCGGTCCTCTGCTGGCTGACGCGCCGCGCGGCCTGGTGGAGCTCCTGCAGCCAGCGGGGGACCTTGATGCCGCAGGTCTTATCGCGGAAATGGCGCTTGATCTCGCCCAGGATGGTGGGGGTGGCGTAGGTGGAGAAGCGGGTCCCCTGGTCGGGGTTGTAACGGTCCAGGGCGTTGATCAGGCCGATGTTGCCGACCTGGACCAGGTCTTCGAGCGCCTCGCCGGCCCCCAGGAACCGGGCCGCGATGGATTTGACCAGGCGCTGGTGGTGAAGGACCAGGGTTTCCCGCAGGCGGGGGTCGCGGCTCCGGGCGTAGTCCCGCGACAACTGCTCCAGCTCGCTCACGTCCAGCGGGGTGATCTCCGCGCCGGCCGGTACGTCTCTAGAGGACGTGTTGCCTTCCTGCATCACCATCTGCGTTGCTCCTATGCCGCGCCCCGCGAGGGGAATGCCCGGCGCCATGCCTTGTTTTTCTTAGTGACGCCTTCGCACTGCCCAAAGGCGGCGCGGGCAAAACACGACGTAAACGATGGCACGAGTCACCGGATCTCCTTCTTTACGCAACGGCGCGAACTTGCCCCAAATAGCAGGCTTTGACCGTCAGCAGATAAAAACAAACACATAACCGCGAATCAAGTAAGATTGCTGGTTATCTTGGCTTCGTTCGATGTTATCTCTCTTTTATCCTCTGATTACCGAGTCTATCACAACGCGACACGTCTGTCAATGGATCGGCCAAGATATTTTTATAGGTATAAATAAGACGGTCGCAATCACAGTGTACCACATCCGGACGACACGCCAACAACGTTTCCTGCCATTTCCGTGCCAAAGGGCGCCGCGGCGCGCGTCACTTCATATCCGACGAGTGACCCGGGAACGCCTTGGCCGAGGGATCGAGGAACGTTTTGGCGAAGTTGGCCGCCGTGCCCGCCTCGCCGACGCCGGTGGCGATGAGCTTGAGCTTGCCCCGGTACGTGCAGATGTCGCCCGCCGCGTAAACGCCGGACAGGTTTGTCTGCATGGTCGAGTTGACCGAGACCGCGTTCTTCTCGATCTCCAGGCCCCACTCCTTGATCGGACCCAGGTTCGTCAGGAAGCCGATGTTCAGCAGCAGGCTGTCGCACGGGACCAGGATCTCTTCGCCCGTGCGGTTATCAAAGATGGTGACCGCCTGGAGCCGGTCCTCGCCGTGGACGGCCTTGAGCTCATGGAAGCGCCGCACATCGACGGGCGACTCGAGCACTTTGAGAATCGTGTCTTCATGGGCGCGGAACTTGTCCGAGCGGTGGATCAGCAGGCAGGACGCGGCCTTCTCGTGCAAACCGAGCGCCCAGTCGAACGCCGAATCCCCGCCGCCGACGATCACGATGCGCTTGCCGGCCAGGCCCGACGTGTCGGTGACGAAGTAGTGGATCCCCTTGCCTTCCATCTCTCGGATGCCGGGCACGTCCATCCGGCGCGGCACGAAGGCGCCGACGCCCGCCGCGATCAGCACCGTTTTCGTCACGTGGCTCCCTTTGTCCGTGGTCAGCGTGATCCGGCCGTCGCCATTCTGTGTCAGATTCGTCACCTTCTCGTTCAGGCAGACGGTGGGCTCGTACTGCATCGCCTGTTCGACCTGGAAGCTGACCAGGTCCTTGGCGAGCACCCTGGGAAAGCCGGGCACGTCATAAATGTATTTCTCCGGGTACAGCGCGGCCAGCTGTCCGCCCAGCTGCGGCAGCGAGTCAATGATCTTGGTCTTCATCTGCCGCAGCCCAGCGTAGAAGGCCCCGAACAGGCCCGTGGGGCCGCCGCCGATGATCGTCAAATCATAGACGCCGTCTGCGGCGTCTATTGTTCCGTTGCCTGCCACTTGAATCTTCGACATCAAGGTTCGTGCTGCCTCCCCCTGCCAGTAACAAAAACAGCCGCTCGATCTCCCCGGAAAGAGTCTGCGGCCACGCACCCCTATTATAGCCGATATGCAAGGCGATGTCAAAACGGCAACCGGCCATACACTGCGGCCGATTGACAAAGCGCGCGCCGCCGCGCTAAAATCAGGCTAACGATGATCACGCACAGCGAGCTGGAGGCGGCGCGGGAGCGCGCCGCGGGGTATCTCTCCCGCGCGGGTGTCGCGCTCACGCCCGAGGAGCGGGGGAGGATCGAGGTCGCGGACTTCGGCCTGTCGGACCTGGGAAGGTTCGGGCTGGAGATCGTCACCTATGTCAACACCGAGCGGGTGTGCGCCAAGGAGCTGGTCCTGTTCCCGCGGCAGACGTGCCCGGAGCATCGGCACCCGCCCGTCGGGGGGCAGCCCGGCAAAGAGGAGACGTTCCGCTGCCGCTGGGGCGAGGTTTTCCTGTACGTCCCCGGCCCCCCGACCGGGGACCCCGGCGCACGGCCCCCACAGGGGGCCAACGGGCGCTACACCGTGTTCCACGAGATCCGCCTGCGCCCCGGCGACCAGTACACCATCTATCCCGACACGCCGCACTGGTTCCAGGCGGGCGACGCGGGCGCCGTGGTCAGCGAGTTCTCCACGCGCTCGCGCGACGAGTCCGACGTCTTCACCGACCCGGCCGTGGAGCGGATGACGCGGGTGGAGGGATGAC
>JAUJNC010000025.1 GCA_030446525.1 Armatimonadaceae bacterium
CAGAGCAGAAGTCGGAGGCTGTTCGGCTGTCTCCACGGTTTTTGCATCGCCGAACCGCTCCCGCCTAAAGCCCTTTTCCTGACGTACCGTACGGTACTTTGATTATGATCACACTTTTGCCTGTCTTCTGATACCGGCCATGATAACGCTGCCCTGCGATACTATACGCGATCCCAACGAGAAAGCGAGGAGCAACCAAGATGATCGCGGCGGACAACCTGATTGAGCAAACAGAACAGGAGCGGGACCGGTTCGTGGAGCGCGTGCTCCAATCCACTGCGGGTACCTTCGACATCTTTAGCATCTATATCGGCGAGCGGCTGGGACTTTACCGGGCGCTCGCCGGCAGCGACGCACTGACTTCAGCGGCCCTGGCAGCCCGCACGGGAACGAACGAGCGGTACGTGCGTGAGTGGCTGGAACAGCAGACCGTGACGGGCATCCTCCGGGTGAAGGACCCCGACGCGCAGGCCGATGCCCGCCGCTTCTGCCTGCCTGCCGCGTATGCGGAGGTGCTGACCCAGCGGGACAGCCTCAGCTACATGGCCGGGTTCGCGCGTCTGCTGGTCGGCGCCGTGCGCCCGGTGGATGCTGTGCTCGAGGCGTTCCGCACCGGCGGGGGGGTTCCGTTCAGCGCCTACGGGGCCGACCTGCGCGAGGGGCAGGCGGACACCAACCGCCCCGCGTTCCTGCAGCAGCTCGGCGCGGAGTGGCTCCCGGCGATGCCGGACGTGCATGCGCGGCTGCTGTCCGACCCGCCGGCCCGGGTCGCCGACATCGGCTGCGGGCTGGGCTGGTCCTCCATCGGCATCGCCCGGAGCTACCCGAACGTCCGGGTGGACGGCTTCGACATGGACGAGGCCTCGGTGGAGCAGGCGCGGGCGAACGTGCGCGCGGAGGGGCTGGCGGACCGGGTGCGTATCCATTGCCGCGATGCCGGGGATGCGGCCGTGGCGGGCGAGTACGACTTGGTGACCGCGTTTGAGTGCATCCACGATATGTCCGACCCGGTGGGCGTCCTGCGCACCATACGCCATCTGGCCGGCGAGAATGGGGCCGTGCTGGTGATGGACGAGCGCGTAGGCGAGCGCTTCACCCCGGAGGGCAACGACGTGGAGTGGGTGATGTACGGCTTCAGCGTCTTCCACTGCCTGCCGGTCGGCTGCGCCGACGAGCCGTCGGTCGGGACCGGCACGGTCATGCGGGCCGACACCCTGCGCCGTTACGCCGACGAGGCAGGATTCCGGAACGTGGAAATCCTGCCCATCGACAACTACTTCTTCCGGTTCTACCGGATGCATGTTTGAAACGACAAAAGATACGTTCGGAGGTAAAGCCATGAATGCCGTTATACGTCCCGTCCGGGTACTGCTGGCGCCTTTTCTTGTCATCGCAGCCTGCAACGTGCTGCTGCCCACGGCACGGGCCGCCGAGCCCGCCAAAGCGCCCGTCCCCTTGTTCGAGGGGCTGGGCAAGCATCAACGAAAGGTAACGACCACGAGCAAGGAGGCCCAGCGCTACTTCGACCAGGGTCTGAACTTCCTCTTCGCCTTCAACCACGACGAGGCGATCCGGTCGTTCGAGCAGGCGGCGGCCGCCGACGCGGGCTGCGCCATGGCCTACTGGGGGATCGCTATCGCCAGCGGTCCGCACATCAACTTCCCGCTCGTACCGCCCGACCGGGCCAAGGCCGCCTGGGAGGCGCTGACGCGCGCACGGGAGTTGTCCTCGAAGGCGACCGGGGCGGAGAAGGCGCTCATTGACGCGCTCGGCCGGCGCTACGCCAACCCGCAGCCCGAGGACCGCAAACCTCTGGACGAAGCGTACGCGGCGGCCATGCGGGGCGTCTGGAAGCTCTTTCCGAAGGATGCTGACATCGGGGCACTCTTCGCCGAGGCGCTGATGGACCTGCGGCCCTGGGACCTCTGGAAGGAGGGCGGCAGGCCACAGCCGGGAACCCCAGAGATACTGGCCACGCTGGAGGGCGTGCTGGAGCGCGCGCCGGACCATCCCCTGGCGCTGCACCTCTATATCCACGCGGTGGAAGCCTCGACCACGCCGGAAAAGGCGGAGAAAGCCGCAGACCGCCTGCGGAACCTGACGCCTGGCCTGGGGCACTTGGTCCACATGCCCTCGCATATAGACGTGCGCCTCGGAAAGTGGCAGCAGGCCATCGAGGCAAACAGCCGCGCCATCGAGGCCGACCGTCGCTACACCGTGAGGGCGCAGAAGCCGGGGTTTTACCGCCTGTACATGGCCCATAACCGGCACATGCTCGCCTTCGCCGCCATGATGCAGGGGGAGAGCCGCCGTGCCCGTGAAGCGATCCGGGCCATGACTGCCGAGATGCCCGAGGACTGGAAAGAGCAGAACGCTTCCATAGCCGACGGCTTCCACGCCATGCCCTACGAGCTACTCCTGCGGTTCGGCCTCTGGGAAGACCTGCTGAAGGAGCCGGAGCCGTCCTCCTACTTCCCTATCGCGCGCGCGTTGCGCCACGCAGCGCGGAGCGTGGCTTACGCGGCGCTGGGCAAGACGGCGGAGGCGCGGACCTGCCAGGCCGCGTTCCGGGACGCCGTGGCGAAGACCCCTAAGGAGGCGTTCTTCGGCAACAACACCGCCTCCGACCTGTTCGCCGTCGCCGATGCCCTGTTGGAAGGCGAGATCCTGTTTCGGGAGGGCAAACGTCCCGAAGGACTGGCGGCGCTCCGGACAGCCGTGAGCAAGGAAGACCAGCTCCGCTACGATGAGCCGCCGGACTGGATCCAGCCGGTCCGACATGCTTTGGGCGCGGCCTTGATGCAGGTGGGTGAGGTCGCTGAGGCGGAGCAGGTGTATCGCGAGGATCTGCGGCGCTGGCCGGAGAACGGCTGGTCTTTGTTCGGGCTGGCGCAGAGCCTGGAGGCCCAAGGGAAGCGGGAGGCAGCGGCGCGGGTCAGGGCGCGTTTTAACCGGGCTTGGCGGCGCGCCGACGTGCCGTTGGCCTCATCCTGCTTCTGTCAGCCGGGCACCCGCTGATAGCAGAGAAGCGGCATGACGAGGAAGAGATCCTGTGCGCCGGGTACCCAGGTCATTTCTGGTTGCTGGATAGCGTTCTCACAGCAGGCCGGTTCGTTTGCGGATGAGCCATTCCAGGGTGAGGGGGATGATGAAGAGGCCGAGGAAGAGGGGGGCGTCCCAGAGCTCGGTCTCGGATTCGCTGTAGACGCGGTAGTCGTTGGGCTTGAGGGAGGCGAGCCAGGCGCGGGCCTGGTCGGGCTGGTAATAGCGGCCGCCGCCGGCCTGGGCGATGCGCCTCAGGAGGGTCTCGTTCATCTCGGGCTGCTGGCGTTCGAGGGCCAGGCTCTGGACGAGGAAGGTGGCGGTGGCCTTGGCGCCGGGGTTGGCGGGGGAGGCGAGCGAGACCTGGAACTTGCCGGTGCGCTCGGCCAGGAAGTCGGCGGAGAAGAGGCCGGGGGAGCTGGGGACGGCGTTCAGGGTGATGGGGGTGGCGCCGCCGGTTTCGCCGCGCAGGGTGGCCGTTACTTTGCTCGCCTTGATGGGCCGGTAGAAGGTGTCGAGCAGGCGGGCGCTGACGGCGACGCGGTCGCCGAGGAGGTACTCGCCGCGGTCGGCGTTCACCTGGGCGTAGCGGTTGCCGCCGGGCGGCTCGGTGGGGGTCATGGCGCGCAGGGCCTGGCCCCAATAGCGATAGAAGTAGCGGTCGCCGACGCGCCAGCGCCATTGCCAGGTGCTGTCGGAAAGAGACATCAGGCAGCGGCCCTCGCCGAAGGGCTGCACGGCGAGCACGACGCGATTGCCGTTGGCGTTCGTGCGCGCCGGGTTGACGGCCAGTACGGTGGCGCCGGGCTTGGCGCGCTCGACGCCGGCGTTCCAGTACATGCCGGGCAGGGTGCGCCAGATCTCGGCGCTCTGGGCGGGGTTGTCGTCCAGCCGCAGGAGCGGGTCCTGCCTTCCCTGCGCGGTCAGCTCCCAGCGGAACGGCTCGTCGGTGACGACCTGCTCGGGTGCGGCGGGGAGGACAACCGGGAAGACGGCCTCGAGCGGCGTGCCGCGGTATTCGTGGGGCGTGTGCTTTTCGCCGGCGATGACGATCAGGCTGGAGCCTTTGTCCTCCACGAAACGCCGGATGCTGCGCAGCTGCCCGTCGCTGAAGTGGGCGCGCGGCACGTCGCCCAGGATCAGGATGTCATACGCGAACAGGGTTTTCTCGTCGTCGGGGAAGCGGTACACGGGCACGTTGCCCTCGCCGCCCGTCCCGGTCCCGGAGGACGTGAGGTACGCGCTGAAGGCGATCTGGGTGTCGCGCAGGATGGCGTTCCGCAGATAACGGAACTCCCAGCGCGGGTCGCCTTCCACGTACAGGATGCGCAGCTTTTTGCCGGCGACCCGCTGCAGGAAGCTGCGCCGGTTGTTGCCGCGCTCCGTCTCGCCGGGCAGCGCGCCGGTCGAGACGGTGTACGTGAAGGATCCGGTCTGCTTGGGCGTGTAGGTGAAGGTGACGGTCTGCTTTTGCGCCGAAGTGCCCAGCCGGAGCTGCCGCGTGCCGATGGTTTCGGCGCCCCGGCGCAGGGTGACGGTGATCGGCCGTCCCCCATAGCCGCGGTGGGAGATGCCCGCCGACACCTGGACGGTGCTGTCTTTGCGCACCACCTGGTCGGCCAGAGCTTCGGTGATGGCAAGGTCGCGGGTGGGCGTGGGGTCGCCGACGCCGAGGGTGCTTACCGGAAGGCCCTGCGCCCTGGCCCGCTCGGCGACGGCGACGGGGTCTTCGCCCAGGTTGTTGCCGCCGTCGGTCAGGATCAGCGCGCCCGCCACCGGCTGGCCCGCCACGTCGTCCAGGGCGCGGCCGAGGGCGCCGCCGATCTGGGTGGAGCCGCCCGCCTTCGCGTCCGGCTCGATGTCCAGGCGGTACCTGGCCATCTGGGCGGCGCCCTTGGGCAGGGGAACGGGCCGCGCCTCGCTGCCGAACTGGTACAGCCGGACGTTGTAGTGCTTGGCGAGATCGGCGAGAAGGCTGCCCTGCGGGCCGCCGGCGACGCGTTCGACGATCTCGGCGCGGGTCATCGCGCGGGGGTGCCGCCCGTCGCGCGCGCCACCTGGGCGGCGCGGGCCGGCGGGAGCCGGTCATCCCGGATGCCCATGCTCTGCGAGTCGTCCACGAGCACGACCACGCTCCCGCGCTGCACCTGGCTGTGCCGCAGGCGCAGCATCGGCTGGAACAGCATCGCGATCAGGGCCGAAAGGGCGAGGAGGCGCAGCCCGAGAGGGGCGCCTTGACCCAGAGCGAGGGGCGGGGTGCCATCCTTGAGATACAGATAGCCGAACCAGAGCGTCCCCGCGATCAGCGCGAGGGCGGCGGCCCGCACGGGCCACCCACCCGCGAAATAGAGCTCGGCCTCGTTGATCCGCTGCCCGACCTCGGGGCTGATGCCCAGCAGACGCCGCGCTGTGTCCGAAAGGAGTAGGACGCCCAGGAGCGGTGTCGGCATCAGCCCGCCCTCCCGAACCGCTGTGCCAGCAGGCTCTCCAGGAACAGCAGCGGCAGCACGGCGAGGACCAGCGTGCGCCAAAGCTCCGTGCCCCGGCGGGCCCGGCGGACGACGGCGGACAGGTCGTCCGTGCCCCGCGCGAACTGAAGACGTGTCGTGCCGAGGGCGGCCTGCACCTGCCGGTCCGGGAGCCCGTCGAGGTCGGATTCGCCCGCGGGCAGGTTGACCGCAAAGGCGTCGGCGACGCGGCGCCCCGCCAGACCGACCCGGTACACGCCCGCCTGCTCGGTGCCGCTGTACGCGAAGGTGGCGCCTTCCGCGCCGAGCGCGGTTTTGCGGAGGGCGGTCTGGCCGGAGGGGGAGCGTGAGCCGCGCCGGCTTGTTGGCGTCGCGCACGTCGAAGCGGGTGGCGAGCGGCTGGCCGACGCGCAGGTTGCGCTGCGCGGCCGGGCCGGCCGCCAGGTAGGCGACGAGCCTGGTGGACGAGCGGCACGTACGCGGGCTTGTAGGGCAGCGTGTTGCCGCTGATCCCCGCCGTACTGGCCGCCATGATCACCTTGCCCTGCCCGAACCGCCGCTCGACAAAGGCGGGCTGCCCGCCGCTGAAACGCACGAGGACGCGGCCCTCGTTGTCACCCGCCGCCGGCTGCAGGCCGTGGAGAGTGAACCGGGCGCTGCCCAGGTTGATCTCCGACGTGTCCCGGAAGCCGGCGAGGACGGGGTGGCTGATCGTCGCCGGGTTCAGGGAAGGCGCGGCCTCGTCCGCGATGCTTTGGCGCGGGCCGAGGCGGGCGGGCAGGAGCGACGCGCCGCCTCCCAGCGCCCGGTTGACGCGGTCGGGCTCGGTCACCGGGCCGGGGAACAGGAGCACGCCGCCGCCGCCGCGGGCGAACTCTTCCAGCGCCCGCCGGTCAGCCCCGCCCAAATCGGTGAGGCCGGTGACGACGACGGCGTCGTAACTCCTCAGGTTCAGCCCGGCCAGGCGCGGGCCGGCATGTACGGTCGGCTGCACCGCCATCTTCCCGCCCTCCGACGCGGCCACGGGCGCGAGGGCGGTGGTCAGGTAGAACGCCTCGTCGCGGGCGGGATCACCGCTCGGCCGGGGGTTGACGACGAGCACCTTGAGCCTGTCCCGGACCCGGGCGGCGAAGTAGGCGCTGTTGTCGCGGGCGAGCCCGTCGGGCTGGGCGAGCTGGATGCTGCCCGTGTGGACGCCCGCCGTGGGGAAGAGGTACGCGAACGACGCCTTGGCCGTGCCGCCCGCGGGCACGTTGACGTGCGTGGACCCCACCGGGCGGCCGTCCACGTGGAGGTTGACGAGCAGGCCGTTCCTGGCGGAGTTGCCATGGTTGTGGATGACGGACTCGACCCGCACCGGCATCTGGGGTGTCACGAGTTCGCGGCTGAAAGCGGGGGCCTCGACGCGCACGTTGTCGCGCTCGCCCTGGGCCACGTTGATCCAGGTGACGCGCGCCTGGGAGGCAAGCCCTTTCCAGGCCGCGCCGGGAGAGTGACCGGCGCGCTCCCGTGCCGCGCGGGCGAAGCCCGTCTCCTGGCTGTCGGTGATCCAGTAGACCTCCTTGGTCGGGGTGCGGACGTCCCGGAGGAGCGCGGCGCAGAAGACGGCGCCCGCGCCGTAGTCGGTGGCGCGGTCGCTCACGCGCGCGGTTCGCACGCGCTCCCGGGCCGTGGCCAGATCGAAGGTGGGCTCCTTCAGCAGGGCCTCGGGCCGGGAAGAGAGCAGAACGAGCGACACCGAATCGCCCTGCCGGAGGACGCGCGTCAACAGCTCGTCGGCCACCCGGCGGCCGCGCTCGAAATCGGTCGCGCCGGCGCGCCGGTGGCCCATGCTGTAGGAGTTGTCGAGCACGATCAGGGCGTGCACGCGCGCGTTGGCGCCCAGCACCGCCCCGTCCAGGGCGCGGAGGATGGGGCGGCAGAAGGCGAGCACCGCCAGGCAGACGATCGTGATCCGCAGAAGCAGCAGGAGCCACTGCTCGATCCGGAGGCGGCGCCGGTTCTGGCGCCTGGACTGGAGCAGGAAGTCCCAGGCCGCCCAGGGGATGACCCGCACCCGCCGTTTGCGGATCAGGTGGATCAGGAGCGGCAGGCCAGCCAGCGCGAGGGCCCCCAGGAACGCCGGGTTGAGGAAAGAGATGCCAAACATGCTACGAGGCTCGCATGCGCAGGTGTAGATAGCGCGAAAGGGCGTCGTCGATGGGCTCGTCGGTCGGCATCTGGACGTAATCCATCCCCATCTCGCGACAGCCGCGCCGCAGCGCCGTCGCGTACTCCTCGAACAGGCGCAGGTATTCGCCCCGGAGCGCGTTGGGCTCGGCGGGCAGCTGGCCCTCCTCCTCCATGCCCTCGAAGACCGCGATCTCCTGGAAGGGGAAGGTCAGCTCGTCGCGGTCCAGGACGTGGAACACGATCACGTCGTGCTTGCGGTGCCGGAAGTGCTGCAGCCCCTTGATGATCTGCTGCGGGTCGTCGAACAGATCGCTCAGGACGAGGATCAGGCTGCGCCGCTTGATGCGCTCCGCCAGGTCGTGGAACGTGTGGCTCACGCTGGTCCTGGGCGCGGTCTGCGCCTGCTCCAGCTGCCGCAGCACCTCGCGCAGGTGCGCCGCCGTGCCCGCCGGCGGCAGGAACGTCCGCACGCCCTCGTTGAAGAGCGCCAGCCCGACCGAGTCGCGCTGCTGCCGCAGCAGCGACCCCCGCCCGGCGGCGCCCACCGATCCAAACACGCGTTTGCTCAGCGCGCCCCCCCGGTAGTTCATGCTGTTGCTGGCGTCCAGGACCAGGTAGGCGCGCAGGTTCGTCTCCTCCTCGAACTGTTTGACGTAGTAGCGGTCCGAGCGCGCGTACACCTTCCAGTCGATGTGGCGTATCTCGTCGCCCTGCGTGTAGTCGCGGTGCTGGGCGAACTCGACGCTGTAGCCCCGGTGGGGACTTTTGTGCATGCCGGACACGACGCCTTCCACGACGGCGCGGGCGCGCAGCTCCAGCTTGGAGATACGCGCCAGCGTCTCCGGGTCGGCCAGACGGCGGGGCGGAGCTTGCGGTGTCATTTGCGCGGCGGCTCAGCCGGGCGGGGCGTGTGTTCCAGGAGCTTCCGGGCGATCTTTTCGCTGTTCATCCCCTCGGCCTCGGCGTTGAAGTTGGTGATGATCCGGTGGCGCAGGACCGGGGCGGTGACGGCGGCGACGTCCTCGGTGGTCGCGTAGTTGCGGCCGTACAGGGCGGCGCGGGCCTTGGCGCCCAGGATCAGGTACTGCGAGGCGCGCGGCCCGGCGCCCCAGTTGACGTATTCGCGGATGAACGGGGGCGCCTCGGGCGTGTCCGGTCGCGTCGCGCGGGCGAGCGCCATGGCGTAGCGGAACACGTGCTCGCCGACCGGGATGCGGCGCACCGTCTCCTGGAGCGCGAGGATGTCCTCGGCGTGGAGCATGGGCGACACGTCGACGTGATTGGCCGTCGTGGTCGCGCGCAGGATGGCCAGCTCTTCGTCGGCCGTCGGGTAGCCGACCGAGATCATGAACATGAAGCGGTCCAGCCTGGGCCTCGGGCAGTGGGTAGGTGCCTTCCTGTTCGATGGGGTTCTGGGTGGCCAGCACGAAGAACGGTTCGGGCAGGGCGTAGGGGCGCCCGCCGGCCGTCACGCGGTGCTCCTGCATCGCCTCCAGCAGGGCGGCCTGGGTCTTGGGCGGGGTGCGGTTGATCTCGTCGGCCAGGAGCATGTTGGCGAAGATGGGGCCGTGCATGAACACGAAGCTGCGCCCGTGGTTGATCGGGTCTTCCTGGATGATCTCGGTCCCGGTGATGTCGGCGGGCATCAGGTCGGGCGTGAACTGGATGCGCTTGAAGGACAGGGACAGCGTGCGCGACAGGGTGCTGACCAGCAGGGTCTTGGCCAGCCCGGGCACGCCGACGAGCACGCAGTGCCCGCGCGCGAAGATGGCCGTCAGCAGCTCCTCGACGACCTGGTTCTGCCCGATGACCACGCGCCCGATCTGCGCGCGCAGGGTGTCATAGGCGTCCCGAAGTCGCTCCAAAGCAGCGAGGTCATCCTGTTGGGCGGGCGCGGGCGGTGGCGTCGTGATCATAAAAAATCGCTCCTGTTCACTTCTTCACTTCTGGTAGATGGGCAGCAGGCCGGCGGGGACCTGCAAAACCAGCACGGCGGTCGCGGTGGCGTACTCCTGACCCGGCCGGTCGTTCCAGCTGCCGTCCGACTCCTGCTCCGCGACCAGTCGCTCCCGGGCCACGGTGAACCAGCTCTTCCACGGCTGGCCGCCGGCCTGGTACATCGCCTGGGTGCAGTAGTAGAGGGCGTAGTGGTACCACTCGCGGTACGCCCACTCGTTGGCGCTTATCGGGTTGTCCTGGAGGTACTTGACGCCCCCCCCGCATTCCGGGGAGTTGCGCTCGCCCGAGAGCATCAGGCCGGTCACGGCGGCCCCGGTGCGGGCCGGCCCGGAGCTGCCCATGCGCCCGCTCCGGTTGGCCTGGTAGCTGAAGCCGCCGTCCGGGTTGGCCAGACTCTTGATGTACCCGACGGCCTTTTTGACGGTCTCTTCCGGCACCTTGACGCCCGCGTTGTCGGCGGCGCGCAGGGCGACCACCTGCGAGGCCGTGACGGAGATGTCGGCGTCCGTGGAGGAGGGCTGGTAGCGCCAGCCCCCCTCGGCGTTCTGGGAGGCGACCAGCAGGCGGACGGCGCTTTCCAGCTTGGGGCGCAGGTCCGAGCGCTGCGTCATGCCGTAGATCTCGGCCAGCGCCAGGGTGGCGAACCCGTGGTCGTACATCGGGGGGCCGGCCGACCCCTCGGTGCTGTACACGAGGCCGTTGCGGCGCACGGAATCGGCCAGCCAGTCGGCCGCGCGGGTCATGGCCGTCCCGTACTTGCCGCGCCCCGGCTGATGCCCGGCCGCCAGGAAGGCGAGCGTGCAGAAGCCCGTGATGGCGGCGTCGGCGCGGTAGCGGCCGCTGACCCAGTGGCCGTCTTCCGACTGCCGCTTGACAAGGAACTCCAGGCCGCGCCGCACGGCCGCTTCGGATTTCGGCGTGCCCAGGTACTCCCTGGCCTCCACGTCGAAGGGGTTGTTTGACCTCTTTTGTGCCATCGATTTCCTTGTTGGCGCCGGTTTCCGTAGGACAACACCCGGTCGCGCAGCGACACCGGTCGCACAGCGACATCAGAATGCGGCCGCGCCCGGGTACCCGACCCCTACCGGCGTTGTCCCAGCGCCTTATAGTATTGGTTGACCAGGTCGCGGTACTCGGCGGGGACGCGCTCGCCCTGGCCCGCGCGCAGCGCCCGCTGCCCGCGCGGGTCGAGCCCGCCGAAGCCGCGTCCGCGCAGATTTTCCTGCCGGAAGGCGCCGTCCTTCAGCGGGTCGATCGGGTTGCGGGATCGCGGGTTGCCGCCCGGCTGCTGGCCCGCCTGTCCGGGCTGCTGCCCGGGCTGCTGGCCCGGCTGCTGTCCCTGGGCCATCATCTGCTGTCGCTGCTGCGCCATGGCCTGCTGCGCCTGGATCAGCGCTTGATCCAGCAGGCGGACGATCTCGCCCTCCTTCTGCTGCGTGGGGGCGCCGGTCTGCTGCTGTTGCAGCATGTCCTGCACGCCTTGCATCTGCTCTGCGGCGCGTTCGACGTTCGCGCTGACCTGCGGCAGGGCGCGCAGCTGGCGGGCGGCGCTTCGGGCGATGTTCTCGGTTTCGCGCTGTGCCTGGCTCAGGCTCTGCAGCTCGCGCTGCTGCTCCGCCTGCTCCGGGCTTATCCCGGTGCTCGGGTTCCTGCTGCGGCGCTGGTTCAGGCTGGTCGTCTCCTGCCGGATCTGCGCCTCCATCTCGCGCGCCAGCTGGAGCTCGCCGGCGGCGGCCGCCATCTGCGACTGGGCGGCGGACTGCTGCTCGCTGCCGGACGCCCCCGGCGGGGCGCCCGCCTGCGCCTGCTGACCCAGCGCCCGCGAGATGCGCTCGAGCGTCTGCGCGGCCTGCTCCTGCTGGCGCTGCGTGGCCTGGCCGGTGTTCTGCTGCCGCAGGCCGCCGGCGGCGCCTTCCATGCGCCGTTTCGCCTCGCCCATGGCCCACCCGAAGGCGGGCGAGGGCATCTTCCCGGCCAGATCCTGCCCGCGCTGCGACAGGCCCGCCTCCTGTTGCGCCAGGTTTTGCGCGCGCTGCTGCTGGGCGGGTGTCATCTCGCCGTTTTTGCGGGCGTTTTCCAGCTGCTGCGTTTGCTGGCGCAGGGCGCGCTGCTCGCGGGCGAGCTGTTCGACCGCCTGCTGCGCCTGGCTGACTGCCGCCTGCTGCTGCAGCGCGGCGGCGGCGTCGCGCGCTTCCCGGGCCGCCTCTTCGAGATCGCGCTGCGCCTCGAGCGAGGGTTCCAGCGCGTCCCGCAGCGCGGACTGGTTCAGCCGGCTGGCGGTCGGCCCCAGGTTTTCGCCGGCGCGCTGCAGGGCGCGCGGCGCGCGCGGCACGTCCGGCAGGCGCGGGGCGGTCTCCTGGGCCGCGGCGCGCAGGTTCTGTTCCTGCTGGGCCAGGTTTTTGCCCGTCCCGGGGTCCACCGGCTGGCCCTTCGCCGCGCCGCGCCGCTTTGTTCTGTTGCCGGATCGCGTCCTGTTCGCGCCATCTTCTGCAGCCGGTCCGCCACAGCTGTTCCAACCGGGCGGCCCGCTGCTGCGCGTCCGGCTGGTTCGAGGTCGCCTGCGCCAGGCGGTCGGCGAGGTCCTGAGGCCGCGGCCGCCTCGTTCTGTTGCGGAGACGCCTCCGAGGGCTGGCCGGATTGCAGGTTGCGCTGCGCGCGGCGGCCTGCTGCTGGGGACGGCGGCCTTCTGCATCTGCTGCCCCGCCCGCCCCAGCGCGGCGGCGTCCGGCTGGCCGCGCTCCTGGGCATCGCGCACGGCCTGCCGCACCTGCTGCTCGAGCGCCTGGTCCGGGCGCGCAGGTCGGCCTGCTGGCGCGCCTGCGCGCCCAGCTGCGCGCGCCCTGCGCCGACATCCTCGCCGGTGTTTTGCCGCCCGTGCGCGCCTGGGCAAGCTCCGCCTGCTCGGCGAGGCTGCTGTTCCTGCGCCAGCCTCCCCGCCTCCCGCGCCAGTTCCGATGCCGTGGGCGCGCGGCCCACCTGCCGCGCCAGACGCTCCAGCTCCTGCCGGACGGCCTGCACCCGGCGCGCGGCGTCGGCAAGCAGGGGCGGCGATTGACTGGCCCCGGCCGTTTCGGCGCGCTCGATCGTGTCGGCGGCGGCGGGGATGGATGTCTGGGCGGAGCTGCTGGAGGCTCTGTTGCGCCCGCCTCGGCGCGCCTGTTCGGGGCCGTGCCGAGGTTGTTGTCGCGCATCTGCTCGGTCGTCTGCTGCATGCGGCGCGCGAGATCGGCCGCTTCCTGCGCCACGCCGCGCTCCGCCGTCCGGGCCGCCGGGAGAGCGCGGCCTCGGGCGGGCGCGCGCCGCGCCCGGGTCAGCAGGCTCTGCGCCTCCTCCTGGCGTTGATCAGCTGGCGCAGGCTTCCTGCTCCTCCCGCACCCGCGCTTCCAGCCGGTCGCGCATCTCGCCCACGCTGAGGATGTGGATACGGTAGGTGGCGGAGCGGCCGGTTTGCGCGCGCGGCGCCGCCGTCGCGGGCGAGGGCCTCGTAGGCGATCGTATCGCCGGCCTTGAGGGGCAGCGTCGCGAGGTTCCAGGTGCCGCCGGTCGTCAGTCGTGCGGCCGCCGGCGCCCGGCAGGGGCAGGCGGCAGCGAGCCGGAGCGGCGGCCGCTCCGGTAGGCCGACGTTTCCTGCACGCCGTAGTCGCCGCTCGCGGTCACGCGCAGGTCCACCCTGCCGCCCGGCGTCCGCTCCAGATCCGCGCCCGGGCGGACGATCTGCACGAGCGGCGTCTGGTTCGGCTGCGCCCGCACCGTGTACTGCGGGGTCTGGGCGGCGTCGAAGCCCCGCGTGTCGCGCAGGCGCAGGCCGTAGGTCTGGTCGCGGGCCACCAGGAGCCGCCCCCGGCCGTCTCGCCGCGGACCTCCCACGGCCCGCGCGTTTGCCCGTCTTCGACCAGCAGCGCCTGTCCCAGCGGCTTGTTCGCGGTCGCCGTAACCTCGACGCGCGTGCCGACGGGCGCCACAATGTTGCCCGCGGTGGCGGCGATGGTCTGCGCGGGTCGCCCGGTGTACGCGGGGTAGGTCAGGTGCAGGGACGCCGAGGACCGTGGGGCGGTCTTCGACCCGGAGGGTGTGCGGGTTCGAGCGCCCGTCGCCGGCGGTGGCGTAGTAGGAGATGTCCTGCTGGGCGTCGTTGACCCGGAAGGAGAACTTGCGGGCCGTGTCGCCGCCCGTGCCCAGGGTCTTGCCGTTCGTCAGCTCGACGCGCGTCCATTTGGAGCCCGGGACGCGGTAGTGGAGCGTGGCGCTCTGGGGAAGCCGGCCGCCGGCCTGTACGCCGATCACGACGTCTTCGCCGCGCGGCACCACGCGGTCGCCGGGGAGCGCCCGGACCCGGGTGTGGGAGTGGATCAGGATGTCGGCGGACGGCGACAGGATGCGGCGGAGCCAGACGGCCATCGCGTCCGGCACGACGAGCACGTGACCCAGGAGCAGGGCCGCCGCCCCCCAGGCGCAGGCGGCCGGGCGGAGGAACGGGGCGGCGGGGACGGCTCTGGGGAAGCTGAGCGGCGCGGCCAGACGCTCGGTCTCGCGCGCCAGCTGCGCGACCATCGCGCCCGACACGCCGGCCCCGGCCGGGGCCTGGGCCAGCTCGACCGTCGTAAGCAGCCGCTCCTGGAGTGCGGGGAAGCGGCGCTCCACCGCCGAGGCGATGGTCTGGTCGGGGATCGGGCGGAGCAGGGGCCGCGCGAGGAAGACCGCGGCGGCGACAACCGCCCCGGCGAGCAGGGCGATCAGCCAGCCCTGCCGGCCCGACGTGCCCAGCACGAAAAGCCGATCGCTGTGGAAGGAGAGCAGAACCAGGGCAGTCAGGGCGGTGAATGACGCGGCCACCCCGCCCGCCACCTGAAAGGAGCGCCACCGTAGGCGCGCCGCCGCCAGCTTCGCCTGCAACGAGTCGGGCATCACTTCACCCCCGGGCCGTGTCCAGAATGAGACGAAACAACGCCCCGCTGATCGGAGCGCCTGGACTCCAGTATACCTGATTACTTTACGCGGTGAGCGCGGGCATTGTCAAGTCGGGTTTTTTGACGTGCCCCGCCGCCTACGGGTTCAGCGTTCAGCCCGGCTTTCTGCGGCGCCCCTGCCGGCGAAGTCAGGTACAATAAAGGCGGGGGACCTATCGTGGAAAACAGGATTATCCACCGGCCGCGCCGCCTGCGGGCGTCGGAGGCGCTGCGGGGCATGGTGCGCGAGACGACGCTCGCGCCCGACGATTTCATCTACCCGCTCTTTGTCGCGC
The DNA here is from genome assembly GCA_030446525.1 of Armatimonadaceae bacterium. Next base: position 14,884 of record JAUJNC010000025.1, read on the forward strand.
ACGGGCGGGACCTGCGCCGCCCGATCGCCTCGATGCCCGGCGTGTCCCATCTCTCCCCGGACACCCTGGTGCGCGAATGCGCCGCGGCGGCGGAGGACGGCATACGCGCCGTGCTGCTGTTCGGCATCCCGGAGCATAAGGACGGCGAGGGTTCCGGGGCGTGGGCGGACGACGGCATCGTACAGCAGGCGGTGCGCGCGCTCAAGCGCGCGCTGCCCGATCTGCTGGTCGTCACCGACGTTTGCCTGTGCGAGTACACGGACCACGGGCACTGCGGCGTGATCCGCGAAGGGCGCATCCTGAACGACCCGACCCTCGACCTGCTCGCCCGCACCGCCGTGAGCCACGCCCGCGCGGGCGCGGACATCGTGGCCCCGTCGGACATGATGGACGCCCGCGTGGGGGCGGTCCGGCGGGCGCTGGACGAAGAGGGCTTCGCCGATGTCGCGCTGATGAGCTACGCGGCCAAGTACGCCTCCGCCTTCTACGGCCCGTTCCGCGACGCCGCCGGGTCGGCGCCGGCGTTCGGCGACCGGCGCTCGTACCAGATGGACCCCGCCAACCGCCGCGAGGCGCTCAAGGAGATACGGCTCGACATCGAGGAGGGCGCGGACATCGTGATGGTCAAGCCCGCGCTGCCGTAGCTGGACATCGTGCAGGGCGCGCGGCAGATGACCGACCTGCCGCTGGCCGCCTACAACGTGTCCGGCGAGTACGCCATGGTCAAGGCCGCCGCCCAGAACGGCTGGCTGGACGAGCGGCGCGCCGTGTTGGAGCTCCTGACCGGCATCAAGCGCGCCGGGGCCGACATCATCCTCACCTACCACGCCCGCGACGCCGCCCGCTGGCTGCGCGATGGGTAAGCGGGGTTTCTCCTGGGTACAACGGCGTGGCAAATAAATCTATGGAGAGATGACATGGCAAACCCGTCCGAAGCCTCGCTGCCGTTCGGCCACGAGCTTACCGAAGGCGCTACCCACCACGCCCTGACCGTATACGGCACCGAGCTATGCGGCGACTCGAATCGCGCCCGGGCGCTTCTGGATTCCCTGGGCGTGGCCTACAACTACTACGACGTCGAGCGGGACGAGTCCATGGCGCGCACGTCGTCGGCGCTGCAGGACGGCGGCGAGAAGACCCCGGTGATCGACTTCCACGACGGCACCGTCCTCGTCGAGCCCTCCAGCGACGAGCTGCGCGGCGCCCTGCAGCAAAGCGGCCGCCTCCCCCGGTCCGCAGCGTAGACGTTTCCGCCCCCGGCCCCCTCCCCCGATCATCCCGGGGAGGGGGCCCGTTCGACACCGCGTTGCCTGCTTCCGTGAAACGTGCTATACTGGAAACGCCGCCCTTCAAATCCGTGCCTATTGGCGGGGCGGCCCCCGACCATGGTTTTCTCGCAGGCGATCGGCTTCTTTGAGCGCATCGACTATGGCCTTGTGCTACGCGCGGTCATAGATATTTCGGTCGTCGCCTACGTCATCTACCGCCTGATCCTGTTGGCCAAGGGGACGCGGGCCTGGCAGATACTCATCGGCCTGTCGGTCTTTTTCGCCCTCCTGTTCTTGTCGGAGTGGGCGGGGCTCGTGACACTCAACTGGGTGCTGCGGCAGGTCACGCCGCTCGGCCCGGTCGCGATCGTGATCCTGCTGTACCCGGAGTTCCGGCACCTGCTCGAGGAGCTGGGGCGGCTCGGGTTCTGGAGCGCGCCGCTGCAGGGCGCCAACCGGGGGGACATGACCCGCACGATCGAGGAGGTCGTCCGGGCCGTCACGTTGCTTTCGCCGCGCAAGACCGGGGCGCTGATCGTGCTGGAGCGCGAGATGGGCCTCGCCGACATCGCGGCGTCGGGGGTGGATCTGGATTCCGACGTGTCGGCCGAGCTGCTGGCCACGCTGTTCCACTACGGCACGCCGCTCCACGATGGCGCGGTGATCATCCGCGGCCGCCGCGTGGTGGCCGCCGGCTGCACGCTGCCGCTTTCCGATTCCCCGAACATCGCCACCAACGTCCATACGCGCCACCGCGCCGCCCTGGGCGTTTGCGAGCAGTCGGACGCGGTGGTCGTCGTGGTCTCGGAGGAGACGGGCACGATCTTCCGCTGGCGATCGGGGGAAGCTGATCCGCGGGCTGGGCGACGACAAGCTGCGCACGCGCCTGCTGGAAGCGTCGGCCGCAAGACCGGCAGGCCGCCGGGACGCCGCCTCCCCTCGGCCGGTGGCGTGGGGGTGGCAACGGCGCGGGTGCGAAAACCGCGGCCAGCAGCGCCCCCGCGGTAACGCCCGCTGTGGCGCTGAAGGAGGCCATGCGGGAAGAGCCGGGCGCCCGGCCCGAAGGAGGCGGTGATGCTGCCCTGGTGCGCCTGGTCCGCCGCAACTTCCGTTACAAGGTCATCTCGGTGGCGCTCGCGATCCTCCTGTACGTGATCGCCTATATGCAGCAGAATCCGCGCCGGTCCTGGGACGTGTATGTCCAGCCGGAGGTGATCGGACTGCCGCGCAACCTGGTAGTCAAAGACCCGCTGCGCCCGTTCCCCGTGACGGTGAGCGGGCTGTCGTCGGCCATCGACGATCTGCGCGTCCAGGGTATCCGGGCCACCGTGGACGTTTCCGGGGCGACGGTGGGCTCCTCCAAAATGCCCGTAAAATATCACCTGCCGTCGCGCGTCGAGCCGAGGGGCCGCGGGTGCTGCCCGTCACCCTGGAGCGGAAGGTCCGTAAGGTGTTCCCCGTGGAGCCCTAGAGCACGACGAGCCGCCTCCCGGGTTCTCTACAAACAGCCCGGATGGTGCAGCCGCCGCAGGTTTCCGTCGCCGGCCGGGAGTCGGATCTGGACCGGGTGGAGTACGTGGAGCCAACGTGGACACGAGCCAGGCCGAGGGTACCATCGACGTCCAGGCCGACCTGGTGGCGCAGGACGCCACCCGCCAGGTGGTGGACGGGGTCGAGATCGCGTCGGCGCGGCGCGCGTCCTGATCGGTCTGAAAGAAAGCCCGTCGACGAAGGAGGTCGCCTTTCCGGAGTTCGTGGGCAGGGTCGCCCCCGGTTTCCAGTTTACCGGCTATCAGCTGGAGCCACAAACGGTGCTCTTGGCCGGGCCGCTGCAGCGCGTGGCGCCGCTCACGGCGCTGCGTGTGCCGGTCAGCCTGGAGGGGCTTTCTTCCGACACCACGCGCACCCTCACGGTGCAGCCGCCGCCCGGACTGCGCGTGGTAGGCTCGCCGCAGGTCAACGTCACCCTGCGGGTCGGTCCCGCCGCGGGGTCGCAAAGCGATGCCCCCGCCGGTCCCGCCAACCCCCCGTAGAGTAGAAAGGATCTCCCTTGACGGAGCGTAAGTATTTTGGCACGGACGGCGTCCGTGGCGTCGCCAACACCGAGCTTTCTCCCGCCCTGGCCATGAGCCTGGGCGCCGCGGCGGCGATCGTTCTTGGCGGTCCCGTCGCCGCCGGACAGACACCCTGTGAGGTGGTAGTGGGCCGCGACCCGCGGGTTTCGGGGGACATCCTGGAATCGGCGCTGGTGGCCGGCCTTTGCGCGCTGGGCGTTTCTGTCACCGCGCTGGGCGTGGTGCCGACGCCCGGTGTCGCGTTCGTCGCCCGCCAAAGGGGTGCGGCCGCCGGGGCGGTCATCTCGGCCTCGCACAACCCGGTCGCCGATAATGGCATCAAATTCTTCGGCCCGGACGGGCGCAAGCTCGCCGACGCCTTCGAGGCGCGCATCGAGACCGCGATGGAGGGCTGGGAAGCGCACCCCCGGCCCAGCGGGCCTCTGGTGGGCCGCCTGACACGCACCGAGCAGCCGGTCGAGGCCTACGCGGCCCATCTGCGCGCGGCGTGCCCGCACGCGCTGGAGGGGCTGCGCCTGGTCGTGGATTGCGCGAACGGGTCGGCGTCGTATCTGGGGCCGCGCGTGCTGGCGGAGCTGGGCGCCGACGTCATCACCCTGAACGCCCAGCCCGACGGTGTCAACATCAACGAGAACTGCGGCTCGCTCCACCCGGAGGCGATGGCGGCGCGCGTGGTGGCGGAGCGCGCCGACGCCGGCCTGTCCTTTGACGGCGACGCCGACCGCGTCATCCTCGCGGACGAGACGGGCCGCGTCGTGGACGGCGACCGCGTGCTCTGCCTGGCGGGCATCCATCTGGCCAGCGAGGACCGGCTGCCCGGGCGCGTCGTGGTCGGGACCGTGATGAGCAACCTGGGGCTGGAGCAGGCGCTGCTCCGGCACGACATCCGGCTGATCCGCGCCGCCGTGGGGGACCGCTACGTCGCCGAGGAGATGGCGCGGGCGGGGGCCGTCCTCGGCGGCGAAAAGTCCGGCCACATCCTGTTCGCCGAGCACACCACGACGGGCGACGGGATCCTTACCGCGCTCCAGGTGCTGGGCATCTGCCGGCAAACCTACCGGAAGTTAGGCGATTGGGCTGGGGAGATGCAGGAATTGCCGCAGATCCTGCGGAACGTGCGTGTCAGCCGGCGGGAAGGCTGGCGCGACGTACCTGCGGTGGCCGCGGCGCTGGGGCGGGCCGAGGCCGCCCTGCAAGGGCGCGGGCGCATCCTGGTGCGGCCGTCCGGTACGGAAAAAATGATCCGTGTCATGGCCGAGGGGCCGGACCAGCAAGAGATCGAGGCGCTCGTCAGCGATGTGGCTGACGCATTACAGGTACATTTAGGTGTGTAAGTTCTTCCCGATCTTTCCGAAGTGGATAAGGAGGCGTGATCCTGGCGGCCTGCCTGAAGGCGGGGCGCAGATCGCGGCCATTCCATGAAGGGAAATCGCGATTCGGTGATACGCCTGTCATTTTTTACCGGTTTACTGTCTACTGTGCTCGTTTCGGGGCTGACGACCGGGATTGCCCGCCCCGCGGGGTCCGGCACGACGGCGCCGGGGAAGGCGGTCTCGGTCGCGATCACCCGTCCCGCGGAGGCCGGGTGGGCGGGGGGGTCCGCCTCGGCTCCCGACGAGCAGAAGTTCCTGGGCCTGGTCAACCAGGAGCGCCAGGCGCGGGGTCTGCCGCCGCTGGCCTTTGACCCCCTGCTTAGCGAGGTGGCGCGCGCGCATTCGCGCGAGATGGCGTCCAGGGGCTATTTCGCCCACGAATCCCCGACCCCGGGGCGGCGGACGCCCATGGAGCGATATCTGAGCGCCTTCGCCAAGACGCCTCAGTACCTCCTGGTCGGCGAGAACCTTTTGTACTGCTCGGTTCGGGGGGCGGAGCGGGGCCACAAATCGCTCATGGCCTCCGACAAACACCGTAAAAACCTGCTCGACGAGCGCTACGAGGCCGTCGGCATCGGCACGTACACCAGCGCCGATGGGGAGTACTGGGTCACCCAGATGTTCCTGAAGCGGCGCGATTGATCCCTCCCTCGCCGGGAGGGGAGGGGAGTTAGGTATGCTGCTCGCCATCGACGTCGGGAACACGAACACCACTCTGGGCGTTTTCGACGGCGAGATCCTCGTGGCCGACTTCCGCCTTCACTCCGAGCGCACCCGCACCGCCGACGAGTACGCGGCCCTGCTCACCTCGCTCCTCCTGGGCAAGCGGTTGTCCCCCGATGCCATCGACGGGGTGGCCATGGCTTATGTGGTGCCGCCCGTCGGGGGCGCGCTGCGGGACCTTTCCCGCAGGCATCTCGGGGTCGAGCCGCTGGTCGTGACGGCCGGCACGGATACGGGGATGCCCATCCGCTACGACCCCCCCGCCGCCGTGGGCGCGGACCGGATCGTGAACGCCGTGGCCGCGCGCGCCCTGTTCGGCGCGCCCCAGAACGTGCCGTGCGTGGTCGTGGACTACGGCACCGCCACCACGCTGGACGCCGTGTCCGCGGACGGCGTCTACCTGGGCGGCGCGCACATGCCCGGCATCGGGATCTCGATGGACGCGCTCTTCGCGCAGGCCGCCCTGCTGTCCCGCGTCGAGCTCACCGCCCCGCCCGCCGCCATCGGCGCGAACACCGCCGACGCGCTGCGCTCCGGCATCCTGCTCGGCTTCGCCGCCCAGACCGACGGCATGGTCACCCGTTTCGTGGGTGAGCTGGGCGAGGGGACGCGCGTCATCGCCACTGGCGGCATCGCCCCGCTCATCACCCCCTACACCACCACAATCGAGGTGGTGGACCCCAACCTGACCCTAACGGGTTTGCGGCTGCTGCACCAGCGCGCCGCTCACGCCTGACGCGACGCGATGGCCGGTCGAGCCGCGCAACGCGCCCGGATGCGCGTGGTGCGTCGTACGTGATCATGACAGCGAATTCTGAAGCGACCGCTCGGGTAGGGATACTGCCGATTATACCGTAAAGGCGGCATGCGATATAATAAGGGGTATGCGTATCGGTAACATCCAGATCTGGCCGCCCGTGGTGCTTGCGCCGATGGCGGGGATCACGGCGCACCCGTTCCGCGTCCTGTGCAAGCGGCACGGGGCGGGGCTGGTCGTGACCGAGCTGATCTCGTCGCACGCGATCCACTACCGCAATGCGAAGACGTTCGGCATGTTCGACTGGACCGACGAGGAGCGGCCGGCGTTCTGCCAGCTCTTCGGCGGCGACCCGGAGACGATGGCCGAGGCGGCCCAGGTCGTCGCGGAGCGCGGCTGCGACGGGGTGGACATCAACATGGGTTGCTGGGTGCCCAAGGTCGCCAAGACGGGCGCGGGCGCGGCGCTCTTAAAGGATTTGTGCCAGGCCGAGAAGGTGGTGCGGGCCGTCGTGGACGCGGTCCCCGAGGTGCCGGTGACGGTCAAGGTGCGGTCGGGCTGGGACCCGCGCGACGTGACCGCCGTGCGCTTCGCGCGGGCCGCCGAGCAGGCCGGCGTCAAGGCCGTGTCGGTCCACGCGCGCTTCGCGTCGCAGGGGTTCACGGGGACGGCGGACTGGGGCATCATCGGCGAGGTCAAGGCGGCGGTGGGGGGCATCCCCGTGATCGGCAACGGCGACATCGAAACGCCGCAGGACGCGCGCCGCATGATCGAGCAGACCGGCTGCGACGCGGTCATGGTGGGGCGCGCGGCGATGGGCAACCCCTGGCTGCTGCAGCGCATCGCGCTCTACCTGGAGACGGGCGTCGATTCGCCCGAGCCGGTCCTGGAGGAGCGTGTCGCCGTGGCGCGCGAGCATGCCCGCCTCCAGGTCGCCCAGATGGGGGAGAATCTGGGCGTGCGCGAGCTGCGCGGGCTGCTCGGGCACTATTTCAAAGGCGTGCCGGGCGCGCCGCGCATCCGCGAGGCGCTGACGAAGGTGACCACGCTGGCCGATGTGGAGAGGGTACTTGATGGCGTGCCGGCGGGAACCTCGCACCCCGATGCGACGTTACTTACTTTGAGGTAGTGATCTTTTGCGCAATCCGCTTTCCGCCATAACGTACTTTCGCCGAAACCCCGGCAAGGTACTGCCCATGGGGTTCGTCATCGTCCTATCCGTGTTCCTGATCGCGTCGGTGGCCACGCTCGTCCACTCGATCGACCTCACCATCCTGACCATCTACGGCTACACGCGCCACTACACCTACGCCATCCCGCAGCGCGTCACCCAGAGTGTGCCGGAGGATCAGATCGCCATCATCCGGAACGATCCGCGCACGGACCGGGTGATGGAGGGGAGCGTTTTTTTCACCAACATCAAGACCGTGATGGGGCGGCTGCCGTTCGTGGTCCTGGGGGTGACGGCCCAGGACCGCGATTATCTGCTCCGGCGGGTCGGGACGGGGCTGATCGCCGGGCGGCTGCCCGCCGAGGGGATGCCGGAGGCGGTCCTGTCCGAGCCGCTCGCCCGCAACAAGCGCGTGAAGGTGGGCGACGTCATCGCCGGGCCGACGGACGAGGGGGGCATCTCCGGCTCGCCCGTCCCCGTGAAGCTCGTGGGCATCCTCCGGGGGCCGACGTGGATCGCCTTCACCAGCAAGTCGTTCTGCGACATGACGTTCCTGACCGCCCCGCGGACCACGGTCTTCACCACCAAGGACCCGGCCGATCTGATGGCAGTGAACCAGAAGCTGATGCCCTCCGGCAACAAGCAGGCCGGGCTTTTAGCGCCCGCCAAGGTGCAGCTGCTCTCGTTCCAGAACCTGGTGCGCGAGCTGCGCGACAGCCTGTCCTCGATGTACCTGATCATGGCGATCGTGAACGGCACGGTCATCTTCGTGATCGCCCTCATGAGCGGCATGCTGTCCAACATCTACTTCACGCAGCGCATCGCCGAGTTCGCCGTGCTCGCGGCCATCGGCTACCGGCGGACCCGGCTCGTCCTGCGGGTGGTGCGGGAAACGGCCTTGCTGACGCTGCTCGGGTGGGTCGTGGGCGCGGCCGTCACGTTCGCGGTGCTGTCCTACTTCAAGGACGCCGTGTTCGAGCCGCGCGGCCTGATCATCGACCCGCGCGACCTGTTCGCGTACCGGTACACCATCCCGATCCCGTTTTCCATCACCCTGTTCGCGGTCGCCACCATCGCCCTGCGGCTGATGCGCCTGGACCCCGTGACCATCATCGAAAGGCGGTAGCGGCGTGGGGGGACGTGAAGGCGAGTTTTTACCCCGCGGCGGGGCGCCGCTGGCCTGCGAAGGGGCGTCGCTGTCGTACACCGACGGCGAGCGGACGACGTACGCGCTGCGGGGCGTGTCGGCGACGCTGGCGCCGGGCCGTTTCTACGGCATCATGGGGCCGTCGGGGTCCGGCAAGTCGTCGCTCCTGTACGTGCTGTCCGGCCTGAAGCGGCCCACCGAAGGGACGGCGCGCTTCGGCCCGTTCGTTTACAACCAGCACTCGGACGCCGAGGTGACGCGGCTGCGGCGGGAAAAGTTCGGCTTCGTCTTCCAGCAGCCGTTCCTGATGGCGTACCTGACGGCCCTGGAGAACGTCGTGCTCGCCGCGCCGAAGTTGGATAGGCAGGCGCGGCAAAAGGCGCGCCGCTTCCTCCACGAGCTGGGGCTTGCCGGGATGGAGGACAAGCTGCCGTCGCAGCTGTCCGGCGGCGAGAAGCAGCGCGTGTCGGTCGCGCGGGCGATGATGAATGACCCCGAGGTGATCTTCGCCGACGAGCCGACGGCCTCGCTCGACCACGCCAACGGGCACCGCGTGGTGGACACGCTGGCCGCGTGGCGGACGCGCGGGACCGTCGTCGTCGTCACCCACGACCCCGAGATGCTGGCCGGCGCCGACGAGGTGCTGCTCCTGCGCGACGGCGCCCTGGTCGCCTTCCAGCATCCCTCCGCGCTGGGTGGGGACGATGCGGCGGCCTCACTTGCCGGGGCCGCATCAACTTCTTGAAGGGCCCCCTCCGCCCCCATTATTGGGGGGACCAGGCAGGATGGCCCCGGGTGCGCTTGCGGTCCGTCAAACGGGATGCCTCGGGCGGCTTTATGACGCTCTCCAGCAGTTCGCTCCGTTGCTTCCGGTTCGAGTGGCCGTTGATGTGGTCCCGGACCTGGCGCTCCAATGGCGCATCTGCTGCAGAGCCTCCAGGCCGTCGCCGGATCAGGGCGTACGAGAGCAGATGAGTCGATAGGCGCAGCGGGCGCAGACCTCGCCTGGGTTAGGGGACATGTCTCCGGTCTTCATCCGGCGTACGAGGGTGATGATCTCCTCCCGGCGGTTGCTCTTCTTTTTCGAGCCTATCCGGGCAGGCATCTCCTGGCCGACGTGCGGGTAGTAGAAGGCGATCTCGGCAGGAGTAGCGGTCGCCCCGTCAGCCGCCTCCTGGTCCGCGAACAGGGAATATAGAGTGGCCCGGTCGTCGTCGGGCGGGTTCTTTGGCAGCCTTCCGCCCTGTTTGTGGCGCCGGTACACCCGCTTGCCGTCCGGCAGGGTCGCCTCTTCGTCCAGCGGGAAGCGGATGGCGTGTGTCCCGGCGTCACCCGGCAGATCGATCTTGAGCGCCTTGGGCTGGCGGTAGGCGAGGTGGGCATCACCGCCTCCCGCCGCGCCGCTTTGGACCTCGGCCATCCGGTGTTCGATGTCGTCCAACATCTTGCGCGCCGCACTTTCCAGTAACGGCGTCTGCCAGTCGGACGCGCTCGGTCCCTTCTCCTGCCAGTTCCTCGCGAACACCTCTCGCAGCTTCGCCGGGTCGCCCGCCGCATCCCGCGCCGCCTTGTAGACGGCGCCGTAGAAGTGGAGGAAGGCGCTGCCGTCCTGATGCAGGCCATACACCTCGGAGAACAGGAACTGAAGCGGGCACTTCTCGTAGGCAGTGAGGCTGGCCTCGTGCAGCTCCTCCGGGACCTCGTACGGGAGTGGTGCCGGGCGGGTAGTGGCCGGTGCGAGTATCGCCAACTCGGGCAGGGCATCCACCTCCGCCGGGGTCAGGCGGCTAGCGCAGTTCAGGGCTCTTTCAATCTCCACGCGGTGGCACGACGGGGCGCCCGGCGTGCGCAGCCCATACGAATCAGCGCCGGACGGGTAGAGCCGGTCTTTTGCGCGGGTGACGGCGACGTAGAAGAGGCAGGCCTCCTCCCGTTCGTGGATCTCGGACACGCTGGCGCCGTCGGTGACGATAAGACCGGGCGGGATCGGCAGGTCGCTGCCACGCTCTTTGCTGGGGAACTGCCCCTCGACACATAGCGGGACGAAGACGACGGGCCACTCCAGCCCCTTGCTGCGATGGGCCGTGAGCAGCGCGACGGCGTCGCAGCCGCCCAGCGGCAACTCGTGCGGGACGCCGAGGTCGCCGCTGTCCAGCGCCGCGGTTATGTAGTCGAGGAAGGCCGTCGTGCTGGTGGCGGTCTCGAACGGGGCATCCTCGGGAGCGGCATCGCGGCTCTCCTCTTCCTCCCCGTTCCCGGCGCCGGGCTTGGGCGCGATTTTTGTGCTGTCCTCCTTCTCCCTGCCGACGCTGCGGGCGAGGGCGTCGCGCTGGGCGGCGAAGCCGGAGGCCAGGTCAAGCACCTGGCCGGTGGTTGCCAGGATCGCGGCGACGGCGTGGTCGGCCCGTGCCCGCTCCGGCAGCAGGTCGCGCAGCCAGCGGGCGTGCTCGAAAAGGTACAGACACAGGTTATGGCGGGGGCGTGCCGTCACCGACAGGGCTTCGGCAATGGTGAGGAGTGTGCCGCAGAGGTCCCGGCCCGTGGGGGACAGCCCCGCCACCTCGCCCGTGATTGCGGCCCGCAGCAGGCGGCGCGCCCGCCAGCGGCCGCGGCCCTCGCCGAACAGGGCGCGGCGATCCGGCTCCGTGAGCGGGAAGTCGGGCGCAAGACCCGCGCCGGGCGAGAGCATGGTCAGGCCGGCAATGCCGCGCGCATCGTCATCGGCGAGGAGCAGAGCGCTCATGAGCACCCGGAAGACGGGCCGCTCCTCGATCGGGCCGCCCCAGCGGTGTGGGATGCCCGCCGCCGTCAGTGCCTCGGCGACCTGGGCGGCGTGCTTGTTCATGCGCGCCAAAACCGCTATATCTGAGAGGCGACACCCCGCGTCCTGCTCCCGGCGGATCTGTGCAGCGAGCCAGCGCCGCTCCGCCGCCGCGTCGGGCAGCTGGACGGAAGCGACGGCGGAGCCGCCGTCGCCGGGGGCGTCGAGCCGGGTGGTCTGGAGCCTGGGGACCAGGTCGGGGTCGTGCGAGACGGCGCCCATGTCGATAACCGCACCTGCGGCCACGATATCAGGGACGGAGCGGTAGTTGCGCGTCAGGGCGACGGCCCGGGCCGCAGGGTAGTACTCGGCGGTGCGGAACCGGGACAGGTTGACCGGCGAGGCGCCGCGGAAGCCGAAGATATGCCCTGCCGCGGGTCACCGACAACCCAGAGGACGCCTTCGCGGTCGCCGACCAGCTCGCGTACGAGGCGGCCGGAGACATAGTTGATGTCCTGGAACTCGTCGACCAGGATGTGCTGGTACCGATTTCGGATTTCCTCGGCCACGTCGGGCACCGAGAAGAGGCGCACCGCCTCCGTCTGGAGGTCGCCGTAGTCGAGCAGGCCGTGGCGGCGTAGCGTCGCCTGGTACTCGCGGTAGAACTCTAGCCCGTCGGTCACCCAGTCGGGTAAGGAGTCTGCGTCGGGGTGCGCCGCCCGCCACTGCTCCGCCAGCTCTGCCCATCGTTCCGGGTCGGCGTTCTCCTCCTTGGTGCGGGAGACCGCCTGAAGTTGCTTGCGCAGGTTCTCCAGAGCCTTGGGCAGGTCGGACAGGAAGCCGTAGGCGCGCCGCGCGGCGTGGCGCCGGAACAGCAGCAGGGCGTCCATCGGGGTGACAAGCCGCAGCAACCGCAGTCCGATCCGCCGTACTGCTGTAACAACTGGAGGCCGAAGGCGCGAAAGGTGAATACCTCCACGCTCCGCCTCGTGTTCCGGGCCGACCAGGGCCGCAAGGCGCTCGCGCATCTCGCCGGCCGCCTTGTTGGCGAAGGTGAGGGCCAGGATGTTGTGCGGGTTCACTCCCCCGGCGACGAGGCGCGTAGCGGGTCGTGAGGATGCGCGTCTTGCGCACCGGGGCCGGCGACCACCAGTGCGGGCGCCTTGCATCCGGCGGCGCGCTCCTGGTCGGGGTCGAGCGCAAGCTTCGCGGCGGCTTCGGCATCAGCCACGACGATGCTCGCCCCTTCTCCGCTCCGTGCCTGCGCCGAACCCACCTCGGCCGCCGGCGTGAAGAGAGCCTGGGCCATACCGACACGCACGAGCGAGTCGGCGACGCCGAAGCGGCGGGCGAGGTCGGTGACGCTGCGGCGGGGGGCCTCGGTGAGGAGCCGTCGCAGTTCGCGGCCGGGTACCAGCAGTTCGGTGGCGAAGGCGTTGGCCTGCATCTCGTAGGCGTCCCGCTCGTTGTAGCCGCGCAGGGCGGTCAGGGCGGCGGGGGACAGGTCCAGGCCGGTGATGCGCTGCTGGCGGTCGACCGAGAGGTCGTCGGGGGTGACGTTCGGGTTGATCTGGGCGGCCGTGTCGGCGAGAACCACGTGCAGCGGGTGGTCGAGGGCGTAGTGGCCGATCTCGTGGGCGATGACGAAGTTCGCCCGATCGGGGTCGAGGCCGGGCCGCAGCAGTACCAAACCGTCCTCGCGGTTCAGCTCGCCCAGGATGTTCGTGCTTGTGAGGGCGTCGTCCTCGATTACTGTCAGGCCGCAGACTCGCTCGGCAAGGTCTTCGAGCATTTTGCGGAGGGGGAGGGCTCCCGCCACGCCGCGCAAGACGCCGCCGTACCGGTCCGCGTACTCTTCGTTCCACAGGCGCGCCGCGCGCCGCTTGATCAGGGTGGCATGATCCACGGTTGGTGTCAGCTCTCCTGCCGCCAGTAGGCGGCTTGCTCGGGTGTCAACCGATCTTTGGTAAGTTCGGTCTCGAAGTCCAGCCCTTCGCGGCGGCGTTGGGCGACCAGGGCGGCGTCGGGGGCGCCCTCAGCGGAGTAGGCAGAGGCCGCAGGGGCGCGGAAGTTGCCGGCGGTGGCGGTTAGCATCGCGCCGGCCGCATCACGCGTGGTTTCGAACGCCTCGGCGACGGCCCGGGTCAGTCGCTCCGACCAGGTGGTCATCTGCCCGCGGTCGATCTTGGTGGCCAGCAGACTCGACAGGTGGAGGCGCCTGGCCAGCTCGCCGACCGTCCAGCCGCGCTCCTTGCGGGCGTCGGCGATGGTTAGAGCCGTACCGGTAGCCAAGCCGAGCTCGCGCCGCGCGGCGCCGATGCCGGCTTCTACGGCGGCGGTCACCTCAGCCGGGGCATCAGCATACGCCGCGGCCGCCTCGCGCACCCGCCGTTCGGCGGGCAGGGCGATCAGGGCCGCCTCCAGCAACGGCGCGGCGTAGCGCGGGTAGCGGCGGGCGGTGCGGTCGTAGGCGGTGGTGTCTTCCGTCTCCAGCCCTTCGAGCAATTCGTCGAGAGCGACCGTGTACTCCGGCTCGTCGATCAGGCTGCGGTCAAAGGCGTCGGTGGATGTGTTGCTGTCGTTGCTGCTCGGATGATTCGGTACGTTCATGTCAGTTCCTGGATGGTGTTAGGTCGGTGTCCGGCGGCGTCCTATCGGACCTTTGCTGCTACTGCCGGCCTTCCCGGTACTGTGCGTCGGCGTCGCGCTTCGGAAGCGGCCCGACTGTCGAGGCGCGGGCGGCGGGGCTGCTGCTTCTGTCGTGGCCGAACCAGTCGCCGAACTCGCCATGCAGTTCGTACCGCTGCCTTGTCCAGGCGAGGGCGTCCCGCTTCGCCCGTTCGATGTAGTTATAAACCGTCTTCAAGCTCTTCACCCCGAGGCGCCGGGCGATCTCTTCGTGCGGCGTACCCATGACATCGAGGATGAGGGCGAGGCGGTAGCGCTCGTCAGGGATGGCGACGAGCAGCGAACGGAGGGCGTCGTCTTCGAGCAACGCCCGCAGCGGGCTCTCGGCGTCAGGGTCGGCCGCCGCCTCCACGGGATCAGCTTCGGTTTCGGACTCCGCGGTTGTGGTCTTCTCGGTCAGCTTGCGGCCGTAAGCGCGCTGAACGTGCCGGAGGAACAGGTTTTTTGTCGAGCGGTCGAGGCACGTCCAGAAGGTTTTCGGGTTCTCCCAGCCCTGGGCGCTCGGGCTGCCGGACAGGTCGCGCAGCTTCTGATAAAGCACGACCGTCAGCTCGCGCACGCCGTCTTCGATCAGGCCGGTATCGTGCAGGTAGGCATAGGCGAGCTTGCAGAGTGAGCCGGTGATCGCTTCCATCAGTTCCTCGAACAGGTGGTCGCCGCGCTCCTTTTCGCGGCGCGCCGCAGCGGGATCGCCTTCCCCGGCGTCGGCCTCGCGCTGCCAGTGGGAGCGCATGGCGCGAACCAGTTTCGTGCAGGCGGCCGCCTTGTTCTGCGTGTTCTCGTTCATGATTGCATGTCACTCCTCCTGCAAGAGGGCGATCCCTCCCATGTCGTCCCGGCGCGGGTCCGCGGGGCAGACAGCGCCGCAGGGATCTCCTCGTTCTCTCCCGTCGGGCACCGGGCTGGCCGGGCTCGGGATCGCCCTCCAAGAAGAGAAGTCACGGCGTTTGCGGGGCAATCGGTAAACGGGCGGGGACACATTTATTGCCTTTGCGGGGTACCATTAACGACATTAAGCGGAATGATTTATCTACGGAGGTCAGACGTTGGAGCTGACCACCCACCAAGCGGCGATGCTGCACGTCTCCCGGCCCTTCCTCATCAATCTGCTCGACGTGGGGAAGATTCCCCACCGCATGGTCGGCACTCATCGGCGCATCCGCTACGACGATCTGCGGGTCTATTCCGGCTTCGCTTATCGAGAACTGCGGTTCAAAATTCCCTGTGCTCATGTAGCATGTAGGGAGAAACAAACCGCGACTTTCTGCGGACGGTCGGCGAAGCCGCATGCGGAAAGGGATTCACGAAAGGTCCGCCGCGAGTTGCCGGGCTTCCTCTTCGGAAATCGGCTGCCGGGCGGCGTGACGGACATGGAAGATCAGGACCGTAGGTCCGTCCGTCTGGTCTTCCAGCACGACGAAGAGCACCCGAAATGCGGCGCTGCTACGTGTCCTGCGGTGCAGCATCTGCCGAATCGTCAGGCCGGGAAACAGCTCGCTTTCCGGTGCGATCGACCGCGCTCCCGGCATCGTGGCCAGCGAGGCGATCCCGTCGATCAGATCCGCTTCCCACGCGTCCGCCGCCGTGTCGCCGACAATATCAGCCAGATAAGCCCGCGCCTGGGCGATGTCCCGGCGTGCTCGCTCCGTGAAGCGCAGGGCGTAGTTCGTCATGCCGGACCGGGTTGCTGCTGCCGCTTCGCATTTTCCTGGTGTCGCTGCTGCATTTCGCGGCGGTATTCCTCCAGCGAGACGGTGCGGCCTGCCTTGAGATCCTCCAGTCCCTCACGGATCGCTTCCACGGCAAGAGGATCCGCCGCCGCGTCCGGCGGAAAGTCGAGAGCGGCCAGCGCGGCGGCCACGGCGAATTGTCCCGCTTCTTCGGCGGGAACTCCGGCGGCGCGCAGCCGTTCTTCCTGTTCCGGCGTCAGTTCGATGGTGATGGTCATTTTCTGGATACTTTCTGTTTCACTTGCCTATGGTGTCGCGCGATTGCAGGTTCATTCGTCGTCCTCCGCCCTCCGTGCTGCGTTCCCGCTTCGAGGGTGCGCGTGGGCTTCCGCGGGTCAAGATGTCGCACTCGTGATTGTCGCGGCATCCTGCGACTGCTGCAAATACTCGCGGATTTCTTCGTTCAGTTCACGGATGCGCGCCAGATAGCCTTTAGACAGCAGGGGGAACAGACTCCAGTCGTCCTTCGCTTCCGCATCACGCCGAAGGACTTCCAGCATATCGGCAAAGCTCGATAGTTGGCGCAGGGTTTCGTTTAGCTGCGCGACGTTCGCGATCATAACTCTACCTCCACGACTCCTTTGGGAGTACCGAATTTACTCTACTTTCCGGTAACTGGTTGAACATTGGCGCCATCCGCCACCCGCTTTTGCCGATGCCCGAAGAGGCAGTGGGCGGTGGGTGAGCGCTTTGCGAACGTGCGCCTCCAGAGGCACAAATGGAAAAAGGCATCGTGTGCTAAGGCCCGGCGCAGCCCCCGGCGTCGCCCGAGCACAACGATCCCGTTCGTCGCAAACGTCGCCTCGGTCGCCGCCACAAACGAGACAAGGGAGCCCGCCAAAGAGCGCCAACTCCGGCAGGCGTTGGCAACTCGGGAGCGAAGACGAACTGACGGGCAGCCCCTAGCATCTGTTTAGCTGCTAAAGGTAACTGCTCCACCGGCCAGCGATCCCGGTACAATGCCAGCAAGTCGGCACCGCCGACAGGCAGGTTGGTGCACAGCAACAGCGGCTCTGGATAACGCGGATGCCAGATCACCACGCAACGGTCCCGGTCTGCCGAGGACGCCCGCACGCCCCCGGCTCGGCATCGGGCAACACCAGATCCTCCCAGAAATACGCCCGCACCCACAGTCCCCCTCCTGCCACTGCTGCTCTCGATCCGGGGGCGTCGCCAGGATCAGACGACCTTTGCGCGGCGCGCGGCAGAGGACGCACATACGCACCGCGGGTCGGACGCATTCGGTCTGCTGAAGCGCCGCGCCCTTTGTACTGCGGGGCAACAGCCCGGCGAGCCGTAAAGTTCTTGGCAGCACGGCAGACATAGTGCTTCACCCCCGCCTCGTAATCTTGAGACAGAGGGAAGCCTCGATCCGTCACCTGCGCCTCTTCATCGCTCAACAGCACACCAGCACACTGGAGCAGGCGCGCCTGCAAATCCCTTCGTCTGTATCCTGCGGCTCCGCCTGCCCGCACGAAGGCGTGGCAGCGGCAGGCGTTGTCCTTCTACCGACCCGATGCCCGCGGGCATCCCTAAACAGATGGCGGGCAGAGCCTTGCCGGCTGGCCCGTGGTAGTGCTTGCTCGCACAGCCCTTCAGACGCGGCCTAAAGAAGCCCAGATCGGCGGCAACCGGCCGAAAGCCGCCGTGACAGTGCCCGGAAGCGGCCCTCGACGGTGACAATCTGCTGCCAGGTCTGCAGAAGTGTGGCAATCTGCCAGTCTCCATAAGCCAGTGCGGCCCAAGCTCTTCGCACGGCCTCAGGTACAAGGCCGCACTCGGCAAGTGCGGGATGACTGCCCCGCGTGTGCTGAGTAGTCGTCCACTGATGAGCATCCCCATTTGAGCATCCCCATTTGAGCATCCCCATTAAGTGGAACAGGGCCAGGTTGGTTCCTACCGGTACTTTGTTGACGAGACGACAGAGCAGGCTACTGATACGGTAAACTATGAGGGCATCCGGCAAGTCTCCGCGAGTTTCGTTTGGCACCAACTCTATCCGAAGTACCTGTCGGATGTCACTCCAAGACGTCAAGTTACCGGAAAGTAAAGGTAAGCAAAAGCAAACACATCAAGGCGACAGAACGTCGGGTAATCGCGTACCACGTTGGCGGGAAAGACAAAAACGTCTCCGAGGCCGCTTTGCCGGCATGCCTCGTCGCCCGGTTCCGGTCGACGGAGACGAAACTGCGTTCAGGATCAGTCTACCGGTCACCTGCTTCTCACGCAAGGCGTCGCGCCAAGCAAGGAGGCGTTTCAGTACAACTGCCCGGCGGCTGCCTTCCGCGTCGCCGAATCGCTCTTCGATCTCGTTCCAGGCGGCGGTGTGATGTCCAGCGGGAAGCCTACCCGTCCTCGCGGAACTCCGGAATCGCCATCTACTCGTCGCCGCCCTCTTCGTCCCCGCCGCGTCCCATCCGGTACTTGATATCGTAGTTGATGATGAAGTCGAGTTCCTCGTCGGTGAGGCCATGTGTTTGGAGAGCACGTGGTCGATCTCGTCAATGATGGGCTTAGAAATCTGTTGACAAGAGGAGCGGTGCTGTGCTAATCTATTGGCGACCGATAAGGTCGGCGATAACAGTTGTCTCCGATGGATCCGGTCGTACACCAATCTAGCGAAGGGGTGCCATGCAACCCCTGTCTCCAAGATGCCCGTTCTCAGTTTGCCTTCACCCGGTTTCACGCTGATCGAGCTCTCGTCGTGATCGCTATCATAGCGGCCCTCGCCGCGATCCTTTTCCTGTGTTCGCTCAGGCACGCGAGAAGGCCCGGCAGGCGGCCTGCCTCTCTCAATCTGAAGCAGATCAGCACCGGGATGATGATGTATGTGCAGGATTATGATGGAAGTTACTGCACGTGCCTACGGAAGGGGCTATGGATTGCTGCGTTGCTACGTTTACGAGACCCGGGAATGCCCCGCTGCTTGCGGCGGGGATGAATGAGCGGGTCTCGTAAACTACTGCACAGTGCCAAATCAATCCCCGTGCTAAGCGACCAACCAGCGGTATGGACGTCGTAACGGCGGCATCAATGCCTCCTACATGGATGGTCATGTGAAGTGGAACAAGATAGATTATTTCTATAACAAGGAAAGAACTACTACCCGGTCTGGCAAGGCTGGCGTAAGGTCGGCCTGAGGCTGCGGCTGGAGGAAAAACGGATCATGGCATTTGACCAGTCGATGAAGCGCTTCTATGAGAAGAGCGGCTACCTCGTGGTGGAAGGATTTCACCACCAGGAACTGCAGGGTGCGCCGCCGGACCGAGGAGATCGTGCGCGATCCCTCTCGCGCCCCGGAGGGCGTTCATGTCGGCCGCGAAAGCGACACGATCAAGGACAAGACCTGCCCCCGCCTGCGGACGACCCGGTGCGCAATATCTCCTTCATGGTACGGTTCGACTTCACCTTCCAGCAAGCGGCGCGTAGCCCCAAGCTGAGAGATCGTCCAGGGCCTGCTCGACCGCGCGTCAAGGTCTTACGGGACCAGATGCTGCTCAAGCCGCCGGGGGGCAGGACAAGCCGCCGCATCAGGACCAGAGCTACTTCCGCGTGCAGCCGATGGACGCTCTAGTCACCGCATGGGTCGCCCTGGACGACGGTGGAAAACGGGTGCATACGTTACATTCCGGGCTCACCGATTCGGGATACTCGAGATTGCGCCCGATCCGCTGCGGCCGGTGCACCATGTGCCGAAAGTGGATGGGCTGGAGTTGGAGGAGGAGGTGGCCTGCCCGGTCCCTGCGAGCCCGTGATCTTCCATCACGGCCTGACCCTGCACCGCAGCGCGGTCAATCAGACCAATACCTGGCGTAAGGCGATGATCTTCCATTTCTCGACATCGGACGCCAGATCGGAAAACGAAAAGCTGAACCGGGAAGTCTCCCTTGAGATCGGCTGAGGCCGGCTGCAAAAGAGCGCATCGCTGCGTAATGCTCTTCCGAGCGCGTGCGCGGGACTATTGAGCAGGCAGCGTGATAGCAGCGAAGAGTGACGGCGCCGAGCGGGCGCGCCTTCGCGTTATAATCCTGGTGCTGCTGGCGCAATTCCTGCTGACCGGCTGGGTCGCCGACAGCGAGATCGCGCGCGGCGTCTGCGCTGTCCTACTGATGATGCCGACCGTGCTCTACCTGCTGATCGCGGGCGCATTGTCGCGCTCGGGCTCAAGCGGCACGAGTTTGCTTCTCCGGCTATATCGTACCGCGACGCTGCCCATCGTCAGCTTCGGCGGACTACGGTTTGTCATAAGCGGCATCGGGTATCTGGCGCACTTTTCCCAGACGCAGCCGCAGTGGATGCGCTATCAGAGCTATCTGCCGACCCCTGCCGGTGCTGCACGACCCGGCGGCGATCCGCGACTTCTACGAGGGCATGGCGCCGTCGTGCCGTGGTCGGCGTGGATCGCCGATCGCCTTCTGGAGCGCCTATCTGCTGCTGCTGGCGGTCATCTGGCTGAGGCTGGCCGCCATCCTGCACCGTGCCTGATCCGGCAGGAGCGCCTGAATCGATCACCGTGCTTCCGTTGAGCCTGACCGATCCCACGGAAAGACCCTTCCGGCGCCGCGGCTTTGGCTGAAGGACACCCCCGCCTTTTATCCGCTCCGAGCGGATGCTCACACTGCGCGTTAAGGCGCGGGCGACTGGAAGCCGCTCATGCTTTCTGGCGCGGTGCGAGGAGCTGCTCAAGAAGCCCTTCTCGACCGAGGAGCCGGCGCTATCCGGACGGGACCGTGCGTCTCAGCGAAGCGTGGCGCACCTATTGGAAAAAGGAGGCGCCGGTGCCCACCAAAGCCAAGACGGCGACGGCCCGCTGGGCGCTGGGCGCGGTGCTGGTATATCGACTCGCGCTTTGGTAGCGCTTCGAGCATGGCCTTGACCTGTCGTCGGCCTCAAACCGTTCTTGAAGGCCGCATGATTTATGACCAGGCCTCAATTACATACCCGACTTCAGCACGCCCGGCACCGCGGCTTCAGGTCAGCGCCAGCGCGGCATGGCCGGGTTCGGCAACATCGACCCCACCTCGGCGTCTTCGCGACCTTGAGCCCCCAGCGCCTCTTCTACCGCGCTGGGCAGCAACATCGTCGACGTCAATTTCTTCGTGGCCGGCTCCGCATCCCCGCCCTGGTCACCGGGTTCGGCTCCGTCTTCAGCGATGTGGACCTGGCTGGCGTCACGATCGAGTATTTCGATCTGAACAGCAGCTCGCTCGGTGCGTTTTTCGCGCCGCAATCCACCGGCAACTAGGGCCTCTCGTTTTTGGGAGTCTCGTTCGACAGCGCGCGTGGTTAGCCGCGTGCGTATCGTCAACGGCAACCAGGCGCTCTGGCCCAAGGCGTCAACGACAACGCACAAAATGACTTGGTCGTCATGGACGACTTCCTCTACGGTGAGCCGGTCGCTGTTCCCGAGCCGGACGCCCTGACCCTCGCGGCCATCGGCCTTCCTGCCCCTGGCGGGGCCGTCCTTCGCCGCCGGCGCCGCGGCACCTGACCCCACGCAAGGCGGCGTGACGGAGGACGGGGCCAGCACAGGCGCTGTGCTTGCCCGCGTCGTGCGAGGCGAGCCCTGCGGAGGAGATAACGTGGCGCCGCCCCAGTCGCCGAAGCGTCAGCGGCCCGTTGGGCAGCAGCGGCGTGTCCGCCACTGGCGGATCAGCTTCTGGTACGCCTGGCCATTCGGGCGGATGTTGCGGTCCAGTTGCGCAGAGGCCCAGCAGGTTGACCCGGCCGTTGTCCTCGCGCAGCGCCGTTGTCCCAGTCCACCTGGTCGGTCAGGCTGTACGGGTCATCGCACAGCAGCACCCCGTGGCGCAGGCGCTGGACGCAGCCAGCAACCATGATCCGGCTCCGCATGGTTGGTTTCCATGACGGGCAGGTTGTAGCGGTCGTAGTAGTCGCGCGTCACCACGTAGTAGCTGAAGATGTCGCCCGCGAAGATCTTCGGGTCCTCCTCCACCAGCAGGTGCTCGTTGGCAGGCGCAGGCCGTCCTCGTTGCCCATGCGCAGGTATCGCGCAGGTTGGCCTGGCGGAAGAAGTCGCATGCTCCTCCGCGGTCGTACCGTTGTCGCGCAGGTACTCGTACATGCTCCAGGCGACCCCGCCGGCCGTAGTTGAGGTCCAGCGACAGGAACCGGCGCTCGTTAAGCATCTCGGCCTCGTCCAGCAGGTCCAGGCGGGCTGGCGTGGGTGTACTCGAGCGACTCGCTCTGGATGAAGAGGGCGTCCCTGGCGGACCTCCAGGATGGCCAGCATCGCGAGCACGTTGTATGGCGCCTTTGAGGGTGCTTCAGGGCGGTGACAGACCTGGTGCGTCTGGAGGCATTCGTTCCACCAGCCGTAGAACCCGGAGAACTCGGCGGCTATGTACATCGTTCACCGGCGTGTAGAAGCGCGCAGGGGTAGCGCCGGGCGAAGGTGCGGGCGTAGTCGGCGAAGTGGGGCAGGCTCGGGGTTCTGGAAGCCCGACCAGTCGGGCACGCCGAAGTGGCACAGGTCCAGGATCAGCACGATCCCCGGCCTGCATCTCGGGCAGGACCTGGTCGGTCCACGACCAGTCGTAGCGCCAGGGCCAGGTGCATCCGGTGGTAGGGCGGCCCGTAGCGCAGGAAGCGGATGCGGGTCGTAGGTGGTGTTGCGGGTCCTCGCGCCAGTGCTCGTAATGACGCACTCCTGCATTTGGTCACCTTGGTCCCTGCAGCGTCTCGATGGTCGGGTAGCTGCACTCGATCCCGGTGGCGAAGATAAAGCGCTGCGTCGTCGGGTTCGGACGCTGCTGCGGCTGATATTTCACGGCCCCTCCAGTCAAGCGGTCAATTGTGGCCCCTTCCCCGGTGGTGCGTCTCCACGGTTGCCGCCGCAGCAAGCAATTACCCGTTCTTTTCGGCGAGCAAAACCGAAAACAGCGGCTGCCAGAGCCAATGCTTTGCTCCACTCGAACGGCGACGCGGAGGCGCATCCTGATAACCCGCCTCCTCGACCTATCGGCACCCCCTTCAGGCCGTCCCCCGCGCCAGCAACTCCAGTGCGTGCGCCGCGCTTCATGAACGCCCGCACCGTTGTCGCAGCCCGTGCACCAGCAATGGGTCCGAACGCCTCCAGGGCGATCGCCGGAAATAGAAGATCGAAGTCGGCCGTCCCACGCCAGGCCGTTACCCGCATGCGACGTACCTGCATCACTGCCTGGCCGAAGGTGATCGCCGGCTCGGATGCGCCGGCCTGCCCGGCCAAATCGGGGCTACCCGCCCCACGCCATTAATCACGAACACCAGCTCTCTGCCCCCGCGGTCCACGTAGAGCGCCACGCTCTTATCATCGCCGGTCTGCTTGGCCAGGGATGCGCAGCCCTGCGCGCTTGCACCTCCTGCGGGAGGAAACGGACGTTGCCCGACACGCTCGATCACGTCGCCGGGCCGCAGGCCGAAGCCGCCGCCGCCAGGGAACCGCTTTCCACAACGACGACCGCTCCTCTGGCAGCTTTGGGGGCCGTAGCAGCCTGGAGCTGGGTCGGTGTCACAGGAGCGAGACGCAAGCCGAGGTACGCTCGGCGCCGCTTCGATCCGCGTGGGATTGGAGGCCGCCACGTGCCGCTCCTCTTCCGGCGCTTCCAGGCGTGCCGTGACGTAGGCGTTTTGCGCCACGCAGAATCTTAAGCCGTGCCGTGGAACCGATCTGCGCCCTACTCACCAGGCGCTGCGGCGCTCCAGAGTGCGCGCCGCGGACTCGCCATTGGCCGCGGTCACCACGTCGCCGGAACACCGAGGCCAGCCGCGATCAGCGAGCTGTTTGTCGACTCTCCTCGATCAGCACGCCGCGGATCTTGCAGGGTCGAACCGAACGCGGCGGCGATCTTCGACGTTAGTGATGGCAACGCCGAGGTAGGCGCGCCGCACCCGGCCCTCCTTAACGAGAATATCGGCGATCTCGCGGGCCGTGTTGATCGGGATATAGCGAAGCCGATGCCCACGTTGCCGCCGGTGCGGCTGTAGATGGCGTTGTTGACGCCGATCACGCGGCCGTAGATGTCGAGCAGGGGGCCGCCGCTGTTGCCCGGGTTGATCAGGCGTCGATCTGCAGGTAGTCGCCAGGGCCGCTGACCGTGAGCGGGACCTCGCGCGCCTTGGCCGAGATCACGCCGACCGTCAGCGTCTGCTCCAGCTTCCGAACAGGTTGCCCATCGCGATCGCCCAGTCGCCCGCACGCCACCCGCCCGAGGAATCGCCCAGGGCAGCGTCGGCAGCTTGGCGGCGTTGATCTTGACCACGGCCACGTCCGTCCGCTCGTCGGCGCCCAGGACCTTGGCGTCTTCGAACTCTGCGCCACGTCAGCCAGCCGCACGATGCCAGTCGGCGCCCTGTACCACGTGCGCGTTGGTCAGGACCAGACCCGTCCTGCGCCGGTAGATGGACGGGATCTAACCCGCCGCCGCGCTGCGTCTGGATCCGGTGTAATAGGGCGCAGTTCGGCGCTGGGCTCGAAGCCGAACTCACGGAAACGCCCGGAAGAACTCCTCGAACGGGTCTGGCCCACCGAACGGGCTGCCAAACGGGCTGGGGCCAGGAAGCCCCTGAGCGGACCGCGGCAGACGGCGCTCGGTGGTGATGGTGACCACGGCGGGTTGCGCCAGGCTTTGGTACCTGGGCGAAGGCGTTCTGCATCGCACGTCGCGCGTGGCCGGCGTCTGAACGACCGCAGCATCGTGCTTCGCGGGCGTCCGTGGGGCGAGTGCCGGCGCCACCGGGAGTGGCTTACCTGCTGTTCTGTTTTTGCGGCGTGCTCGCTCAGCACACGGTAACCCAAAAGCCAACTGACACTAGAAATGACCGCGCCCAGTACGATGACACGATGTTTTCTCATCTCCCGCTCATGTTAGGCACCTCGAAAAATGGTTCACTACCTGCCGCGGGAAACAGTCACCTTGCGCTGACCTGCTTGCCCGTGACGATCAGCGTCGCCGCGAGCGTCGGGCAAGGCGCGAGCGTCGTGCTCCCGCCAAACTTTTCATCCTCTTCATCTTCGTACATCCTTGGAACGGATTTGAGGAATGACCAAAGCTAGAATGCCACGCCCTGATCCTGTCCGGGTACGCCACGGATGACCTGTTCCGCCGTCATCAGAAGCAGTGTTGCCAGCACCCACGCCTCCAGGCGACGATTCGCGTCATCACGTGGGTCGCTTCGGCGCGGTAGGCCGGCGGCACCGCCATGAGCAGCCCGCGCACCAGCGGCCTTCGGCGATGCCGGTGTGTAGAGCGTGGCGATCCAGAACGAACAAGACCGCCGCCAGCAACTCGACCAAGCTCGGGGTGTATCGACCGATGCGCTGTACCAGATCTCGGCTCGCCTGATGATAGCCTCCGGACCCAGGCTAACGTTTTCCAGGGTGCCGTGCAGCGAGGAAACTGTTCGACCAGCCGCTGTTGTAATTCGGATCATTATCAGGGCAGGGTTCGAGCGTACTCGACCACCTGCTCGACCAGCGCCGGTCCCCAGAAGTACACCGCCGCGCCGATCCCGCCCCAAAACCAGCAGCGCGACACCGGCCGCCGATACCCCGCGCGGCACGCCTTTTGCTTGCCAGCCAGCGCACCAGCAGGTTCAGCGCCACCGGTCAGAAACGTCGCCGCAGAACTGGATCAGGACCCGGGTGACGGCGTCGAGAGAAGGTGACGACCAGGTAGACGGCTGCCGCAAGAGGATAATACGGCGGAAGTTCGCGAGGCGCATGGAATCGGCACCGGGATCAAGGCGCCCCTCGGACGGGTGGGAAAGAGATGGGCTTTTCCAGTTTCTGATTCATTTGGAATCGCCTTTTGCGGAGATCGCGGCGGGGCGCGGTCACCGCCGATGCCGTTCCTTCAGCTGGCACGTGCGGCCTGCCGGCTCCGCCCTGCCGCGCGGCGCCAGTCTTCGGTCGACCGGCTCTTATCACCCGTCATTCCCCCACGCTGCCGCGACCTGCGAGAGCACCAGGAACGGTAACCCCCGACCGGCCGCCGTCAAGCTGGTCGTGACGAACTGGCTGGGATCGATCTTGGCCCCGGACCCGCCGCCCGCGCCGATCCCAGCCCGGTGACCGCCGCTGCCGAGCAGCTTTCGAGGCTCCAGGCCGAACGCGGAGAACGCCAGGATCAGGACGATCCCGAGCGCCCACACGAGGAAGCCGTTGAGCAGCCCGGCGCCGCTGCGCCAACGGCCGCGCTGGCCCCGGCGACCTGGCCGCCGAGGAAGAACTTGCCCGGCGAACGCGACAGGCGCCGTGACCACCCGGCGGTGCAGGATCGGCCGCGACCTGGTTGTTCGGCCCCGGCGTCGCAGTGCTATCAGTGCGGGAACAGCTCGATCGTCCAGGAACGCCGTGAGCGCGGTGACGAGCCCGGCCCAGACCGGCCCCCAGCGCACCCGATCGCGCGGCTGTATCGTTTGCGTAGTGTCTGCTAAAACAAGTGGTCGGAACGGCGTCCGGAAATGCTGCGGCCCGTTCCACGTACCTCTCGGTTAACCATCTCTTCTGCCCCTTTCGTGTTGTATGGCGACCAGCGCATCGTTTCCGCTGCGGGCGGCAGCCAGGCGCGCTGCCGCCCGCGGCCCATGTCGATCGCTGCTACGCTTCCTGTCCTTCTTCGTTTCGTTCTTCATCACGTGCGTCGAGGCCTTCCCGGCCTGGACGCGCTCGGCCGCCAGGTAGATCGCCTCGTTCATAGAGCCCGTCGGCCTGCTGGGCGCTCGGGCCCCGCTTGCGGGCCGCCTCCATGCCCGGGAGCTTGCGCACCACGCCGGTGAGCGTGACCGTCTGCCCGCGTTCCACGTCGACCTTGCCCTCGGTCGCCGTCCCCGCCGTCCGCTCCTCGCCCAGGACCACGAACAGCCGCTGTTTCTCGCTGGGGCCGACCCAGAAGGTCTTGTTACCTGCCCGCTCTGCGGTTGCAGCAGATCGCCGTTGCACCCGCCGACCCCCACCAGGAGGCCGGTCCGGCGCGGTGACGATGATCAGGATATCGGGGATGGGATCCGCCATGGCGCCCGTCGTCCCGGCGGCGCCGGCCGCGGAACGCCGCGCCGGAGGCGCCCGCGCGCCGCGGGTTTGAGGCGGGGCGTGACCAATGCGGCCCCGGATGACGAGGGCGGGCTTGCCCTCGCACTCGTCGAAGGGCGTCGTTCGGATCTCGCCGATCTCCTTCTCGACGTCGGCCCGGACGAACTTGCGCACGACGCCGGTCGCCTGCACGATGTCGTCGTCGACCAGGTACTCGTTGGCGGGCCGGTTGAGATCGCCGGGAAGTGCTCCAGCACGATCAACAGTTCATCACCCCGTAGAACTCCTCACCCCCGATGGTGAGCGCGCGGCCCCAGCACGTCGTTGATCTCGCCGCTCACCGTCGCGGTCTTGCCGATGTACCGGTTCGCATCGCCCACGATGTATTCGCGGTCGCCCCCAGGAAGCGGGGCGTCCGCGGTCTGGGCCCTGCCCCGCGCGCTACGAGGCGAGGAGCAGCAACAGCAACGCCATAATCAGCGTCCGGCCGATCGACGACGAATCCTTCCACCGAGGGCGTGCCCGCGGTGGGTAACATCAGGTGTCACCGTAGTTTCCATCGCCACGTAACTCCTTCGCGTAATTGTTCCTACCGCCGGCGGGTCTCCTCGCCGGCCCGCATCAGTAGTAGGGATAGGCCAGACACGCGTAGCCCACTCCCAGAACGGCGTGTAGCCGTAGCCGTACACACCGGCGTAGTCCGGCTCCTGGGCCAGATCGGGGTCGTAGCGCGGCGCGCCGACGATGCGCTCGCGCGCCTGGTTGACCTGGATGGCATCGCTCTGGACAGCCGTGATCGCGTCCACCCGGGATCAGGAACTTCGTCTCGCCGATCCCTGAAGCCGCCCGAGGCGACCTGCAGGAAGCAGTTCGCCCAGTACTCCCGGTCGTCGATCAGCAGGTCGTCGACTTCGCCGATCTCCTCGCCCGCTTTGTCCAGCACCTTGCGCCCCCGCACGTCCTCGGCGGGATCGGCGACCGTCGAAGCTGCGTATCCTCAGCTTGACCAACGTGGCCCGATCCGGGACCTTTTCGGCCAATGTTTGCATGGTGGTACGCCGTTGCCTTGTTGAATTCTGATCTCATTCCCGGGGCGCACCTGACTGACCGACATGCTTGTCGCCTTCGGGTGATGCGCCCCGGATCATTGTGCGTAGAGTTGGCCTCCTTATCGGGGCGGGGCCGTGCGCGGCGTACTCACTTTGCGGAACTGGCCCAAGCTGCGCGGGCTTGACCGACATCTTGGGCAGGGTGCTCGCGCAGATTTTCGGCCACCTTCGGGCCAGGGCTTCCGGCGTGGTGTTGGCCCGCGCCTTCCTCGCCGACCGTGACCAGGAAGCGGTCCCGCACCCAAGATACTGGCGGTCTGCCCGTTACCCAGCACGCGCGCCTTGACATCGTTCGGGTTGAGGTCGCGGATCGACAGGATGGGATCAGGTGATCCCGTATGGTGGCAGCCCGCTGTTCGGGCGTGAAGCCACCCGCGGGGTGCCGCATGCGCATCACCACCGTCCCCGCAACCGCGACGTCCGTGTCGGTGGCCGGCGTCACCGAGGCGGGGGATCTCGTCCCGCAGCGTCGCCGCGGGCAGGACTGGTTCTTCCTGCGCATGGACGGCGGGGCGCTACCGCCGCTGCCGCCGAGGTGATCGCATATTCGGGGATTAAGCGTTTCATTTTTGTTATGCTTCCTTCTCTGGCTATCGCCATCTTCGTTGTTTTTCGGTCATCGGGTTTCGGTGACCGGTCAGCTCTAGGGCCGCTCCCGCTTCCATGTGATCGAGAGGGTCACACCGACCCCCTCCCTGAGGCTGTTCGGGCCGAGGCCGCTCGGGGAACCCCGGCCGGATCGGGTTGGGGCCGCGCGGCGTCCGGTCCGTGTTGACGAAGGCGATGTCCGTCACCGGGGTTGTAGGCGACCTGCGCGTCCGGGAACAGACGCTCCAGCGGTGCCGGCGAGCCATGTCTGTCCGTCGCGGACGATCGGCGCGCCTTGCCGAGGCGCGCCCGCGCCCATTGACATAGGCCCGGGCCGAGCCCACATTCGGCGTGACCCGGTCGCCGCCCCGGTAGATCAGCGCGGCCGCCCGGCACCCATTCCAGGCTCATGCCGGTCAGATTCGCGACCACGGCCGCAGCAGCACGAACACCGCGGATCACGCGCGGCACCGCACCGCCCGGCACGGAAGCAGTGTTGACCATGAAGTGGTAGGTCGGCCCGCCTCCCGGACGATGCCGGTGGTTTCCTGCCCGAGCGCCGCGGGCACCAGCAACAGGCTGCCGCCAGCACCCGCCTGCCGCTCCTTCTTTCGAAACATCACTATGCGCTGCATTTGCACTCCGCTCCTCAAGACACTCAGGCTCGCCGCAGGGGCATCCTCCGGCCAGCCGTCCTTGACGACGATCGGCGTGTCACTTCCACCCACTGGTAGAACCACTTGGCCGGGTTTGCCCCCGCCAGCGGGACTTGCACGGCCGTGCGAGGCCGCCCGGGGCAGGACCGTATGAAAGCCGTGGATAACGTAATCGCCCCGCACCTGCACGCTCCGAGGCATCCGTGCATTCTTCCGAACTCTCTCGAAATCAGCAGGGGCGTTTTCAGGGGCCCTGCGGTGAAGGAACCGGTAGGGGTGGGCATGCCGGATCGGCCGGTACTCACCCGGGTGTCCCGGCGCAAAGGTGCGCCCTGCCAGGCGCGCATCTGCTGCCGTCGCGGTTGACGGCGACGCGTTTGTCCCGTCGCGACCCCGGAAAGTGTGCCCCTCCCTGCGCCACCCGCGCTGCCTGATGCTCATCCTTCCAGGTGACCCCGGCGCCCCAGTCCTCCAAAGCCCGGACGGCGACAGGCCGCGTCCCATCGGGAGCCGGCGCACCTGCTGTTCGGGAACCTTCTTATCGTCGAGGTAGATCGTCTCGGTCCCCGCTTCCCAGTGAACCCGCCAACCCAGACTCTGACCCAGCGCGCGAACGGGCACGTAGAGCGTGCCGGGGTCGTCGGCGAAGGTGACGCCATCGCTGACGGTTTTGCCTCCTCCGCGAACCCAGAATGCGTCCCCGTCGTGCGCGATCCGGGCCATCCGCCTCCGGGCGTCCCACGTTACCGCGACGTCGCGTTGTTCCAGAGACCGTACAGGAAGGACTTGTGTCCCGTCCGGCAAAGAACGCCGCCCGTTATCGGGAACCTTTTCGTGGTTGAGGTAGAGCGTGCGGGTATCGGCCTCCCAGCGCACCGGCCAATCCAGCCGCGCCCCCAGGTCGCGAATCGGCACGTAGAGCGTCCCGGGGTGTTGTGCAAACAGCACCCCGTCGAGCACCCTCGTCTCCGGAGGCATCGTCTGCGCGCCGGGCGAAGTCTGGGCCCGCGCGGGGAGCGCCAGCAGAGCTGCGACGGCAGCCAGCCCGATCCCGCCTGCTCCGAACCTCCCCTTTCTGCTTCTCTGCGTTTTCATATCCGTGCCACTCCACATGACCCGTTTTGCGCGCCGGACGCGGGACCAGCAGCGGTCAGATGCGGTCCCGCGTCGGGGCGGCTGCGCCGGTCAGACGCGCGGCGCACTTTCCTGCCGCGGCGTTCGGAGGTCGGCATCCTCTTCCTCGATGTCCACGTCGGTGCGGCGCACCGTGCCCTGCACGGTCTCGGTGCGCTGCTCGACCTCCTTGCCGATGACGACCTCCTCGACCACACGGGCCTGCTTGGCGACCACCGGCTCCTCGGCCGTCGTGGTTACCTCGATGGCGCCTTCCCGGAACGCGGCGCTGTCCGCCTCGCTCATCGGGCGGTCCACCGGCCGGCGCTCGACCGTGACGTGCTCCTCGCGCAGCTGCACGGCCTGCTCGACCGGCCGCTCGATCACCCGGCTGGCGATGCGCACGCCGCCGCGCTCGACCTGGCGCTTGCCGACCTGCAGCTCCTCTTCCACCACGGGAATGACCACCCCCTCGCCGGCACGCACCGTGTCGCCGGCCGCCGGAGCTGTGGCCGTGGCCGCCGGCGCCGCGGCGAGCCCCACCCAGTAGCTGTCGTAGCGGTTCCAGTCCCTGTCGCCCTGATGCCACTCGGGAGCGCTCTGGAACTGCTCCTTCGTGAAGGGGGTGTAGGCCCTGCCGCCCTTGAACTCGATCGCATACAGGGGAACGGCGAAGCGCCGGTTGTCGAACCAGCCGCCGGTCTCCACAACGGCAAAGTGCGCCTTCTGCGTGGACGGGCTGGCCAGCAGGTTCTCGATCGTGCCGATCGTCTGGCCGTCGCTGCCCATCAGGTCCATGCCGCGCGGGTCGGTCTCGCCCTCGGCGATCTCCCAGTCGTCCAGGTTCTCGAGCGTGTCCAGATCGCTCGGGATCGTGCCGGATCCGTAGTCCCGGCGGTCCGTGGTGTCTGCGTATGCCATATCACTACTCTCCTCTTGTCGTCTGTTCGGGTTCGGCCTTGGCGCGGCAGAGCGGCGCACAAGGCCGTTGCCCTACGCGTTTTGCATCTCGATGTTGGTGGCGTGGATGAACGCCGGCAGCCCCTGCATCATCTTCAGGGTGCTTTCGTCCATCTGCAGCAGCCCCGGCACCTGCTGCTGCATGTTGTCGGGGTTGATCACGGTGCCGGTAAAGCTGACCCGGTTGCCGGCCACGATGTTGGCGCTCTCCGCCAGCGGCTCGGCCTTCACCACGAACATGCGGTTGCCGTCCTGCTCGACCCAGAACCCGCGGTCCCCGACCACCTCGGTCACGGTCGCCAGGCCCGAGACCGGCTTGCCGAAGTAGGCGTCCGGGTTGGCCGCGATCGCCGCCAGCGGCAGCTCCGCCGTCGCGGCCTCCGCACCCGGCGTCGGCGCGGGTTGCGTTCCCGATGTGACCGCGGGCTCGGTGACCGTCGGCGTCGTTGTCGCTACCTCCGCGTCCCGATCGGCAGTGGCGGCGTCGATAATCCACCAGAGGATCGCTGCGACCGCCAGCACACCCAGCAGCCATGCCCACCAGGGCACGCCACCCTGTTTGCGCTGAATCTCAACTTCTGCCATTTTCTTCTCCTTCCACTTGTTTGTGGTTCCTTGTTGTCCGTTTTCAACCGTTGCGAATGAGTCAAGTTGTGTAAAGCCGCCGGGCAAGGAGGAGGCAGGCGTCGTCATGGAGCGCACCGCCGGCGTAGGCGTGCACCTTGCCCAGGATCGCGTGGCCCACCTGCCGGAGCGGATCCGGCGTCAGTGCGCGTCTGGCTATCTCCATCATGCCGTCGTAGCCCAGGAAGCGCCCGTCGCAGCGTGCCTCCGTGACGCCATCCGTCACCATCAGCACCGCGTCCCCCGGGGCGAGGCGCAGCGTCCTCGTCTGGTAGGACACCTGCGGCGAGACCCCCAGCAGCAAACCGCCCGCCGCGACCTCCTCCACCCCGCCGTGGCTCCGCAGCACCAACGGGGGCTCCGCGCCCGCCGCCGCGAACATCACCTCCCCGGACGCCGTGCCCACCGTGGCAAGCGACAGAGCCGTGAAGCTATCGTCCCCCCAGCCGTCGAGGCGCTGGGCGTCGCAGACGAAACGGTTCAGGCGGGAAAGCGCCCGCGCCGGGTGCCCAACCTCCCGCAGATAGGCGCGCAGTGCGTACTTGAGCTTGGCGGTGTAGACAGCCGCCTCCAGGCCCTTGCCGCACACGTCGCCCACCACCAGCGCCACCTTGCCCCCGTCGAGCGCAAACGCGTCGGCGAAATCACCGCCGACCCCGGCTTCGTCCAGAGCAGCCTCGTAAAGCATCGCCACGTCCAGGGCGGGGGACACCTCTCCCGGATTCGGCAGGAGCAGGGAGCGCTGAAGCGTATCTGCCGTGTGCTGCTCCCGCTCGAAGGCGGTGTTCAGCGCTTCCTGGGCTCGCTTGTGATTCGTAACATCGACGAGCACCGCCATGATGCCGATCACGGCGCCTCTTGCGTCACGCAGTGGCGCCGCCGAGATGCTGAGCTCGATGCCGGAACCGTCTTTTCTCCGGCGACATACCTCCACACCGGTGAATGTCATGCCCCGCAGCACCATCTCGCGCAGCGCACGGTACTCTTCCCATTGATCTTCCGGGACCGTGGGATCGGGGCGGCCCAGCACCTCCCGCTCCGTCCAGCCGAAGATGCGCTCAGCGGCCGGGCTCCACGTGGTGATGCGCCCCTCCGGGTCGATGGCGATGACCGCCACCGGCGAGGTGTGGATCAGGGCCTGCAGCAACGCCGCCTGTTCGTCCTGCCGCTGCTCCCGACCGGTTACGTCCTTGCCCATGTCACCGTTTCGCTACCTTCCCGATTTTGAACTTCCGGTAGGTCTATCCCCGCCCAAAGCTTTGTTGGGCGGCGGCAGACACCAGGGTGTTTCCTTTCCTTGAGTGTATCCGGTGGGGGGTCTGCCGTCATCGGCAGCGTGTGGGGTTTGGGTTAAACAAAAACGCTGACCCATGGGTCAGCGTTTTGTGGACAGGCTTCTAAAAACGGGTGCTTCCGGTAGCCCCAAAGCCGCGCAGGTGTCACTCCAGGTGCACGATGCCGCGCCGCAGCGCCGTGGTCACCGCCTGCGTGCGGTCGTTAACATCCAGCTTGGAGAGGATGTTGTTGACGTGCGTCCTCACCGTCGCTTCGGCGATGAATAACGCGGCCGCGATCTCCTGGTTGCTGTTGCCCAGGGCCATCAGGCGCAGCACTTCGCGTTCGCGGGCGGAGAGCTCCGGGCCGCTCATGCGCGTCAACAGTTTCGCCGTCACGTCCGACGGGATGCGCGTCTGCCCCCCGTGCACCCCCCGGATCGCCTCCAGCAGCTCTTCCCGCCCCGCGTCCTTCAAGAGGTAGCCCTTGGCGCCGGCGCGCAGGCCCCGGTAGATGTCCTCGTCGCCGTCATAGGTGGTCAGCACGAGGATGCGCGCGTCGGGGAACTGCGCGCGGATGGCGGTCGTCGCCTCCACCCCGTCCATCACCGGCATGCGCAGGTCCATCAGGGTGACATCCGGCTGGCGTGCGCGGAAGAGCTCCACCGCCTCTTTGCCGTTGCTTGCCTCACCGACCACGGTCATGTCTTCCTCTTGCTCCATGATCGCGGCCAGCCCGTCGCGCATCACCGCATGGTCGTCGGCGAGGAGGATACGGATGGGGTTTTCTTTGCTCATGACAGGCTCCCTTTCGTGTTGAGGTCCGCGGTTGACACCGCCACGACCACCTCGGTCCCCCGGCCGGGTCGGCTGGTGATCGTTAACTGGCCGCCCATGCCCTCGGCCCGCTCGCGCATGCCGGTCAGGCCGAAGCCGTCGGAAGTGACCGCCAGGTGAGGCTCGAAGCCTTGCCCGTCGTCCTGCACCGACAGCCGCACCTGCTCGGGTCCGAAGCAAAGCTCGACGCCTATCGCACTTGCCCGGGCATGTTTAAGGGCGTTGGTCAGCGCCTCCAGGCCGATGCGCAAAAGGTTGTTCTCGACATCGGTGGGCAGGGGGCGCGGGCTGCCATGGACGTGAAACTCCGCCGGGATGGGCGTGCCCTGCGTCATCTGCTCGATGTGGTGTGTCAAGGCGTCGGGCAACCCGCTACGCTCCAGGGCCCGGGGATGCAGCGCCCGCACCGAGCGGCGGGCCTCTATCAGGCTCTCGCGGGCCTGGTCGCGCGCCCGGACGAGGTGGCCCCGCGCCTTCTCGGATACCTCTGTTAGTTCGTATTGTGCGGCTTCCAGCTGGACCAGGATGCCGGTGAAGCCCTGGGCCAGTGTGTCGTGGATCTCTCTGGCCATGCGGTTGCGCTCCGCAAGCACCGCGGCTTGCTGCCCCTGCTCGGCCAGGCGGGTCATCCGCACCGCCAGCGTCGCCTGCTGGGCCAGCGCCTGGGCCAACTCGATCTCCTCGGGCCGATAGCGGCGCTTGTCGCCGCTACAGATGCTGAGCGCACCTATCACTTCATCGCCGAGGAGCAGGGGCGTCAGGAGCAAGGCCTGCACCCCCCGAGACAGCAGCCACTCGCGATCCGTCAGGCGCGGATCTTCGGCGATATTCTCGACCACAAGGGGCTGGCGGGTGCGGGCCATCACGTCGTCGGACAATCTGGACCCGGCCGCGGCGGAAAAGTCGGGATGCTCTTTCGTCCGTATGCGCCCGTCGTCGTAAGCTATGTTGGGGAGCCAGGTATCCTCCGCCTCGTCGCATAGCCAAAGACAAACCCAGCGAGACTGCGACAGTTCGGCAACGTTGGCCACCACCTGCCCCAGGAACGTTTCCAGGTCGGGCTCGGCCGTAAGCGCTTTGAGCATATGCGTCAGCGCCGTCGTCCGCCCGCGCAAAACGTGCTCGGCCCGCTTGCGCTCGGTGATGTCGACCACATAAGCGACCCCGTTCTGCTGGGACCCCTTCAAAAGGGCGGAGCCGACCAGGACCGGGACGCGGCTGCCATCCTTGCGGATGTATTCTTTCTCAAAAGGCGTACAAACACCGGAAGTCCTGAGCTGCTCGACCGCCTGATCACTTAGGTGTCGGTACTCCGGCGGCGTCATCTCGTCCCAGCGCACTTGTCCGGAAAGCAAGTCCTCGCGCGTGTAGCCCACCATCCGGAGGAAGGCGTCATTGGCGTCCACGATGTCGCCGTTGAGATCCGATAGGATCATCCCGACGATGCTGGAGTCGACCAGCCCCCGCAGCCGTGCTTCGCTTTCTCGCAGCGCCTCCTGGACCCGGTGGCGCTCGATCGCCGTGGCAAGCACATTGGCGACGGCCTGAAGGAAGTAGATATCGTCTTCGGTGAACCTGCGCCGCCGGGTCGTGTGGGCGCCCAGGACGCCGAAGGGACGCTTGGCTTGGCCGCCCGGCCCCTGGATGAGGACGCTCATGCCGCTGACCACCCCGTGCTCGTGCAGCAGCGGCGGGCCGCTGAAGCGGGCCTCCACGCGCAGATCCTCGACGATCACCGGACTGGCTGACAGCAACGTGTAGCCCGCCTGCGAGTCGCGCCCGGCGCCCACCGTTCCCCGGCCCACCAACCCGTCGCGCC
>JAUJNC010000384.1 GCA_030446525.1 Armatimonadaceae bacterium
GTGGCCGTGCTGAACGCCACCAACGACGGCATCGTCATGCTGGACCGCGGCGGCGGCTTTTCCCTGGTCAACCAGCGCTTCGCGGACCTGTTCGGCCTCGAGTCCGACGTGCTGCTGGACCAGACCTTCGAACAGGCCGGCCCCCTGTTCCTCGCCCGCTTCAAAGACGCCCGCGCCGTCCGGGCCCGCATGCGGGAGCTCCTCCCCGACCCCGAGGCGACCGCCGACGAAACGTACGAGATCGTGGAACCGGAGCACCGCGTGCTGCGCCTTTACTCCGCGCCCGTGCGCGGCGAGGCCGGAGACCTGCTGGGGCGCATCTTCGTCTTCCGGGACGTGACCCGGGAAACGGCGGTGGACCGGATCAAGACGGAGTTCACCAGCGTGGTTTCCCACGAGCTGCGCACCCCGCTGACCGCGATCCAGGGCTACGTGGACCTGATGCTGGGGGGCCAGACCGGGGAGATCAACGAGCTGCAGCGCGAGTTCCTGACGATCGTCCAGGGCAACACCGGCCGCCTGACGGCGCTCATCACCGACATGCTGGACATCTCCCGCATCGAGTCGAGCCGGGTGGGGGTGCGCCGCGACAGGGTGGACTACGGCAAGATCGTGCGCGAAACCGCGCGCACGCTGGCCCACGAAGCAAGAGCGAAAGACATCGCGCTCGCGGCCGAGGTCCCGCCCGGCCTGCCTCCGGTGACCGGCGACGCGGACCGCATCGCGCAGGTGCTGATGAACCTCCTGTCCAACGCCATCAAGTACACGCCTCCCGGCGGGCGCGTGACCGTGACCGTGGAACCCGCCGACACCATCGTCACCACCTGTGTCGCGGACACCGGCATCGGCATCAGCGCCCAGGACCAGCAGCGCCTTTTCCAGAAGTTCTTCCGCGCCGACAACTCGACCACGCGGGAAGCGGGGGGGACAGGCCTGGGCCTGGCGATCACCAAGGCGATCCTGGAAAGGCTGCACGGCAGCATCTGGGCGGAGAGCGAGCCCGGCAAAGGCTCCCGCTTCTTTTTCACCCTCCCCGCCGCCGGCCCGCCGGACGGAGCAGGAAAAGTGCCGGGGGACGACGAAAACCTAGTGCCGTCGCCGGCTCCGGCGAGCGCGGCGGCCTGAGGGAGTGATACCAAGCTATGACACAATACCGTGTGGCTATTGCCGGGGCGACCGGGGCGGTGGGCGCGGAGTTCCTGAAGCTGCTGGAGGAGCGCCCGTTCCCCCTCGCGTCGCTGAAGCTGCTGGCGTCGGCGCGCTCCGCCGGCAGGCGCGTCCGCTTCCGGGGCGAGGAGCTCCCCGTGGAGGAGCTGACCGCGGGCTCGTTCGCGGGCGTGGACATCGCCTTCTTCTCGGCGGGCGGCAGCGTCTCCAAGAAGTTCGCGCCCGCCGCGGCCGAGGCCGGGGCCGTGGTCGTGGATAACTCGTCGGCGTTCCGCATGGACCCGGCCGTCCCCCTCGTGGTCCCGGAGGTGAACGGGGACGACGCCCTGGGGCAACGGGGCATCGTCGCCAACCCGAACTGCTCGACCATCATCCTGCTGATGGCCCTCGCCCCGCTGCACCGCCTGTCGCCGGTGCGGCGCGTGGTCGTCTCGACCTACCAGGCCGCTTCGGGGGCGGGCGCGTCCGCCATGCGCGAGCTGGAGCAGCAGTCGCGGGCGCTTCTGGCCGGAGAGCCGGTGACCCGCGAGGTGTTCCCCCACCAGATCGCCTTCAACCTGTTCTCGCACAACAGCGCCATCGACGAGACGGGCTACAACGAGGAGGAGCGCAAGATGGTGCACGAAACGCGCAAGATCCTGCACGAGCCGGACCTCGCCGTGACCGCCACCTGCGTCCGCGTGCCCGTCCTGCGCGCCCACTCGGAAAGCGTCAACGTCGAGTTCGCCGGGGAGCGGCCATCCCAGGGCGCCGTCCGCAGCGCCCTGGACGCCTTCCCCGGCGTCACGGTCGTGGACGAGCGCGAAAAGAACCGGTTCCCGATGCCGCTCGACGCGTCCGGCAGGGACGACGTGCTGGTGGGCCGCATCCGCGAAGACCTGAGCCACCCCCGCGCCGTCGACCTGTTCGTTTCGGGCGACCAGATCCTCAAGGGCGCGGCGCTGAACGGCTTCCAGATCGCGCAGCTCCTTATCGAGAAGAACGCCGTGAGGTGGACCCCGTGAGAGGTGAATCGGCCCGCTTCGGGCACGTGATCACCGCGATGGCCACCCCCATGGACTCGGGCGGGCGCGTCGACGCGGGGCGCGCGGGGGACCTCGCCCGCTGGCTCTGGCACAACGGCTCGGACGGCCTGGTCGTGAACGGCACGACCGGCGAGTCCTCGACGACGACCCTGGACGAGAAGATGGAGTTGGTCCGCGCCGTCTGCGCGGCCGCCCGCGACGCGGCGCCCGCTTCCCGGACGGCCTGGGTGATCGCGGGCGCGGGCGGCAACAACACGGCCGAGGCCGTCGAGCTGGCCCGGCGCTCCGCCGAGGCCGGGGCGCACGCCCTGCTGTCGGTCGCGCCCTACTACAACAAGCCCAGCCAGGAGGGCCTGTACCGGCACTTCCGCGCCATCGCCGACGCCACCCCGCTGCCGGTCCTCCTGTACAACGTGCCGGG
The DNA here is from genome assembly GCA_030446525.1 of Armatimonadaceae bacterium. The sequence continues at coordinate 2,614 of JAUJNC010000384.1, forward strand.
CCGCACCATCACCAACATCGAGCCGTCCACGACCGCCCGCCGATGGTTCACGTGGCTCACCTGACGCCACGCGCGGGATGCTTT
>JAUJNC010000385.1 GCA_030446525.1 Armatimonadaceae bacterium
GCCCGTGGGCGGGGGCGGGGGGCGGGGGGAGGGCCTGCGCCATTGTCCGCCCGCCCGTGTGGCGGGGCCGGGGTGCCGCCGACCCCCCGCCCGCGCCGCTGCTTGAGGGGCGCGCCGCTTTCGTGGTGGCGCTCGGGGACGCCATCTTCGAGGAGCCCGCCCCGGGCGGGCTGACCCGCCGCCTGGTGGACACCTTCGCGGCGCAGGAGGCGGCCGTGGGGCTGGCGGTGCAGCGCGTCCCCCCGGAGCGTATCTCCCGGTACGGCGTCGTGAAACCCGCCGCGGACGGGCAAAGGGACCCCTCGTACCTGCGCATCACCGACATCGTGGAGAAGCCCGCCCCCGCGGAGGCGCCGTCCGATCTCGCCGCCGCCGCGCGCTATGTGATCGCGCCCGACGTCTTCGCTTACCTGCGCAGGACGCCCCCCGGCAGCGGCGGCGAGGTGCAGCTGACCGACGCGCTCCGGGCGATGCTCCAGGAGGGCCGGCCCGGCGTGGCCGTCCCGCTCGGGCGCGGGGAAGCGCGGCACGACATCGGCGGGCTGGACTCTTACTTCCGCGCGTTCGCCGCCTTCGCCCTGCAGGACCCGGACCACGGGCAGGGCCTCGCGGACTGGCTGCGCGCCCGACTGAACACCTCACCAGAGCACGAGGAGAACGCAATGGAATGAAGGGAATCATTATCGCCGGGGGGGCGGGCACGCGTCTGCGCCCGCTGACGTACACGCGCCCCAAGCCGCTGATCCCGGTGGTGAACCGCCCGTTCCTCGAGTACCAGGTCGCCCTGCTCAAAAGACACGGGATCAGCGAGATCATCTTCTGCACGAACTACATGGCCGACAAGATCGCGGACCATTTCGGCGACGGCTCGCGGTTCGGCGTCACCATGCGCTACGCCATCGAGGAGCAGCCGCTGGGCACGGCGGGCGCCATCAAGAACGCGCAGAGCATCGCGGGCCGCAGCACCGTCGTCGTGCTCAACGGCGACGTGCTGACCGACTTCGACATCTCCTCCGTCGTCCGGTTCCACCAGGAGAAGAACGCCCTGGTCACCCTGACCTTGAAGGAGGTGCCGTCCCCGTCCCCCTACGGCGTCATCATCACCGACGAGGAAGGGCGCGTGCGGGAGTTCCGGGAGCCCTCCGAGGCCACCAAAAAGATGCTGGCCGCCAACCCCAACGTGGAGCGGACCGGGGTGGACTACATCAACGCCGGCATCTACGTGATGGAGCCCCCCGCGCTCGACGCCATCCCGACGGGGCGGCCCGTTTCGGTGGAGCGGGAAACGTATCCCCGGTTCCTCGAAGAAGGCCGGCCGATCTACGCCGTCGTCCGTGACGGCTACTGGCTGGACATCGGGCGCCCGGAACAGTACCGCGAGGCGACGCGGGCCATCCTGGAGCGCGACATCGCCGTCGACATGCCGGGGGAGTGGACTTCGGCCGGGTACTGGGCGCAGGAGGGGGTGGAGGTGGACCCCACCGCCCACATCGCCCCCACGGTGCACGTGGGCGCGCGGGCGCGCGTGGGCGCGGGGACGTCGGTGACCGGCATGACCGTGATCGGGCCGAACTGCCGCATCGGCGAGAACGCGACGCTGGCCGACTGCATCCTCGAGGACGGCGTCATCGTCGGCGACGGGGTGGCGCTTTCCGGCGTGATCCTGGACAACGGCGTGCGCGTCGAGCCCGAGGCCAACGTCGCGGTGCCGGCGGTGTTCGCCTCCGGCAGCCTGATCGCGAAGGGATCGCGCATCGTTGCCGAGTAGCAAGGGAGATCGTGTGGACGTGCCGATGGCGGACCTGCGCGCGCAGTACGAAGGGCTCAAGCCCGAGATCGACGCCGCGGTCCTTTCCGTCTTCGAAACGGGCGGCTTCATTCTGGGCGAGACCGTCGCCCGCGTGGAGCGGGCGATCGCCGCGTTCTGCGGGGCCGGACACGGGATCGGCGTCAATTCGGGCACGGACGCGCTCCTGCTCTCGCTCCTGGCGCTCGGGATCGGCCCGGGCGACGAGGTCATCACGTCCCCGTTCACCTTTGTCGCCACCGCCGAGACCATCGCGCTGCTGGGCGCCACGCCCGTATTCGCCGACATCGACCCGGCCACCTTTAATCTCGATCCGGAGCGCGTCCGGGCCAAGATAACGCCGCGCACCCGGGCGATCCTGCCGGTGCATCTGTTCGGACAGGCGGCCGACACGGGCGCGCTTTCCCGCATCGCCCGCGCCCACGGGCTTCCCCTCGTCGGTGACGCCGCGCAGGCCATCGGCTCGGAGCGCCAGGGGCGGCCCGTCGCCTCCTGGTCGCTTCTTACCACGCTGTCTTTTTACCCGACCAAGAACCTGGGCGCGGCCGGGGACGGGGGCATGATACTGACCAGCGATGACGCCCTGGCCGAGAAGCTGCGCTACCTGCGCTTCCACGGCTCCAAGGGCACCTACGCCTATACGTATGTCGGCATCTGCTCGCGCCTGGACGCCGTGCAGGCCGCCGTGCTCGAGGTGAAGCTGCCGCGCCTGCCCCATTGGAACGCGGCCCGGCAGCGGAACGCCGCCTTCTACGACGCCGCCTTCGCGGGGCTCCCGGGCGTGCAGCTGCCGTGCTGCCAGCCGGAGAACCTGCACACCTACCACCAGTACACCGTGCGCGTCCCGGCGGGCCGGCGCGACGCCCTGCGCGCTTTTCTGGCCGGGCG
>JAUJNC010000386.1 GCA_030446525.1 Armatimonadaceae bacterium
GGCAGGCAGCCGTGAAGCGGACAAAAGAGGGATGGACCGCCGAGATGGCGATTCCCTGGGAGAAGATCGCCTATCCGGGGGAAGGTAAGCCGGTGACAATGGCGGTCGGCTTCACGCGAGGCGTCGCCGGCAGCGAAGGCACGGCACCACACCAATGGGTCAGTGTCCGTCCCAATCGCCCTTCGACAAGCATGACCACCGCCCGCCCGCCTGTCACCATCCTTTCCTACACCGCGCCTAAAAACACCGCCGCCGTCCTGACGCGCACGGGCGGAGGCACGGCGGGGACAACGGGAACGGGACGGCTGGAAGCGCGCCTGCCGATCACGCCGCGCCTTACTCTGGTGGGAGCAACCAGTCCGAGTGAGGATGAGGCCAATACCGATGCCCCGGATATTGACTTTTCCTATACCGAGCGGCTGACCTCGGAGCGACGGCCCTTCTTCGAGGAGGGAAGCGCGTACTTCCGGTTCCAGGACGAAATGCGGGGCAGTATCTTCACTCCGCAGCGGATCCCGCGTTTCGACTCCGCCCTGAAGCTTTACGGAAATCCCGGCGGCACGAGCAGCGTCGGCATCCTGCGGGCGTTGGGACGTGAGCGGCGTGACACGGCGATGCAGTGGCGGGAAACGGTTGCCCCCGGCGCGGCACTCTCATTTGGCTACGTGAATCGTGACGACAAAAAGACGAACAGCGGCGTTTGGCAGGTGCAGGGCAGCTTCTCCGGCGGTGGCACGCGCGCAGCAACGGATCGTCGTGCCGTCCCTTCCCGGAGCAGCGGCTGGACAAGCAGCTTCGCCTACGCGCGCTCCCAGGATAACAAGGGGCGCGGCGAGCGCTGGAATGCGAACGGCACGTACCGGGCGCGGGGCGTCAGCGCTATCCTTCGCACCGCTCAGACCAGTCGGGGCTTCCGCGCCCCCAGTGGTCTGATTCCGCACACCAACGTCCGAGAAACCGAAAGCACCCTTTCCTGGGGCGGCCAGTGGCAGGGCGGGGTCGTGCGCCAGCTAAGCTTATCCAGCACGTACTATGATGCCAAGCGGCTCGACGGCAGCTTCTACCGCCGTTATCAGATGCACAGCGCGAACGCCGCTCTGTCCGGCGGTTTGACGGTGCGGGCCAGCACCCGTCCCGAACAGTTCGGGAAGTTCCACGACAACATCCTGAGTCTCCAGGTAAGCTATGCGAAGCTTGGGCCGTTTCAGAACCTTGGCCTGCGCTATTCCGAGGGTGCCCGGCGTGGCAGCGCGTACCGCTTCGTTTCACCGACGGCTTCCCTGCGCCTGAACTCGAAGATGACTCTGGCCATTTCGCATCAGATGGCGCGCCACGTCAAAAACAGCGATCTGCTGAGTGCGACATTGAACTACAGCCTGGGCAATCGGCAGAATCTCGCTTTGCGCTTCTCGCAGCGCAACGGCGACAACGCGTACTACCTGTCGCTGCGCCAGGGCCGCTGGTAACGACTTCCCCACTTTCCGCTTGGAGAAGAGCCTCGTGCCGCAGAAGCACGAGGCTTTTTTCCACTTCGGTGATGGTAGGAGTGCGCGTACCGACGAGACCGCTTCGGCAGCAGAGGTATACTGAGACCGGTGAGGAGACCTTTATGAACGCCAACTTGCGCCACGTGCTCCTGCAGTTCGACCCGCACCTGAACCGTACCGAAGACGGCAAGGAGGAGCGCGGCGATCTATCGGTGGCCGTGGAGATCGGTGACACGCTCTGGGTCGCCTCTGACGAGACCGTCCGCCTTACGCGTCTGGTCCGGCAGGGTGAAGATGCGTATGCCAGCCACGCTGTCTTCGATATCGCCGACTTCATCGACCTGCCCGGAAAGAAGGACGCAGAGGTGGACATGGAGGGGCTGGACTACGCCGATGGTTATCTGTGGATGACCGGCTCCCACAGCTTGAAGCGCGGCAAGCCGGATCAAGACAAGAAGATGCGGCGGAATTTGGAGGCGCTGTCGCAGGTGACCACCGACAGCAACCGGTTCCTGTTGGCGCGCATTCCGGTGGTGACCGAATACGGCGTCCCCACCCTGGCCGTGCAGGCTAAAGATAGGGGCAAGCGGCGCACGGCAGCTCTCTTGCGCGGCAACGCGAAGGGCAACGACCTGACCGAGGCGCTGGCCGAGGATGAGCACCTGGCCTGGTCTCTGAAGGTTCCCAGCAAAGACAACGGCCTGGACATCGAAGGGCTGGCCGTCTCCGGCACCCGTGTCTTTCTGGGACTGCGCGGGCCGGTGCTGCGCGGCTATGCCGTGGTGCTGGAACTCGAGTTAAAAGAGGCCGACACGGGCGAACTGAAGCTGAGAAAGATCGGGCCGAAGGAGCGCAAATACCGCAAGCACTTCCTGGACCTTCGTGGCCTGGGCATTCGGGAAATGTGCATCGACGGGGACGACCTGCTGCTGCTGGCTGGCCCGACGATGGGTCTGGATGGTCCTGCCGGAGTGTACCGCTGGCAGGGAGGCGCGAACCCGCCCGGCGATGAGGACACCGCCGTTTTCGAGGAGCAGATCGTGAAAATGCTGGACGTACCTTATGGTACGGGCGAGGACCACGCCGAGGGGATGACCTTCAGTCGGCGGGGAGGCGGCGAGCGGCGCTCGCTGCTGGTGGTCTACGACTCGCCCTCCCCGGCCCGGATGAGTGCTCAGGCAAGCTTCATCGCGGACGCCTTCGACCT
>JAUJNC010000387.1 GCA_030446525.1 Armatimonadaceae bacterium
CGGTACGGAAGGTTATCTCGCGTTGTTCCGTACGGATCACGTACCTTACCGCGGCTCCTTGTGTATACTCGTCTAAACCAATGAGCGAGTCTAGGCAGTCTTCATCGGCGTCTTCATCCCACTCTTCTGAGAAATCGTGGATGTCCGAAAAGATCAAAATGCGAGCGAGCGATGACTCTTCAGGGTTGCTAACGAATTTTACGACCAGACGATTGTTCACAGCGTCGTAGTCAATGCTGTGAATGTGAACGACAAACCCTCTGGTTACTTTTTCTTCGAGCTTCATAAGGCACCTATGCACTCACAGTTTAAGAAGCGGCCCTGATCCTGCTACACCACCGGAAGGGATGACGGTCGCTCGTAAGATGCTCAGCTTCACGACTGTATCTTCTCTCCTGTGTTGTGGCTGTCGGTCCTGTTTCCATTCTGGTCGATGCGCGGGCGGTATGTACGGTATGTCTCGTCAGGCTTACCGGATTTGGGGATTTTAGGGCCTGTGCGGACAACCTCCCCGTTGGGCCGGATATGAACACGGCTCCCGTCAGCATGGTACCATTTGCGGTATCCTCCCTCGGTCGTACCTTTGTTCTCAAAACCATGATCTTCTAGTTCCTTTCTGCCCCGCTTGCCCGCATAACATGCTCCCGTTGATGCAAGCATTGTACCCGTTCTACGCACGCCGCCCTTGATGGACAATGCGCGGATACTTAAAAAACCGGCAAGGACGCGGTACAATAACGGTACACATGGGAAGCGTGACGCGGCTGGTGACCAAACAGGCAAGGGAGGCGGCGGCCGAGCAGGCGCTGGCCGGCCCGGCGCGACTGGGGCGGCGCACCAAGGACCTGGTGGCGCGGCTCGCGCCCGGCGCCGTCGCCATACTCGACCACGCCGACCTGGATGCGGTGGCCGCGCGCGCCCTGACCCGGCGCCGCCCCCTCGCCGTCGTCAACAACCAGCCGTCCATCACGGGCCGCTACCCGAACCGCGGCCCCGGCGTGCTGCTCGAGGCAGGCATCCCCCTCTACGATCTGTGCCGCGACGAGGGGGAAGCGCCGGATCTGTTCGCGGTTCTGGCGGACGGGGAGCGGGTGGTTATCCGGGATGACTACCTTCTGCGGGGCGACGGCGCCCCGGCCGCGCCCCTGCGCGCGCTCACGCCCGAGGTGGTGGAACAACGTCTCCAGGCGGCGCGCGCGAACCTGGACGCCGAGCTGTCGGCTTTCGCCGAAAACACCCTGCGCTACCTGGCCCGGGAGGAGGAGCGCGCCCTGCTGCTCGACCCGGTGAGCGTCCCGGACGTGCGCGCGCCAATCGCCGGCCGGCCCGTCCTGGTGGCCGTGCGCGGCGAGAACTACGAGGAAGACCTGCGCCGGCTCCGTCACTACCTGCGCGAACAGCGTCCCGCGGTGATCGCCGTGGACGGGGCGGCCGATACGCTGCTCGCTTCCGGCATCCGCCCCGACATCATCCTGGGGGACATGGATTCGGTGGGAGACGCGGCGCTGCGCTGCGGCGCGGAGCTGGTGGTCCACGCGTACACTGGATCGCGCGAAGGGCCGACGGCGCCCGGCCTCGCGCGCGTCCGCGCCCTGGGCCTGGATGCCCACACGTTCCCCGTGCGGGGCACCAGCGAGGACGCCGCCCTGCTGCTGGCCTACGAGAAGGGCGCCGACCTGATCGTGGCCGTGGGGACGCACACCAACCTCGAGGACTTCCTGGACAAGGGGCGGCGCGGCATGGCGAGCACGTTCCTGGTGCGCCTCAAGGTGGGGAACCGCCTGGTGGACGCCCGCGGGGTGTCGCGGCTCTACGGCAAGCGGGAGAAGCTCGCGCCGCTGTTCAGTTTTTTGCTGCTGTCCGCCCTGTTTCCGGTCGGGGTTCTGCTCTGGAGCACGCCCCCGGTGCAGCTGGCCTGGCGCTTCGTGGTCCTGTGGTTCCGCGTCCTGTTGGGGTGACATGTCTTCCGACCTCCGCTTTCACATCGCGTCGCTGGCCGCCGTGTTTCTCGCCCTGGGCATCGGCATCCTCGTCGGCACGGCGTTCGTCGGCGCGCCCCTGGTGGAGCGGCAGACCCGTTTTTTCATCCGAAACCTGGACACCAACCTGCAGAAGCTGGACACCCGGGTCGGCGAACTGCAGCGCGAAACGCAGGAGGCGGTACGGAACGAGGAGGCGCTGCGCGCCCTGCTGCCGCGCCTGGTAGCCGGCAAACTCGCCGGACAGCCGGTGCTGGTGGTGCAGACCGGCGACTACGCCGATGCCGCCGAGCGGGCCGCCGAGGCGCTGCGACTGGCCGGGGCGCTCGTGACGCGCGTCGAGCTGTCCGAGGACGCGTGGCGAGGGCGCGCGTCCTCCGAGATGTCCGGCGATCCCCCCTCGCCGCCGCTGCTTGCCACGCCCGGTACGAAAGCCGAGGGCGACGCCGAACACATCTCCGCCGGGGCGGAGCGTCTGGCGCCGCTCCTGGTGAGCGGTCAGCCCTCGCCCGTCCTCGACGCGTTCCGCCGCGAAGGCCTCGTCTCCGGGGAGGTGCCGGAAAACGCGGCGCGTTTCGTGGCCCTGGTGGGCGGGGCGAAGGCCGTGCCCGGCCCGGAAGGCCCGGCCACCGCCGACGGCGCGGCCGCCCGGGGGCGGACCCTGGATGTGTCCCTGGCCAGGGCATGGCAGGCGGCCGGCGTCACCGTCGTGGG
>JAUJNC010000388.1 GCA_030446525.1 Armatimonadaceae bacterium
CCCCACTGCTCCTGCACCACGACCGCGCGGTGCGTCTTCTTGACCGAGCGCAGCGGCGTCTCCATGTCCAGCGGCAGCAGCGTCCGCAGGTCGACGACCTCGGCGCTGACGCCCTCCTCGGCCAGCATCTGGGCGGCCCGCAGGCACGCGACCGTCATGGTGGAGTAGCCGATGAGGGTGACGTCGGTCCCCTCCCGCAGCACCTGCGCCTGGCCGAACGGGACCGTAAACTCGGGGTCGTCCGGCACCTCCGCCAGCCCCGGCTGGATCTGTTCCCAGCGCTCCGCCCGCTGCATCTGGATCTTCAGCGCCTCCAGGAAGATGACCGGGTTGTCGTCGCGGATCGCCGTTTTGAGCAGCCCCTTGGCGTCGGCGGGTGTGGCCGGGCAGGCGACCTTGAGGCCGGGGATGTGCGCGAACAGCGTTTCCAGCGACTGCGAGTGCTGGGCGGAAAGCTGGTTCACCACGCCGCCGGGCCCGCGGATGACGAGCGGCACCTTGAACTGGCCGCCGAACATGTAGCGGATCTTGGCGGCGTGCTGCACGATCTGGTCATAGGCGGGCAGGGCGAAGTCCATGCGCATCATCTCGGCCACCGGCCGCAGGCCCGCCATCGCCGCGCCGATCGCCATGCCGACGATCCCGATCTCGGAGATGGGCGTGTCGACGACACGCTCCGGGCCGTACTTCTGCAGAAAACCCTTGGTGACTTCGAGCGTGCCCTGGTACTGCCCGACCTCCTCGCCCACGATGAAGACGTCCGGGTCGCGATCCATCTCCTCCTGGAGCGCCAAGGTCAGGGCTTCCGTGTAACGTAGTTGCGCCATGTTTCTCTTCTATGCGTAGACGTCTTTGAGGAGTTCGTCGGGCGCCGGGTTCGGCGAATCATCCGAGAACTTGAGCGCGGCGGCGGCGGCCTCCCGGGCCTCGCGGTGGATGCGGTCGCGGTCCGCGTCGGAAAGCGCCTCGTGTTCGATCAGCGCCCGCTCCAGCAGAGTGATCGGGTCGCGCGAACGCCACTGCTCGATCTCGTCCCGGGTGCGGTAGGTGCTCTGCGTCGGCTCGTTGTCTGCCGCGCCGTGGCCGTGGTAGCGGTAGGTCATGCACTCCAGGAAGAACGGCTCGTGCGTTTCGCGCATCTCACCGATGATCTCGCGGACGCGGTTGTGCACGCCGATGACGTCCTGCCCGTCGATGCGCTCGCGCTTCATGGCGTACGAGCCGACGCGGTCCGTGAGGTCCGGGTTGGCGTGGGACCGCTCGATCGACGTGCCCATGGCGTACCCGTTGTTCTCCAGGACGAAGAGGACCGGCAGCTTGTACAGCTGGCACATGTTGAGGGTCTCGTGGAAGCCCCCCTGGTTCATCGAGCCGTCGCCGAAGAAGCAGACGCAGACCTGGTCGCCGCCCCGGTAGCGGATCGCTTTGCCGATGCCCATGGCGATCGGGACGTTGCCGCCGACGATGCCGTAGCCGCCGAAGAAGTTGCGGCCCGCGTCGCAGATGTGCATCGAGCCGCCCTTGCCCTTGGAGCTGCCGGTCGCCTTGCCGCAGATCTCGGCCATGACGGGCCCCGGCTCGGTCCCGCGCGCCAGGGCGTAGGCGTGGTCGCGGTAGTGGCCCAGGAAGTAGTCGTCCGGGCGCAGCGCGCCGATGATGCCGACCGCGATGGCCTCCTCGCCCGAATAGACATGCAGGTAGCCGCCGATGCCGTGGGTCCCCTGGCGGTACGCCCGGACGCACAGCTCCTCGAACTCGCGGATGTGGACCATCTGCTCGTAGAAATGGAGGAACTTCTCTTTGTCCAGGGCCGGCGGCGCCACCGTTCCTTCAGGTGCCATCGTGGTCTTGTTTCTCCTTGCCATGTTAGAAACGAAGTTTTCCTGTGTTTTTTTCTGGATGCGTGACGGTTCCATTATACCCGAACCGGCGCCGGCAAATTCACCCGCCGGCTTTCGCGGGCGCGACGCGGCGCTCGGCTTCGGCTTCCAGGGCGTTGATGGCCTGCTCGACGCCGAGGGCGGCCGCGTCCAGATCGTCGTCGGGGCCGACGTAGATCGGGTCGCCGTTCAGCCAGACAGCGCGGGCGAACGGCCAGGGCACCAGGAATCGGTCCCACGAGGGGGCGAACCAGCGCGGCCAGGCACTGATGCCCACGGGGATGATCGGCCGGCCGGAGCGCTGCGCGAAATACACGACGCCCCCCTGCGCCTTCTGCGACGGGCCGCGCGGCCCGTCCGGGACGAACGCGAGCACGCCCCCGCCCTCCAGCGCTGTCAACACCTCGCGCGTCGCGGCGACGCTGCGCCGGCTTGTCGAGCCGCGGATGATGCGGAAACCGGCCCGGCGGAAGTTCTCGGCCTGCAGGTCGCCGTCGCGCGACAGCGAGATGATGGTCCAGTAGCCGCGCCCGCGGGAGACGTGCAGCGGGATCAGGACCCGCCCGTGCCAGGTGACAAAGATCAGCCCCTTGTTCTCCGCCAACAGCCTTTGTACCGTCGCCTCGTTTTCGACCCGGAGGCGCAGGGTGGCGCAGAGGACGCGCACCGCGCCGGTGATCAGCAGGGCGAGCAGCCGGGTGCGCAGCGACAAGGGGCGGGGAGTGTCCGCCTCCTTATCCCGGCGCGGCGGGGGCGATGCGGGGGGCTGACCCGGGGATGTCGTGGC
>JAUJNC010000389.1 GCA_030446525.1 Armatimonadaceae bacterium
CAAGATGCTGATCGACACCGGGTTCTTCGGCGAGATCCTGTCGGTGCGCGGCGAGTTCGGCTACTGGGTCTTCCAGGGCGGCGACGCCGTCGCGCCGCAGCGGCCCTCCTGGAACTACCGGAAAGAGGAGGGCGGGGGCATCATCATCGACATGCTGTGCCACTGGCGCTACGTGCTGGACAACCTGTTCGGCCCGGTCAAGGCCGTTTCGTGCCTGGGAGCTACCCACGTCAAAGAGCGCTGGGACGAGGACGGCCGGCCCTACACGTGCACGGCGGACGACTCGGCCTATGCCACGTTCGAGCTCGAAGGCGGCGTGATCGCGCACTTCAACTCGTCGTGGTGCGTGCGCGTGCGGCGCGACGACCTGCTGACCCTGCAGGTGGATGGCACCAAAGGCTCGGCCGTGGCCGGCCTGCGCGACTGCGCGATCCAGCCCTACGGGGCCACGCCGCGCCCGGTCTGGAACCCGGACATCGACAGCCCGATCGACTTCAAGGCCGGGTGGACGCCGGTCCCCCGCCACCAGGACTACGACAACGCCTTCAAGGTGGAGTGGGAAATGTTCCTGCGGCACGTCGTCCTGGACGAGCCGTTCCCCTGGGACCTGCGGGCGGGCGCGAAGGGCGTCCAGCTGGCCGAGAAAGGCATCGAATCCTGGCAAAAACGGTGCTGGGTCGAGATCCCGGAGCTTCCCCTTTAGCGAAAGCGGGACATGATCCAGGAACCCTTCACCGACGTGCGCAACCCCGCCCGGCAGGCGGCGGCCGACCCGACGGCCGGCAAGTACGTCGCCCTCTTCATCGACTGGGAGAACATCAAGTACAGCCTGCGCGAGCGCGGCGAGGAGCCGGACGTCCCGCTGCTCACCAGGACGGCGGCGGGCTACGGCCGCCTCGTCGTCGCGCGGGCGTACGCCGACTGGCAGGACTACGACCACCGCCGCTCGCACGACCCGATGCGCCTGTACCGCGCCGGCATCGAGCCCGTCTACGTGCCGGGCCGCTCGAGCCCCTACAGCCCGGAGCGGGTCCGCAACAGCGTGGACGTGAAGATGGCCGCCGACTGCGTGGAGGTCAGCTTCACCCACCCCCACATCAACACGTTCGTGCTCGTCTCCGGCGACCACAGCGTCGTGCACATCATCAACTCGCTGCGGCTGCGCGGCAGCGAGATCGTCGTGATCGGCGTCGCCGGGAACACGGCCGAGGCGATCGGCCAGCGGGTGGACCGGCTCGTGTTTTACCACGACCTGCTCGACCCCGGCAGCCAGGAAGCGGTCCCGTCTCAGCAGATCGTGGCCGGCGATCTGGACAGTGCCCTCCAGGTGCTGGTCGGGCTGACCCGCGAGCGGCGGGACAAAGGATACTACCCGCTGCTGTCCTGGCTCGGGCTCCAGATGCCGCTGCGCGTCGCGGGGTTCCGGCCGCAGGATTACGGGTTCGTCCGGTTCGGGGACCTGGTCCGCGACGCGGAGCAGAAGGGCATCCTGCGCGTCGTCCGCATCAACGGCCAGGACACGGCGGTGCTGCCCGACGACGAGCTGCTGCTGGAGGCGTCCGGGGAAGCGCCGACGGGATCGGGCGACGCCGCGTCCCCGGCGCAGCCGCCGCCCGGCGCGGATCAGGCCGCGGATCTGAGCGCCGCCCTGGATTTCCTCGTCGATCTGGTGCGAGAACAGCGGGAGCGCGGGAGCTACCCGCTCCTCGCCGGGCTGGGCGGCCAGATGACGCAGCGGCTGTCCGGCTTCCGGGCGGAGAACTACGGCTTCGCCCGGTTCGGCGACCTGGTGCGGTACGCGGAACAGCAGGGCCGGGTCAAGATCGTGGCGCGGGGCAAGCAGCGGTTCGTTTTGCCGCCGGGCGACGAGCTGCCGGCGCTGGCGGGGGGCGAGGCGCCGGAAGGGGACGAGTGGGTGTTTGAGGGCGACGACCCCGACGACAGGATCGCGCCGGAGCGCCTCCTGTCGGACTACGAGGACGTGTACGGGGACATCACGCGCACGGCCGACGAGCTGGAAGGCCGCTACCCGTACGTGACCGCGAAGAAGGTGGCCCAGAGCGTGTGGAACAAAGGCCACCGGGACCCCCGCGCCCTGCCGCCGGACCTCGCGCCCGTTTCACCCCGGGCCAGGCGGCTCGACGCCTACCAGATCCAGGACTTCGTCACCCAGGCGGTGGAGCAGGACCTGTTCACCGCCGACGCGCTGGAGTTCGACGGCCGCCAGATCTCGGTCGTCCGCCTGAACCGCGCCCACCCGTTCGTGGAGCAGGTGTTGGCGCGCGGGGGGGACGACAGGGATGGCGACGGCTCCGGCCTGATGGAACCGGCGCCGGCCGCGATCCACGTGACCACGGCCACGCCGGCGGCGGGGCCGAGGCAGACGGCTGAGGAGGAAGAAGAGGAACCAGCCGAGCACCCGACAATACCCTGACAAGGAGGAACCCGAAGTTGCAGCCCACGATCACCCTCACCGACGAGCAGATCGCCTTTTATCACCGCGAGGGCTACCTGGCCCTGCCCGCCATCACGACGCGGGAAGAGGTCGAGCGCCTGCGCGAGATCTACGACCGCCTGTTCGCCACGCGGGCGGGGCGCGAGGAAGGGAACCAGTTCGACCTGGGCGGGACCGACGAGGAGGGGGTAACGGCGACTCTGCCG
>JAUJNC010000390.1 GCA_030446525.1 Armatimonadaceae bacterium
CCACGGGAACGGCAGGCCGACGCCCGGCGCCTTGAAGATAAACAGGGCGTTGTGCATCTTCAGGTCGGGACCCAAGATCGCCGACCCCACGTCGGCGAGGCGCGGGTCGCGGATGTGGGCGCGGAAGTGCGCGTCGTAGATGTGCGGGCGCGTGACGCTGTGCATGATCGGCGCGCCGTCGTCTTTCTGGCCCCGCTCTTGGGCCAGGGCGTTCTGGCGGCGGCGCACTTCGGGCACCAGAGTTTCGTCGCGCGCGAGTCTGGTGGCGCGGGCGATGAGTTCGTCGCACTCTTCGGGCGCAAACACGCCTTCTCGCACGATGTAGCCGTCGCGTTCCCAGCCTTGCAACTCTTCAGGCGTGGGCGCGAACTGTCCGGCTGTGGTTGTGGGGACGGTAGTGAACGTCATGATCATATCCTCCTGGCTTTGTGCGTCGGCTGTCATGCTTGAATCTCCTTTGAATCTTGTCGAAATTTCAGCCCAGAATGGCTTCGATGCGCTGCAATTCTTCGCGGCCCAGCGGCGCGTCCTGCAGCGCGGCCAAGTTATCGTCCAGCTGCTCGACGCGACTGGCTCCCACCAGCAGGCTCGTCACGGCGGGATCACGCAACGCCCACGACAGCGCCAGGCGCGCCAGGGTCTGGCCACGCTCGCGCGCGATGGCATTCAGGCCGCGCAGCTTCTCCACCATCGGCGGCGTGAGGCGAGCGCGCAAGCGGGCGGCGGCAGGGTGTTCGCCGGCCCGCGCCGCCCGCGAATCGGCGGGGATGCCGTCCAGATACTTGCCGGTCAGCAGCCCCTGTTCCAGGGGGCTGTAGGCGATGGTGCCCAGCCCCAGGCGGGCGCAGTGGTTCAGCACCCCGTTCTCGATCTGGCGCGACAGCATCGAATATTTCGCCTGATGAATCAAGAGCGGCGTGCCCAGGCTTTGCATGATCGAAGCGGCCTCCACGGCCTGCGCCGCGTCGTGATTGGAGATGCCGGCATACAGCGCCTTGCCCGACTGCACCGCCTGATGCAGCGCGCCCATCGTCTCTTCGAGCGGCGTGTCGGGATCGAAGCGGTGCGAGTAGAAAATATCGACGTAATCGAGCTTCAGGCGCCGCAGCGATTGGTCGAGGCTGGCCAGCAGATACTTGCGCGAGCCGCCGATTCCGTAGGGGCCGGGCCACATTTCGTGACCGGCCTTGGTCGAGATCAGCAGTTCGTCGCGGTGCGAAGCGAAGTCGCCGGACAGCACCCGCCCGGCGCTTGCTTCGGCGCTGCCGGGCGGGATGCCGTAGTTGTTGGCCAGGTCGAAGTGCGTGATGCCCCGGTCGAAAGCGTGGATCATCAATTGCCGCGCGACTTGCGGATCGCTGAAGTTGTGCCAGCCGCCCAGCGACAGCGCCGGCAGCTTCAGGCCGCTCTTGCCGCAGCGATTGAAGCGCATCGTTTCGTAGCGCGCCGCGTTGAACGGTTCCGGCATTTGGGTCTGGTTGCCCTGGCTCAAAAGTTTCTCCTGTGATGGCCGCGCTTTTCACATCGGCGCGGAGAGTTGCAGGCGCACCTCGCGCCCGTTGGTCCCGAACGTCACCGAGTCCCATTCTAACCGGCGGATGGCCGGCCCGAAGCGAGCCAGCAACAGGGACCGTACCGCCCCCCGGGTATCCGTCGGAGCGGTGGTCATGGCCCGGCCGACGTCCTCGTCGGAGACCAGGCGATGGATTCGTCCCTGCTTCACCAGGGCGTCATAGAGGCTCAGGGAGGGATCGACGAGGTGGTAGGCCAGGTCGAGACGGCGCAGCCCGGGATTGTCCCACCCCCCCTCGGACGCCCCGTCCGCCCCCCGCACCTGGTCGAACACGCGGCGCTTGGCCAGCCAGTCGATGCGATTGGCGAAGGGCATGGCGTCCCCGGCGAGGGCCTCCAGAACCTGGCGCCACTGCTGCAACACCCAATCCGTCTCCGAGTCCCTTCCGCCAAAGGCGCCCTCGGCGGCACGCAGGTAGTGCTCCTGAACGTCCAGGGCCCGCACGGTGCGCCCGTCCGTGAGCCGGACCGTGGCCATCAGATCGTGCCCTCGGGAGACGAGCTTCAAGGCCGCCACGGGGTCCTGGAGGTCGAGGGCGGGTCCCCAGCCGTCTTCCACCAGATCCAGTACCAGGGCTGTCGTCCCCACCTTCATCGCCGTCGCCCACTCCGAGCGGTTGGCGTCCCCGATGATCACGTGCAGGCGACGGTACTTCTGCCTGTCGGCGTGGGGCTCGTCGCGGGTGTTGAAGATGGGGCGCTGGGCGGTGGTGTTGATCCCAATCCGCTCCTCGAAAAAGTCCGCCCGCTGGCTGAGCTGAAAGCCCGGCTGCACCCCCGCCCCGCTGGTCTCGATACCTACTTTGCCGGCTCCGGCGTACACCTGGCGGGTGACAAAGAAGGGGATCATGGCCCGGACGACGGTCTCCAGCGGGATGGCGCGAGAAAAGAGGTAGTTCTCGTGCGTCCCGTAGGTGCGCCCGTGGTAGTCGGTGTTGTTCTTCAGCGCCCGCACCCGCGTTTGTGCCCCCACCTCCGCGGCCAGCTCGGCATTACGCCGCTGCTCGCAGGAGAAGAGCACCCGCTCCCCGGCCTTGTCCTGGGCCACGAGGTCGAGCAGGGTGAGGCAGGCCTCGGTGCA
>JAUJNC010000391.1 GCA_030446525.1 Armatimonadaceae bacterium
CCGCCGCGCCGCCGGTCGGCGCCCTGGGCCTTTCCGTGGACCCGGACAAGCGCGAAGCGTGGCTGCGGGGGCGGCCCCTGTCCCTGTCTCGTAAAGAGTTCGACCTGCTGGCGCTGTTCGCCCGGCACCCCGGCCGCGTCTTCGACCGGCAGACCCTGCTGGACCGCGTGTGGGGGGAGGACGCCTACGTGGACGACCGGACCGTGGACGTGCACATCCGCTGGCTGCGGGAAAAGATCGAGCCGGCGCCGGCCCGGCCCGAGCACCTGCTCACCGTGCGCGGCATCGGCTACAAGTTCAAAGGCTGAGGGGGGCGCGATGCCGGGGCCGCTGGACCGGGTTCTGGGCGCTCTGCGGAGCGCAAAGGCGGATGAGGAGGGCGAGGCGCCCGTCCCGGGGGAGGGCGCCTCGCAGGCGGGGGACGCCTGGTCCCGAACGCTGCGTCTGGCGGAGGCGCTTTCCGAGGGCGTCCTGCTGGTGGAGCGCACGGGGCGCATACGGGGGGCCAACGCGGCGGCCTGCCGGCTGCTCGACGCCCCCTACCCCCCCGCCGAAGGCGAGCTGCTGGGGCAGACGCTCCTCGAGGCGACCCATTCGCGCGCCATCGCCGACCTGAACGCGCGGGCGCTGGCGGAGGGCGCGGCGGGCGAGATCGAGACGCGCACGGTCGGGCCCGTCGAGCGGGCGCTGCGCGTGCGGGCCGTGCCGGAGCCGGGGGGGGCGGGTTCGCTCGTGGTGCTGGAGGACTGCACGGAGCTTCTGCGGCTGCGCACGGTGCGCACCGATTTCGTCGCCAACGTTTCCCACGAGCTGCGCACCCCGCTCGCCTCGATCCGCGCCACGGCCGAGACGCTTCTGGACGGCGCGGGGGGCGATCCGCAGATCGCCCCCGTGTTCCTGGAAACCATCCTGCGCGAAGCGGACCGCCTGGTGCGGCTTTCCGAGGATCTGCTGGAGCTTTCCCGGGCCGAGTCGACCGGGCGGGAGCGGACGCGTTTCGACCTGGCCTTTCTGGCGGCCGATGTCGCCGCGCGGCTCGCGTCGCAGGCCGAGAAGGGGGGCGTCCAGGTTAGCCTGGCGCCCTCGCCGCCGGTCCTGATCGACGCCGACCGGGACGAGATCGCCCAGGTGCTGTTCAACCTGCTCGACAACGCCATCAAGTACACGCCGTCGGGCGGGCGGGTTACGGTGAGCCTCCAGCGGCGGGACGCGGTGGCTGCCCTGACCGTCGCGGACACGGGCATCGGCATCCTGTCGCAGGATCTGCCGCGCATCTTCGAGCGGTTCTGGCGGGCCGACCGGGCGCGGCAGTTCCGCTCGGGCGAGACGGCCGGGGGCACCTCGGGAACCGGGCTCGGGCTAAGCATCGTAAAGCACATCGTCGAGGCGCACGGAGGAGACGTCGTCGCCGAAAGCGAACTCAACCGCGGCTCCCGCTTCACCGTCACGCTGCCCGTGGCGGTTGATGGAGGATAGTTGATGGTAAAGCATCCCCTCTATTAACCATCATCCATCAACCCTACAAGGAACCGGATGCAAACACAACCCATAACCGATCAGATCGCCAACATCGGCCCCCACTGGGTGGTGCTGATCGTCACCGCCTTCACGCTCGTGCGCGTCGCCCTGGCCCGCGCCCGGCAGCCGTGGGCCCGGGCCGTCGCCGAAACCTGCGACACCATCAACTTCGTCCTGATCCTGGCCTTCCTCGTTGTGCGCCCGTTCGTGGCCCAGGCGTTCTACATCCCGTCGGCCTCGATGCGGCCGACGCTGCTGGAACGGGACCGGCTGATCGTCGACAAATTCTCGTACCGCCTGCACGAGCCCCGGCACCGCGACGTGGTCGTGTTCAACGCGCCGCCCGAGGCCACCGACGAGCGCGTGGACGGCATCGACTTCATCAAGCGGCTGGTCGCCCTGCCCGGGGACACCGTCCAGGTCAAGGCCGCCCTCCTGCGGCTGGGCGACGACGTGGTCACCTGGGACGGCATGAGCGGCGTGCACGACTACCTGCGCGGCCGCCTGAGCCTGGGGGACGAGCCGATAAAGCTGTTCCCCCAGTACGTCCTCGTGGGCGGCGAGCGCAAGATCACCAAGGAGCAGCTCGCGCAGCAGCTCGGGATCCCGGGCACGCCGATCACCATCACGCCCGGGCAGACGCTGGTCAACGGCAGGGTGCTGGAGGAGCCGTACACGCGCGAGGACCCCACCTATGACGACGGCCCCCGGCGCCTGGGGGAGGGCGAGCTTTTCATGCTCGGCGACAACCGCAACCAGTCCCGCGACTCGCACATCTGGGGCCCGCTGGACCGGGACCGGGTCGTGGGCCGCGCCCTCTTCGTCTTCTGGCCCATCCCGCGCATAAGCCCGATCCGCTGAGGAGCGACAAGGAGGCAGAATGAGCGAGACACCCCTTTCACGCAGGGATTTTCTGAGGACCTCGGCCCTGGGGGCGACCGGGCTCGCCGCGGGCCTGGGATCGGGCGCGGCCGCGGGCGGGAAGGCGAGCGCCGGGGAGAAGGCCATACGCTGGGGCATCGTGGGCACCGGCGCGCGCTCGCGGGCGCACATCGCGGCCATCAAGAGCGTGGGCGGGATGGACATCGTCGCCGCCTGCGACCTCGACGAGGGGCGCCGGAACCAGGGGCTGGA
>JAUJNC010000392.1 GCA_030446525.1 Armatimonadaceae bacterium
TCGGGGACGAGCAGCGTGACTAAGTTGCGTGGCGGCAACGCGGTGGACGAGTAAGCTTGATACGCACCTTCATCCGGTGCGGCTCCGCCGCTGCTGGCCCGGTGCGACACGCGGCTGAGTTCGAGCGAGGGCAGCATCTGCGGCAGGGCCAGGCAGAGCGCCAGCAGGCCGGCGCCCGCGACGCCCGCGAGCCAGCGCAGCAGCGGCCGGCTGTGCCGCAAGCGCGTTCCGCCGACGCTGGCCCCTCGCCACAGCACGTACAGGCCTGCGGCCAGCAAGCAATAGAAGGCGATCTGCAAATGCCCGGCGAGGATCAGCGTTCCGGCGACCGCCCCGGCGCCCAGGGCGGCCAGACGTTGGGAACGGGCGCCGGAGGTCTCGTGCGCCCGGCGAATGAGGAGGAGCAGCCACGGCAGCCAGCAGGCGACGGCCAGAAACGTCGGTAGTGCGAGCCACGTCACCACGGGGCCGGAGAACGTCCAGGCCGTGGCGGCCAGCAGGGCCGGCGCGCGGCCGACCGGCAGCGCCCGCGCGAGCCGGTACATGCCCGTGCCGGCGATCACGAGGTGCAGCAGGGCCGACAGGCCGAACACCCACCCGGTCAGGCGGGGCGGAAACAGGTAGAACAGCGCGTTCGGCGGGTACAGCGGGGCCGATTGCGAATTGGCGAGCAGCGGCGTGCCCCCCGCGAACGCGAACTGATACGGGTTCCACAGCGGAAGCCGGCCGTCTTGAATGCTCCGCACCGCCTGCAGCCGCCAGGGGTAAAACTGGGCGATACCGTCGAACCGCAGCACGTTCCACGGCAGCGGCTCCGCACCGGAATCGGCGTTCGAGGGGGCCGCCTTTTCCACGCCGTTGTAGGGAGCGACGTAGCGGAGCAGGTCGGCGGGCAGGAACGCTTCCCCCCGAAGGAGCGGGCGGTGGAGAAGAACGAGCGGAAGGAGCAGAAGAACGAGGGCAGGCGCGAGGCGGGACAGGAGCAGCAGCGGCGCGAAACGGCGCAGAAGAAAGGGCGGCACCAAAGAAAAGACGGGAAGGCTGCTGTGCGGCGACGCGGGTTTTAACGCAGGAACTTGAGGTTCTTGGTCGCCTCGTCGTTGCTCGGGTCCAGTTCCAGCACGCGCTCGAACACGGGGATCGCCTTTTCGTACTCGCCCAGCATGGTGTGGGTCTTGCCCAGGTCGATCAGGATGGGGATGTCGGCCGGCGCGAGGCGTGCGGCGGTCTCCATCTCCTCGGTGCTCTCGTCGAACAGGCCGGTGAAGCCGTAGACGAGCCCCAATTGATGGTGCGCTTCGGGATGGTCGGGCGATTCGTCAAGAACGCCCTTCAGCAACGCCACGGCGTCATCGTACTCGCCCTGGATCTTGTGCTGAACCGCGCGCTCCATCCGCTCCTGGATGTCGCCCGTTTCACCCGTCATGAACCGCGCTCCCCCGCGTGCGCCCCGCTGTTTGGTCGAGGCAGGCCGCGTCTGAGGGAGTATAACACTAACGTGTAGGCTAAATCAAGCAGTAGCATTGCCTCATCCGCGGATCCAACCGGTTGACCGCCGAAGGACGCGATCGCCGTGGGGAAAGACAAAGGGGTCGAGCAAACCGCTGGATCGGCGAGACGGCGGAACCGGCCATGAAAATGCCGACGTACGTATAAAGCGATGATTTACCGGAAAACCACTACGTTCCCTCGGCCCCTTTCTTTCGCGCCGTTCCTGCTCTTCTTCCCCTTTTTCTTCTTTGCCGCGATGGGTGGGCGCGCCGGCCAGGGAACCGCGCCGGCACCTTCGGCGCCCGCGTCATCGGCAGCGGCAGCAGCGGCGCCCCCTGGAACGTTCACCAACCCGCTCGTTGCGGATCGCGCGCTCGCTGACCCGTGGATCGCGCACAAGGACGGCTGGTACTACTTCACCTTCACGGCGGGCGGACACATCGAGATCTGGACGACGCGCACGATAGCCGGCCTGGCCCATGCCACGAAGGCCGTTGTTTGGCGCGCGCCCGCACAGGGGCCGAACAGCCGCGACGTTTGGGCGCCCGAACTGCACTTCCTGAACGGCCGCTGGTACCTGTACTACACCGCCACGGACGAGAAGCGCACCGACGCCAACCGCCGCGTGTACTGCCTCGAGGCCGATACCCCGGATCCGCTCGGCACGTACCGCGACCGGGGCAAGGTGGCCGCGCCCGGCGACGATCATTACGCCATTGACGGCACGGTTTACCGCAAGCCCGGCGACGGGCGCCTGTTCTTTTTGTGGTCCGGGCGCGACCCCGGCCAGACCGGCGGAGCGCAAAACATCTACATCGCGCCGATGAGCGACCCGTGGACGATCCGCGGGCCGCGCGTGCGGCTTTCGACCCCCGAGCACCCGTGGGAAAAGGTCGGCTGGTGGGTGAACGAGGGGCCGGAGGTGCTGCACCGGAACGGCAAGACCCACATCATATACTCGGCCAGCGGCGGCACGACGCCCGATTACGCGCTGGGCCTGCTCACCAATCCGACCGGCGACCTCCTAAACGCGAGCGCCTGGACCAAATCGCCGGTCCCCATCTTTCGCCTATATCAAGGGCGGGACGGCGTGGTGTTCTCCCCCGGCCACAACGGGTGCTTCAAGTCGCGCGCGGGGACCGAGGACTGGTTCGGTT
>JAUJNC010000393.1 GCA_030446525.1 Armatimonadaceae bacterium
CCCCCCACACACAACCCCCCCGACCCGGTCACCCCCCGCCCGCGCCGCCGCGGGCCCCCACCGGCGGCGCCGCCAGACCCCCCCCCCGCCCCCGCCGGCGCCGGTGCAGCCCCCGCCACGCCCGCCCCCCCCGCGCGGTTCACGAACCGTTCTTGGCCGATTTTTGCAGGGTCACCCGGGTGCCGCGCGGGTTTGACGCCACTTCCATCGAGTCCGCCAGCGCGCACATCAAGGGCAGGCCGCGCCCTCCCGTCGCCTCGGGACCGGGCATGGACGGTCTGCCGGGCACCAGGAAGCCCTTCCCCTCATCCTGAACCTCCACACTCAGCGCGCCCGCCGAGTTGCGGCAAACGACACGGACCTTGCTGCGCTCCCCCTGGGGCGAGCCATGGCGGATGGCGTTAGCCACGGCCTCATCCACCGCGGTCAAAAAGTCATCGATCTCGTGGCGCTTCAGCGGCGTTTCGGCCGCGATCCGCTGCACCAGTTTTCTGACCTCCGCCAGATATTCGGGCTTGGCAGAAAACTCCAGCTCGATCGGGCCGTTATTTTCACTGCTTCCCATAGTCGCTTATACACTTTCGGTCGCGTGCGCGCCGCCGGCGGGCCGGGTCAGGCTGCGCTCATCGCTTCCTCCGGCGTATAACAGACGCGCAGGAACGTGTCGAAACGTCCGAGCTTCAGGACCCGCTCCGGCTGGCTCCCGGGGGAGATGATCAGCGCCAGCTGGCACCTGTCCAGGAAGCGCTTCCGAATCTCCACCAGGAGCGCCAAACCCGCGGAATCGATGAACGTTACTTCACGGATATCCACGGCGATCAGCCCGAGCTCCGTGCGCGAGGAACAGGAGTCTTCCAGCGCCTGGCGCAACGTCCCCGTCGTGCACAGGTCCACATCCCCCTGCGCCGCCACGACCGGCACCCCGGACTGCTCATAGATATGTGTCTGCAGATTGCTCGTGTCAATCATAATCGCCTCGGAGGCATTTGTCCTTTTCCCATATTATCGGCTTTTAAAGCATTTTCGGGAGGGGCGCTTCACATTGTTAGCGTTATTTCCCGCCGGCTCGCCGCCGCGCCGCCCGCGCGAGCGCCGCCAGCCCCTCCCACTCGGCGAAAGTCGCCGCCGCATCCGCGAGCCTTCCCGCCGCCTCTTCCCCCAGATAAACGAGACTCGTCTTCTTCACGAAATCATCCACGCTGAGCGGCGACGAGAAGCGTGCGCAGCCTCCCGTCGGCAGCGTGTGGCTTGGCCCCGCCAGATAGTCGCCGAGCGGCGCCGAGGTGTGCGCGCCGATCAGGACCGCGCCGGCGTTCTCGATGCGTCCGAGCAGCGCCCACGGGTCACGGACGTCAAGATGCAGGTGCTCTGGCGCATACAGCGACGCCACCGCCGCCGCCTCTTCCAGGGATCGCGTCCGCACCAGAAAACCGTTGCTCTCCAGCGCCGCGCGCACGATGTCGGCGCGCGGCAGCGAGCGGAGCTGTGTCTGGATCTCGGTAAGCGCCGCCGCGGCGAAGTCGTCGGAGGGCGTGACCACGACGGCGGAGCAGTGCACGTCGTGCTCCGCTTGCGCCAGCACGTCGGCCGCCGCCGCCGCCGGGTCTGCGGCGTCGTCGGCCAGGAGGAGCACCTCGCTCGGGCCGGCCAGCATGTCGATCCCCACCGCGCCGTAGACGAACCGCTTGGCCAGGTTCACATACAGGTTCCCCGGCCCCACCACCTTGTCCACGCGCGGGACGCTTCCGGTGCCGTAAGCCAGGGCCGCGATGGCCTGAGCGCCGCCCATCGCGTAAACCTCCCGGACGCCGGCCAGATCGGCCGCCGCGAGCGTGGCGTCCGGGACGCGCCCGTCGGGCCCCGGGGGCGTGGCGATCGCGACGGCGCCGACCCCGGCCACCTGCGCCGGGAGAGCCGCCATCAGCACGGTGGACGGGTACGCGGCCGTCCCGCCCGGCACATACACGCCGGCACGCGCCACGGGCCGCAGGATCTGCCCGAGCAGTTCGCCCGGCCGCGAGGCGTCCACCCCGGACTCCCGTTTCTGCCTTTCGTGGAAGCCGCGGATGCGCCCGGCGGCCGTCTCCAGGACCGGCCACAATGCCGTTCCCCGCACCCGCCCCGCCGCCGCGTCGATCTGGGCCTCGTCCACGCGCAGGCGGTCCGCGTCGGGCCAGTCGAAGCGGCGCGTGTACTCCAAAACCGCCGCGTCACCGCGCGCCCGGACGTCGTCAAGGATGGCGCGCACCACCTCTTCGGCGCCACGGGCCGCGTGGGTGAGGCGGCTGGCGAAGGCGGCGGCCAGGGTGGCGAAGTCGTCGCGGCGGGTATCAAACTCTCGCATCACGACTCATTGTACCGACAGCGGCGATTTCGTGTCAACCGCCGGGCAGAAGCGGCGAAAAGAAACGAAGCGTTTCGCGCGGCCGCGTGTCCTAATTGGTAGGAGTAAATTGCGCACCAGTACATTAGACAGTGGAGGTCGTTCCGTGAAACGGGTTTTTTCCGCCGCCGTCGCCGCGGCGGTTCTGTTCGTCTCGGCCGGTCTTGCCGGCGGGTGCAAGGGGGAAAGGCGGGATCCCATCAACCGCATCCTGGCCGACCCCGCCTCGTTCGCCTCGAAGGACGTGACCGTGGCCGGGC
>JAUJNC010000394.1 GCA_030446525.1 Armatimonadaceae bacterium
CGGTCGCGGTCACCGTTCTTGCCAGCGAACTCGCCGAGGCGTGGCCCGACGAGGCGATTGTGCAAGGGGCCCTTGCACAAATCACCTGGTGGCACAACCTGGCTCTTCTGGAGAAGCTCAAGGACAGCGCCGAGCGCCTCTGGTATGCCGAGCAGGCCGTCCAGAACGGCTGGGGCCGCAACGTGCTCGTCCACCAGATCGAGACCCGCTTCAAAGAGCGCGTCGGGCAGGCCGTCACCAACTTCGAGCGTTCCCTGCCTGCGCCGCAGTCCGACCTCGCCCGGCAGCTGCTGAAGGATCCTTACAACTTTGATTTCTTAACCGTAAGCCAGGACGCCGAGGAGCGGGAGGTCGAGCGCGGCCTGCTGGAGCACATCCGGCAGTTCCTGCTGGAGCTGGGCACCGGCTTCGCCTTTCTGGGCAGCCAGTATCACCTGGAGGTCGGCGGCGAAGACTTTTATTTGGATCTGCTCTTTTTTCACGTGCGCCTGCGCTGCTACGTGGTCATCGACCTGAAGGCGGGCAAGTTCCAGCCGGAGTTCGCGGGCAAGATGAACTTTTACCTCTCTGCCGTGGACGATCTGCTGCGCCACCCCCAGGACGCGCCCAGCATCGGCATCATCCTGTGTCGCGAGAAGAACAAGGTGGTCGCCGAGTACGCGCTTCGGGACCTGGCCAAGCCGCTGGGCGTCGCCCAGTATCAGCTCACCGAAGCGCTGCCGGAGGAGCTCAAAGGGAATCTGCCCACTATCGAGGCGCTGGAGGAGGAGTTGGCGGGACTAGAGACGGAAGACGCCAAAGGTGAGGGGAAGGGCGATGCCTGAGACGGCGCTGACGATCGTCTCCCCGGCTCCGGAGGCGCCGGCCCTTGTGGAGCCTCTGCAGGCGCGGCCCCTGTCCGAGAACTCGGCGGCGGTGTACCTGGCCGGTCTGGCGCCGGGGTCGCGGCGCACGATGCAGGGCGCGCTGGAGGTCATCGCGCAGCTGGCCGGCGGCCCCGAGGCGACGGCCCGGTCCCTGCCCTGGCACCAGCTCCGCTTCCAGCACACGCAGGCGATCCGGGCGCGGCTGGCAGAAAAGTACAGCGCGGCCACGGCCAACAAGATGCTCTCGGCGCTGCGGGGGGCGCTCAAGGCGGCGTGGCGGCTGGGGCTGATGTCTGCCGAGGCGTACCAGACGGCCATCGACGTGGGGCGGGTGCCGGGCGAGACGCTGCCGGCGGGGCGCTCGGTGGCCATGGGCGAGCTGGTGGCGCTCCTGGACGGCTGCCGGCGAGACGCGGGGCCGGCGGGGGCGCGCGACGCCGCGCTGCTGTATGGCTGCGGCCTGCGGCGCGCGGAGCTCGCGGCGCTCGACGTGGAAGGCTACGACGCCGCGGCCGGGTCCCTGAAGGTGCAGGGCAAGAGGAACAAGGCGCGGCTGGTGCCGGTGGTGGGCGGGGCGGCCCGGGCGCTGGAGGATTGGCTCCGAGTGCGCGGGGACGAGGCCGGGCCGCTGTTCGTGCGCATCCGGAAAGGCGGCACGCTCCTGCCGGGCAGCCGGCTGAGCACGCAGGCGGTCTACCACGTGCTGTCGGTGCGGGCCGGGGAGGCGGGGGTGGCCGCCTTCTCGCCGCACGACCTGAGGCGCACGTTCGTGGGGGATCTGCTCGAGGCCGGGGCGGACATCGCCACGGTGCAGAAGCTGGCCGGCCACGCCGGCGTGACCACGACCGCGCGCTACGACCGGCGCGGCGAGGCCACCAAGAGGAAGGCCGCCCAGATGCTGCACGTGCCCTACCACAAGCGCGGCTAAGCCGCGGCTCGCCCGCTGCCGCTTGGGGCCCCGATCTTGAACATCCTGGTGCCGCACACGGGGCACGTGCCGGTGGTGGCCGGCTTGCCGTTCTTCATGGTCGTCTCGGTCGGGTCCTTCATCTCTCGCTTCGCTTTGCACTTGACGCAGTAGGCTTCCATGTGCCTGTCTCCTATCGGTAAACGGATCATCGGTAAACGGATCAGCTGTTCCTCAAGCCCCTTACTACCCGCTCTCCTCTGGCCCGGAAACGTCGCCGGCCTCTCGTTTCCAGAGATGCAAAGCTCCTACTTCCGGTAATGCGCGTTTCGGGAAGTAAACATCAAGTTTGCGTTCTATATGAAGCGTTACGGACGCCGCGGTCGCCCTGCCGCACGCGCACGCGCTGGGCTGCACCCGCGTCGCCGTGGACGCCGCCGCCTATCGCCAGGCCGCCGAGAAGGCGCTCGGCGAGACCGGCGAGCCGCTGCCCGGCGTGGAGGTCGTGCCCGAGCGCGAGAGCTTTACCATCCGCTTCGGCAGCAGACGTGGGGGTGCTGTCGTGGAAGGGGGAGCAGGAATCGGCAACGAATCAGGCCCTTAATATAACGCCTGCTCGCGTTAGTTATGGAAGGGGGTTCGACGCTTTTGGGGCGCTCCAAGCTCTACAAAAAAGACGCCGAGAAGCAGGGAGCCTAATGAACTTTGACGACCAACTTGAGTAGTGTCGTGCCCGCAGACATGTACGGACGCACCGCTTCGATTACTCAGCTTGATAGGCAAAACTCATTAGGCGCCGGCTGATAGGCGGTTTTTTTATGGCCTGTCTTTGGGGACCATAACCTCCTTGTATCTTGCCCCCTGGCTG
>JAUJNC010000395.1 GCA_030446525.1 Armatimonadaceae bacterium
GACGTGGTCGGCGCGGCGCGCGCGCTGTTCGCCCCGGCGCCGGGGCAGAGCGCCCCGGCGGCGGGGCAGAGCGCCCCGGCGGCCGCGGCCGAACTGCCCGATCCGGGCCCCATCGCCGGCGTCGTGCGCGCCGAGCCGCTCCGGCGCGACCGCGGCCTGGCTTCGGTCGTGCTGGGGTTCCGCGCCCCTTCCGTCAAGGCGGCCGAGGACGCCGTCGCGCTCGACGTGCTGCTGCAGATCCTGGCCGTGGGCGCCCAGGGGCGTTTGAACGAGGCACTGGTCCGCAAGGATCTGGCCCTCGCCGTTTCCGCCGACTACCTGACGCAGCGGGCCCCCGGCATCGCGACCCTGACCGCGGTGGGGCACCCCGGCGACGAGAAGCGCCTGGAAGAGGCGCTGCTGGCCGAGGTGCGGCGGCTGCGCGACCAGGGGGTCACCGGGGCCGAGGTCGAAGCCGGCCGCCGGGCGCTCCTGGGCCAGATACTCTTTGACGAGGAGACGTACGCGGGCGAGGCCAACGCGCTGGCCTTTTACGACGCGATCGACTCCTACGAGTTCGCCCTGCTTTACCGCCAGCGCATCGCGGCGGTGGATGCACAGGATATCGCGCGGGTCGCGCGCGCTTATCTGACGCCGGACCGCTACGCCGTGGCGACCGTGGTGCCGCGCTCCGCGCCGCTGGCGCCCGCCCCCCCGAACAACCTCGAGGTGTCGCGATGAAAAAAGCCGGGGCCCTTCGGGGCATACAGACCGCGAAGTTTTGTGTCCGCCTTTTGCTGGGCGTCCTTTGCGTACCCCTGCCTGGGAACGCCGCCGCGGTGAAGCCGGAGGTGACATCCCTCGCGAACGGCGCGCGTCTCGTGGTCTCGTACGAGCCGGATTCGCCCCTCGTGGCCATCGACATCTTTTTCCGCGTCGGCTACGCGGAGGAGAGCGAGAAGAACGCCGGCATCACCTCGCTCCTGTCGCGCGCGTGGGTGTCGTCCGCCCAGGGGCGCGGCGCGGCGATGCTGGGCGCGGACATCGGCGGCCTGGGGGGCAACGTCGGCACCTCGTTCGGCGGCGATTACGTCGAGCTGTGGGCGGTCACCGCCGCCGCGGATGCGGCGGTACAAAGCGCGGCCCAGACGCTGATCATGAACGTGATCGGGAGGCCGGAGTTCTCCGCGGGGGCCATCCAGGAGGCGAAAAAGGAGCAGCAGCGCGACCTCACGCTGCAGGAGGACCCGCTCTTCGCCAACACGCTGAGCCGCTTGCGCTCGCGGCTCTGGGACGCGTCGCCCTACGCCCGATCGCCCGAAGGCACCCCGGGCACGGTGGGCGCCCTGACCGCCGAGCAGGTGCGCGCTTTCTACAACCGCTATTTCACGCCGGACCGGGCCGTGATCGTGGTGGCGGGGAACATCCGCCCGGAGCGGGCGCGGCGGCTCGTCGAGGCGAACATGGCCGCCGGCGGGTGGCGGGACCGGGGCAAATCGCCCGCCCCGCGCCCCATCGCGCCGGAGTCGCTGCCGCGCCCCGTGCCGACCGTCAGCGTCAACCGGCGGGCGCGCGTCACGTTCCTGATGGCCGGGTTCGTCACGCCGGGCACGCTGCAGGCGGCGGACTATCCCTCCCTGCTGGTGCTGGAAGCCCTGGTCGGGGCCGGCAAAACGTCGCGCCTGTTCCGCAACCTGCGCGAGGCGCGCGGGATCGGCTACGAGGTCGGCTCGATCCTGCAGCCGGGACTCTACCAGGGTCTGTTCGCCGGGTACGTCGCCACGGGCACCTACCGGATGGGCCCGAGCGGGCCGCAGCCCGTGCTGAGCGAAGTAAGCCAGGCCCTGGTGGGGGAGATGAAGGGGCTGATCACGCGCCCGCCCGACGAGGCCGAGCTGGCCCGCGCCCGCGCGCTGGTCGTGGGCCGCTACGCCCTGCGCCACCAGCGGCTCAAGGACCGGGCTTTCCTGCTCGGCTGGTCCGAGACCATGGGCCTGGGGGCCGGCTTCGACGCCGGCTTCGACGCCCGCATCGCCGCCGTCACCCTGGCCGACGTCAAGCGTCTGGCCCAGACCGTCCTCGGCGCCAACCACGTCCTCGCGGTCACGCTGCCCGATTAGCGGGCGCCGCGAACGGCGCCGCTACAGGTAGCGGATCTTGCCCACGGCGGCGGCGGCGGTGAGGCCCACGGCGAGCAGGAAAAAGACGAGCGACATCGGGTTGAAGAACACGTAGTAGTTGCCGGACAGGAGTACCGATAACCCTGCCCCGACCACGACGCTGGCGCCGGCCAGGAACTCCAAACGCGGGCCGCGCTTGCGGCCGGTGGCGCGCAGGATCACCTCGCCGAGCAGGCCGCCAATCATCGGCGCGACGAACAGGATGAAGAAGCCGATGAACTGGAGCACGAAGCCCGCCAGGGTCCCCGCCGCGATCCCGGCCACGCTCGCGACGGCGAAGCGATCCGGCGGCACCTGGTAGAGCGGCGACGAGCGCAGCGAGGCGCAGTCGCGGCAGCGCATCCCGACCGGCCCGGCGACCGAGCACTCGGGGCAGATGGACGTGCCGCACTTGCCGCAGGAGAGGGCCGTTTCGACGTGGGGGTGGCGGGCGCAGCGCATCAGCGGCCCGCGCCTTTCTCGCGGCCGGAGCGGACGGGCG
>JAUJNC010000396.1 GCA_030446525.1 Armatimonadaceae bacterium
ACACCTACAAGGGCCGGCGGATCATCGGCACGCTGCCGCAGATGTTCGGCTACACGCTGGGCGGCAACCCGATCGAGGAGCCGGGCAACATCTTTAACTACCGGCCGGGTAGGACGTTCGCGTTTTCGGAGGGGACGGTCTTCCACCCGCGCAGGTTCGAGGCGGTCATCGGCAGTGACGTGCCGCGGATCGCCGGGCTGAAGATGGGCGACACGTTCGTGGCCACGCACGGCGCGCCGGCCGAGGGCCAGAAGGAACACGTCCACGAGGCCGAGCGGTGGCGGGTGGTCGGCGTGCTGGAGCGGACCAACACGGCCAACGACCGCGTGATCTTCATCCCGCTGGTGACGAGCTACTGCATCGAGGAGCACAGCGAGGGCATGGAAGCGCAGTCGCGCATCCGGGCCGCCCAGGCGGGCCTGCCCGTGCCCCCGCCGAGCCCCCGCCCCACGCCGACGCCGAGCCGGGCCGCCCCGCCGGGGGACCTCCTGTCGAAAGACACCCCCGCAGCCACCGGCGACCTGCTCGCGGACGTCGAGCCGGCGCCCGCGGCCGCCGCCAAGGACGACCACGCCGGCGACGAGCACGACCACGCCCACCACGAGCACACCGGCGGCGAAGGCGACGCCCACGAGCACGAGGCGTACACCGTCAACGCCGACGGCACCGTCGACCCCAAGCTCCCCAAGGAACAGTGGCTGATCTCGGCGATCATGGTTAAGGCCCGCGCCCCGTTCATGGCCCAGACGCTCGAGTACGGCGTCAACGCCGGCAGCGTGGCCACGGCGGTGAAGCCGGCCATGGTCATGAGCCAGTTCTTCGACACCATCCTCCGCGGCAGCACACTCGTCCTGCTGCTGATCTCGGTGCTCGTCATCCTGGTGGCGGCGGTCGGGATCCTGGTCAGCATTTACAACTCGGTCGCGGCGCGGAAGCGCGAGATCGCGATCCTCCGCGCCCTGGGCGCGACCAAGGCCCGCGTCCTGACGCTGATCTGCCTCGAGGCCGGCCTGATCGGCCTCGCCGGGGCGGTCCTGGGGTGGGTGCTCGGGCACGCCCTGGGCGCGGTCGGCTCCCGCTACATGGAGAACATGCTGGGTCAGGGCTTCAGCGCCCTGGGCGTCGGGATAGAGGAAGTGGCCTTCCTGGCCGGCGTGGTGGCGGTGGCGGTGCTCGCCGGCCTGGTGCCCGCCCTGAAGGCCTACCGTACGCCGGTCGCCACGAACCTGGTGGCGGGGTAAGCGCCGGGCGCGCAACTGGTTGCTTGGCGGCCGCGACGGGTGCAACTGTCCGAACCATGGCGGGTGTCATACAGTAGGATTGGTGCGGTATTCTGGAGACCCCCTTTGCCGTTGCCCCGCACTTGGGAAGGATCTGCGATGACCACCCGACGACTCGCCACCCTGTTGATCGCCTGTGCCCTGCTCGCCCCGGTCCCCTTCGCCTTTGCGGAGGACAAGCCGGCGGCCGACGAGCCAAAGGCCGAGAAGGCCGAGGATAAGCAGGACGAGAAGCCGGCGGCGGGCGACCGCGAGGAACCGTCCGCCGACCCCCAGAAACAGGCGATCCAGATCGCCGCGCTGGAGGCGAAATCGACCGAGCTGTTCGACAAGCAGGACTACGAGGGGGCATTGCCCCTGCTGGTCCGGCTTGACAGCTTGCTGGAAGACAGGGATCGGATTGTCGCAGTGCGCGAGAAGATCTTCGTCGCCACGGAGAAGCTGAAGGCGGCGGGCAAGAACGTCGCCGAGATCGCGGTGCGCGATGTGGAGAAGGTACTCGCCGGCCGCCCCGCCGGCATCCCTTCCGACGAGGAGCGCAAGCCCCACCCCGCGCCCAAGGCCGGCCAACCGTACGCGGTCACCATCCAGGAACTCGGCAACTTCCAGTTCGACCAGGACAAAGGCGGCAACATCCCCAAGGACGTGAAGGCGCTGACCGGCTCCGCCGTGCGGCTGAGCGGGTACATGATCCCGCTCGACCAGGCCGACAAGATCAAGCAGTTCGTGCTCGTGCCCGACCTGTTCGCCTGCTGCTTCGGCCAGCCGCCCCAGGTGCAGCACTCGATCATCGTGACCTGCCCCGCGGGCAAGGCAGTCAGCTACTTCCCCGACCAGATCGAAGTCGAGGGGACGCTGAACGTGGAAGAGAAGAAGGACGATGGCTATATCGTCAGCATCTTCGAGGTCACCTGCACGAGCGTGAAGCCGGCGCCGAAGTAGAAGCAAATGGTGAATGCTGAATGACGAATGCAGAATAAGGCTAAGAATTCGGTCTTTCATTCTGCATTCATCATTCTGCATTCTGCATTCCGCATTCCGGTAACTCCCATGGACGCCACCCTCGACTACTCCCCCTCCCGCCCGACCGCCCGCCCGTTGGGCGAGCGGATCAACCTGCGCCTGATCGTCTTCCTGGTGCTGGTGTCGTTGCCGTTTCTGTGGTGCCTTTGGCTGATCCTGGACCAGCGGATGATCGTCAACAAGGGCGACTACTACCAGGTCGACCTCAAGGCGATGGGCAACTTCCCGTTCGACGCCCGGAGCGACACCGAGGCCGCCATCCCCCCCGAGGTGCGCGAGCTGGACGGGAAGAAGGTGATGTTCGAGGGCGAGATGTACGCGCCGGACCGGGCGTCGA
>JAUJNC010000397.1 GCA_030446525.1 Armatimonadaceae bacterium
TACGGGAAAGGACGACACGCGAACCGGTCCCGCCCTAACCCCCCGAGCGTTTCACCGTCCAGCCCTGCCTGGCAAGTTCCTGTGCCACCAGATCGCGGTGCTCGCCCTGGATCTCGATGACGCCCTCGCGCACGGTGCCCCCACAACCACACGTCTTCTTCAGCTGCGTGCAAAGCGCGGCCAGTTCCTCGGGGGGCAGAGCAACGCCGGTGACGAGGGTGACCCCTTTGCCTTTGCGGCCTCTGGTCTCTCGCCCCACGCGAACCACACCGTCGGTGACAGCCGTGGGCCTGCTCTGCTGACAGGCACAGTCGGCGACGGGCTGCCCACAGGCGGGGCACATCTTGCCGTGCTCGCTCGAATAGACCAACCCGCCGTCGGCTGCTGCTCGTTTCTTGCTCATGGGACCTTTTTACCCATCGCGCTGCGCCCGCGCAGTGGCTGTGTTATCAGAGCTCAAATCGCCACTTGTGTTGCTGGCGGCATCAGGAGTTATCAGAGCCATGCCGTGACCTCTGCTATGACAACGGCCCTTACCGGAACCAAGAGGCGCGTCAACTCCGGTGTGTTCGGGGCGCACAGGGAAGCGGCGATGTCCCGCGCCGGCAGCAAGGGGTCCGACAACCAACGGAACGGATTCGTAGACTAAGGACGTGAGTGCAGCGCGAAGCGCATTGGCGGAGGCGCGCATCCGTTTGAAACTGAACCAACTCGTCGGGCTTCGCGAGCAGGAATTCGCTCAGGCACGAACAGCCTACGCGGCGGGTGCGGCCACGCAGCAGGAGGTGGCGAAGGCGAGCCAGGCGCTGGAGAAGGCGCGCCAACGACTGGCAGCCAATGAGGCGGAGAGGTGATACGCTGAGAACCCCCTGTGACTGCGGTCACACACTTGTAACCCAAACGCCCAGACCCGGGTAGAATCGAATCCTGCGGACATTGGGGCACGCTCCGCTCGGACAAGGTCTTGTGGAAGCGCGCCATGCGCCACTCATCGTCGGGCCGGATGGGCCGGTCGGCGACCGCCTCGCCCGCAGCGCGCGCCCACTGCTCGGTGAGGGTCGGGTCCACTCCGGCCGCGAGTTCGCCCGTGGCAAACGGCGCCGCCGGCGCCGGAGGGGCGAAGACGTGCAGGACGGTCAGTTCGGCGTCAAACCGCTGGACGATTTGCGCGGCGAGCCCGGTGGCCTTTTGCGCGCCGTCGGAGCCGTCGGATGCGAGTAGTATCTTTGTGAAATCGCGTTCCTCCTGTGCGGGCGTGCTTGTCGTTGGAGGGCGCGCCCGTAGGGTAAAGTATATGGTAGCACGGGGGGAGCGGACATCCGCCAAACGGCGGATTGTTGTCGGCCGCTCCGGACCCCGGCTCACACCGCGTGCGGTCGGCGTCGAAGCACGCTCGCGCCCACAATCCGCCGTTTGGCGGAGGCGTGGTATGCGCTTAGACACTATAATCAGGGCAGAACCAACGTATGAGGAGACCTACCTTGAACCGGATTGCTTCCGCCGGCCGGCGGTGTTCCGAGAGCCGGCGTTTCTGGTCTATGGCGATGACTTCCCTGGCCGTCATGCTGCTGACGTGGCGTTCCGCCTTCGCGCACGAGAAGTGGTTCCACCAGGCCGAGGCCTACCCGCTGCGGCCCGATCTCCTGTTCCGCCCCCTGCCGCTCCTCTTTATCGGCGCCGTGCTCGTCGTAACGCTCGTGGCGGCGCTGTGGTGGCGGGCGCGCGGCGGGCGTGGCTTCATCCCCGGGCCGGAGCGGTTCGGCGCCACGCCCGAGCGCCGTGGCATCCTGTATGGGCTCGTGCCACTCATGCTGGCCGTCCACGTCGCCGTGCCGCTGCTCGTCAACGGCGTGCAGGGGCAACTGTTTTCGCCGGACAACCCGCTTCCCGGCGCGTGGCGCTATTTCCTGGGCCTAGCCCAGACGGGCGTCGCGCTCGCATTGTTTTATGGGGCGCTCACACGCCTGGCCGCCGTCCTGCTTGCCGCGCTCTGGGCGCTGGGCCTGCTCGTGGTCGGCCCGGAGCCGATGCTGGACAACGTGCTTTACCTGGGCTTCGCAGCTTTCTTCTATCTGGCGGGGCGCGGCCCCCTTTCTGTGGACCGGCTTATTTTTCCCCGGCTGGAGCCGCCCGCCCACGGGACGGACCGGGCGGTGCCCGCCTTGCGCGTCGGGCTGGGGCTGAGCCTCATCTTCGTCGCCTTCACGGAGAAGTTCGCTAACATCCCGCTCGCCCTCGCGTTCCTCGAGAAATACCCGCTCAACTTCACGCCCGCGTTTGGCATCCCACTTCCGAACGAGGTGTTCGTGTTGTGCGCCGGCGCGGTCGAGCTGCTCGTCGGCTTGTGGATCTTGTTCGGCATCTTCCCGCGCGAAATCGTGCTCATCGCCTGGGTCCCCATCAACATGACGCTCACCATCTTCAACTGGATCGAGCTGGTCGGTCACCTGCCCATCTACGGCATCCTGGCCGTGCTCCTCGTGTGGGTGTCCGACGAAGAGAACCGCACGCTCTGGCGGCGCAGCCTGCGGGAAAGCTTGATCCCTGTCGCCCACCCGCAGCCCGGCGAAGCGGTCGGCGACGCGCCCGCAGATTCGGGGCAGCCGGCGCAGCGGCGCGCGGCCTGAAAGGGGACG
>JAUJNC010000026.1 GCA_030446525.1 Armatimonadaceae bacterium
ACCCCGGTACCGGGGGCGGCGGGACGCAGCAACACCTGCGACGCGCCGTGGTTCGCCAGGATCTCGTGCGGGATGGTGCCCTCCACTATCGGGACTCGGATGAGGTTCTTCTTGGCGTCTTCGGCCCCTTTGCGAATCGCGTCGGGGATGGCGCGCGCCTTGCCGATGCCCGCACCCACGTGACCGTTGCCGTCGCCGACCACGACCAGGGTGCTCCAGGACATCGTGCGCCCGCCTTTGTGCGTCTTCTGGACCTTGTTGGTGCGCACCACGCGCTCTTCCAGGTTCAGTACATCCGCGTTAATTCGTGCCATATTGTACTCTAAAACTCCAGGCCGCCTTCGCGGGCCGCGTCGGCGAGCGCCCGAATGCGCCCGTGGTACAGGTAGCCGCCCCGGTCGAACACGACGCGGGTGATACCCGCGGCCTTGGCCCGGTCGGCGATCAGCGCCCCCACGGCCCGGGCGCCCTCCACGTTGCCGCCCTTCCGGTCCGGCCGGAGCGAGGCGTCCAGCGACGAGGCCGCCGCCAGCGTATGCCCCTTCTGGTCGTCGACCACCTGGGCGTAGATGTGGTTGAGCGAACGGTACACGTTCAGCCGGGGCCGCTCCAGGCCGCCTTCCACGCGCTTGCGGACGCGCCGATGCCGCTTCTGCCGCGTCTTATTTCTGTTTACTTGCATACGGTTCCATCCCCAAGCGGTGCCCGATTTCCGACCGGCCACCTTAGTTACTACCTCTCTCCCGGCCCCTCCCCGGCCCGGGGAGGGGTTACTTCTTGCCGCCCTTGGCGCCGGCCTTGCCGCCGCCTTTGCCGCCGGCCTTGCCGGACTTGCCAACCTTGCGGCGGATCACCTCGTCGGCGTACTTGATCCCTTTGCCCTTGTAGGGCTCCGGCGGGCGCACGGCGCGCACCTCGGCGGCCTGCTGGCCGACGGCCTCTTTGTCGACGCCGCTGATCGTCACCACGGGCGTACGGGTCGCCGGGTCGACCGCGGCCGCGAAGGTGATCCCCTCGCGCGGCGTCACCTCGACCGGGTGCGAGTAGCCGACGTTCAGGGTGAGGTTGCTGCCGCTCACCTGGGCCCGGAAGCCGACGCCGTTGACCTGGAGCACCTTCTGATATCCCTGAGAAACGCCCTGGACCATGTTGGCGATCAGGGTGCGGCTCAGGCCGTGCAGGGCGCGGTGCCGGTCGGAGTCGGTCGGCCGGTTGACACGCACGTGGCCGTCCTCCTGGACGACCGCCATGTCCGGCGACAGGCGCTTGGCGATCGTGCCCCTGGGCCCATTGACGGTCACCAGGCCGTCCGGTTCGGCGTTGATGGTGACCCCGCTCGGCAGCGGGATCGGCTGTTTTCCAATACGTGACATGATTCTGGTTACTCCCCCGCCCCGCCTCGGCGGCAGCGGGTCACGATCACCGGTGTGGGATTAATAAACGTAGGCGAGCACTTCGCCGCCGATGCCCAGGCGCCGCGCCTGCTTGCCGGTCATGACGCCGCGCGAGGTGGTGAGGATGGCGACGCCGAGTCCGCGCCGTACGTGGGGCACCTCGTTCGCGCCGACGTAGACGCGCAGGCCCGGCTTGGACACGCGCTTGAGGTCGGTGATGACCGGCGAGCGCCGCTGCCCCTGCCCCTGATCGTATTTGAGCGTGACCTTGATGCGGTTCTGCGGGACGTCGGGGATGAGCTCGAAGCTCTTGATGAAGCCCTCCATCTGCAGGATGCGCAGGACCTCGCGCTTGATCTTCGAGTCCGGGAGTTCCAGCGAGTCGTGGTTGGCCCGGGTGGCGTTCCGGATGCGCGTCAGCAGGTCGCCGATGGGGTCGGAGATGACCATGGTGTGCCCCCCTCCTTACCAGCTCGACTTGGTGACGCCGGGGATGAGGCCGCGGTGGGCCATCTCGCGGAAGCAGACGCGGCACAGGCCGAACTTGCGCATATAGCCGCGGTCGCGGCCGCACAGGTTGCAGCGGTTGTAGGCGCGCACCGCGAACCGGGGCGTGCGCTTCGCCTTCTCGATGAGAGCTTGCTTTGCCAAACTATTTCCTCCAGGTTCCTGGCGTTCGGGCGCCGGGACTTTGGCGCGGGTGCGTTTTGCGTGCCCCGCCATTTTGGCTCCGGGGAGCCAGACGACATCAGGTCGGCGCGCCTCGCGGCGGTCGCCGACCGTCAACCCTCCCATTATACCATAACTTTTACGGGCCGCAAAAAGCCGGCGCCGTTCGGGCCCGCCACGCGGGGCCGGTCAGACGACCGTCTTATCGACGTAACACCACATCCAGTCCTCGCCCGGCTCGAACGATTGGGCGATGGGGTGGTCGGTGGCGTGGAAATGCTTGGTGGCGTGCTTGTTTTTAGATGAGTCGCAGCACCCGACGTGCCCGCAGATGCGGCAGAGCCGCAGATGCACCCAGGTGTCGCCCATCGCCAGGCACTCCTCACAGCCCTGGGCGCTGGGGACCACCTCTTGTATCTGATCGACGTGCGTGCAGGTTGCAGCCATCCCCTTCTCCTTGGTCCATAGCCTAAACGACAGGACAGTATACCGGAAAAGCCCGCGAATCGTTCCCCGGCGTATTGACGCCTGTCCGGCAGGGTGGTACACTCTAAGGGCTATGGCGACGACGCGATCTGCCCCTGCCCCCAAGCGGGCGCCGGGCTCGCGGCGTGACTCCCCGACGCTGCGCGCGCGGCGGGCGCTGCGCTCCTCCCTGGACGTGCCGCGCGCGGCCCGGCATTCGTTCCGCTGGGACGTGCTGGCCGGGTCCTGCGTCGGCGCGTACATGGGGATGACCTTCCCCTTTCTGGTCCGCATCGCCCGCGGCGACCTCC
This sequence comes from Armatimonadaceae bacterium, assembly GCA_030446525.1. Next base: position 2,840 of record JAUJNC010000026.1, read on the forward strand.
AGGCGCCCCCTGCCGCCATCGCGCTGATGAGCGCCGCGCCGTTCGTGGGCAACCTGCTGTCCCCGCTCTGGGCCCGGCAGATGGAGGGCAAGGCGAAGATACCCTTCTGTCTCGGCTCCTGGCTCCCGGCGCGCTCCCTGTTGCTGCTGATGCCCTTCGCGCTGAACCCGTGGCTTTTCGTCGCCCTGGTCGCCGGCGTCCAGTTCATCGGCACCATTTCGTCGCCGGCGTACACGTCGCTCATGCGCGACATCTACCCGGACCGCTCGCGGGGCCGTCTGATGGGCTACGTGCGCGTGGGGATGCAGGGCACGATGTTCCTGGCGACCCTGGTCACGGGCCGCCTGCTCGACAGCGGGGTCTCGTACCGCTACCTGTTCCCGGTCGCCGGGCTTCTGGGCATCACCGCCGCCCTTTCGTTCGCCCACGTGCGGCCGCTGGCCACGAGCGCGCTGGGCGTCGAGGGCGCCCGCACGGGCAGCGCCCGCGCCTTCGTCCTCGACACGCTCCGCATTTTGCGCGAGAACGTCGGCTACCGCTGGTTCGCCCTTTCGGTGTTCACCTACGGCTTCGGCAACCTGATGGTCGTGCCGCTCTACGCCCTGTACCAGGTGGACGTGCTCCGCATCAGCAACACGCAGATCGCGAACCTGGGCGCTCAACTTCCTCCTCGCTCGTGTCGATCCTGGGCTTTTCTTCTGGGGCCGTTTCATGGACCGGCGGGGCGCGCCGCGCACCGTGCTGTTCGGCATCCTGCTCGTGTCGCTGGTGCCGGCCGTGTACTGACCACGCAGAATGTCAACGGCTGTTCCTCGCCTCCGCGCTCTGGGGCTTCGGCATGGCGTGCATCGAGCTTTCCTACGTGCAGAGCATCCTCACCTACGCCGAGCCGGGCCCGCGGCGCAGTACCAGTCGCTGCATTCCCTCCTGCTGGGCCTGCGCGGCGTCTCCGCCCCCCTGCTAGGCGTCCCGCTGATGAAGCTCTTCGGCTCACCGCGTCTTCGCGCTGGCCCTGGCCGTCATGATCGTCGGCGTGCTGATGCAGTGGGCCGCGACCCGCCGGGACGCGTAGGACTATCGGTTCACGGCTTGTGCGGGGGCGCGCCTTCGCCGCCGCGCCAGAAGGGCCAGGGCGGAGCCGCCCGCCAGAAGGGCAAGGCTGGACGGCTCCGACGGCCGAGGCGCGCAGGTCCGCGATGTCCCTGCCGTCCAGAAAGGCCGCCGACGTGAAGCGGTCGCTGAGCAGGCTGGCGAGCGGCACGCCGTTCACGCTCGCCGCCAGCAGCCGGTCCGTGGCCGACAGGTCGTCCTTGAGCCAGCGGTCGAACCAGGCCTGCGTGTAGTAGTGCGACAGGTCGTGGTTCCGCGCCGAAGAGCCGCTGGCGCTCCAGAAGAAGTGATTGGAGTTCTCGAAGACGACCTCCATGGCCGGCACGTCGTTGCTCCGCCACCCAGTCGAAGGCGTCCTTCTTGGCCTCGGCCGCCGTGCTCTGGTTCGGGTTGGTGTCGCTGGCCTGGCCCAGAGCCGGCACGCGCGGCGTGCGGACGGGGCTTGGCGCGACGGGGCCGGCCGGCGTGCCCTGGTCGCCGTTCTCGCCGATGGCCAGGTTGTCCCAGGCCACGACCGCGCCGATCCGCGTATCCTCTTCCTGCGTGCGGCTCAGAGAGCGCGCGCCCAGGGCGATCAGCCGGCGCCCCGATCCTGCCCGCGTCGGTGAGGGCGAGGTAGGGGTTGCCGGCCGAGAGCATGAAGTCGATCCCGCTCCTTGCGGCGGTGTTGTACGAGGCGGTGCTGCCGCCGAACTGCGGCTTGGTGATGAGGACGACGTAGCCCGCCGCGGCGAGCCGGGTGGCCGCCCACTCCACGCTGCCGGTCTGCGCCCCGCCGCCGGGCAGCATGGTGATGAGGGGGAAGGAGCCGCCGGTCACGTCCGGCGCATAGGCCACGGCAGAGAGCGTGCCGCCGCCCTGCTGCGGGATGGTCAGGCTGGTGGAGACCCACTGGGCGTTGGCCGTTCCGCCTGCCAGACCGCCAGAACCGGAAGCGCGCCGATCGCCGTGGCGGCACGCCGAACAGGTTTCCAAGTCATCACAGGTTCCTCCAATGGATCGGTTCACATCGTAATTCACCAGACGCCAAGGCTGCCTGTTTTGTTCGCTCTTACCGCCGTCACGAGGGGAACCGCGCCGCTTCCCCTCGTGACGGCGGCGACCCGGCTCGTTATTTTGTCTCGGACCGAAGGGCGACTTCCTTTTCCGCCGAGCAGCCTGGCTCAGCGTCGCCGCCGAGCCTTGCGCCGTCAGGTACAGTATGTTGTCGCCCATCGCCTGCCCGGACGGCAGCGGGTTGCCGAAGAGGTCGAGGGCGTTGACCCCGGGCCCTGCGGCGGCGTGCTTTCCCCAGTGTAACACGCTACAAAGGTGTCCTGACGTACCTAACCCCCCGCCCCCCTTCCCGCAACGGGAAGGGGGGGCGTTTCCCACGGGGGAGGGCGTTGGCGAAGTGGCAGGCGGCGAGGTGGGCGGGAAGCGCCTCGCCGCCTTTTTCTATGGCGGCGAGGGCCGGGTCGTCGCGGGCGCAGATCTCCCGGGCGAAGGGGCAGCGGGTGCGGAAGCGGCAGCCGGACGGGATGTCGACGGGCGAGGGCGGGTCGCCCTCCAGGGGAGCGCGGTCGCGGCGGCGGGCGGGGTCGGGGACGGGGACGGCGGCGAGAAGGAGCGCGTGTACGGGTGGCGCGGGTCGGCGTACAGGTCGCGGGCCGGGGGCGATCTCGACGATGCGGCCCAGGTACATCACCGCCACCCGGTGCGCGACGTGCCGGATCAGCGACAGGTCGTGGCCGATGAACAGGTACGCGATGCCCGCCGTTCCTGCAGGTCCTGGAGCAGGTTGACCACCGCGCGCGCACCGAGATGTCGAGCGCCGAAACCGGCTCGTCGAGGACGAGGAAGTCCGGGTCGAGGGCCAGCGCCCGCGCGATGCCGATGCGCTGGCGCTGGCCGCCGAAAATCTCGTGGGGAAGCGCCGCGCCGCGTCGGCGGGAAGGCCCACCGCGTCGAGCAGCGCCCCCACCCGTGCCGCCCGCTCCCGCCGCCCCCGGAAAGCCGGTGGATCTCCAGCGGCTCGGCCACGATCTGCTCCACCGTCATGCGCGGCGACAGCGACGCGAAGGGATCCTGGAACACCATCTGCAGGCGGCGGCGCAGGCGCATCTCCCCGGCCCCCACGGCGAGCACGTCGCGCCCGTCGAAGACGACCCGCCCCGCCGTGGGGGCCAGCAAGCGGCAGGAGGGCGCGCCCCGTGGTGCTCTTGCCGCAGCCGGACTCGCCCACCAGCCCCAGCGTCTCGCCGCGCCCGACAGAAGCTGACGCCGTCCACGGCGCGCACCACCCGCCCCCGCCCGAGCGGGAAGTGGACGTGGAGGTTCTCGACGGAAAGCAGGGGCGTCAAAGGAGGCCCCCGGCGGATACAGGTGGCAGCGGACGACGTGACCGGCGCGGCGCCGTGGTCGGCAGGGGCTTCTCGCAGACGCCCGGCACGGCGCGCGGGCAGCGCGGGCGGAAGGCAGCCCGCCGGGGCGCGCGCGGCGCCCGGCGGGCGACCGTCGCCTGCGGGCTGCCCGGCGATGAACGGCAGCCGGTCCGCGCCCTCGGGCGCGGCCTCGGGCAAGGAAGCGAGAAGCCCCTGCGTATACGGGTGCGCCGGCCGGGCGAACAGGGTGTGGGCGTCGGCCGTTTCCATCACCTGCCCGGCGTAAAGGACCAGGAACGCGGTCGCAGGTCTCGGCCACGACGCCCAGGTCGTGCGTGATCAGCAGCACCGCCATGCCGGCCTCGCGCCGCAGGCCTCGCCCACCAGGGCCAGGATCTGCGCCTGCACCGTGACGTCGAGGGCCGTGGTCGGCTCGTCGGCCAGCAGAACATCCGGGCGGCACCCGAGCGCCATGGCGATCATCACGCGCTGGCGCATGCCGCCCGACAGCTCGTGGGGTACTGGCGGGCGCGGCGCTCCGGCAGGGCGATATGCACGCGGCGCAGCGACTCGACCGCCTCAGCCCAGGCGGCCCGGCCGCGCAGCCCCCGGCGCGCGCGCACGGCCTCGGCGATCTGCTCGCCCACCGTGAAGACCGGGTTCAGCGAGGTCATCGGGTCCTGGAAGATCATCGCCACCCGGCCGCCGCGAACGCCGCGCATGGCCTTTTCCGGCAGGGCGAGCAGGTCCTGGCCTTCGAGCAGGATGCGCCCCCGCTCGATCCGCCCCGGGTCGGGCACCAGGCGCAGAACCGAGAGCGCCGTCATGCTCTTGCCCGACCCCGACTCCCCGACGATTCCCAGCGTCTCGCCCCGGTTCAGGGTCAGCGACACGCCGTCGACCACCCGCGCCATCTCGCGTCCCCGCGCCGCGGAAAGGCGACCGCGAGGTCTTCGATTGTCAGCAGGGCGTCAGCCATCAGTCGGCGAAAAGGCTCGACACGGACTCGTCGGACCAGATGCGGTGGATCGCCTCGCTGAAGAGCGGGCGACGGAGAGAACCGTGGTCTTCGCCGTGCGCTTCTCGGAGAAAGCGGGATGGTGTCGGTGACGATCGGCTCCTTGATCTCCGGGCGCGCCAGGCGCTCCTGTCGCCGGGCCCGCCAGGACCAGGTGCGTGCAGGCGACGTAGATGCCGGGGCGCGCGCCGTTCTCGAGCAGGGCGTCCACCACCTCGCTGATCGAGCCGCCCGTGGAGATGATGTCGTCGTAGACGATGCAGGTCTTGCCGCGCACGTCGCCCGCCAGGTGCGTCACCTCGGAAACCCCGTGCTCGGGGTGGACCTTGTAGCCGACGGCCAGCGGCGCCCGAGCCGCCCCGCGATCGTGCGCACCTTTTTGACACGGCCCTCGTCCGGGGAAACCACCACCACGTCGCGCAGATGCTTTTGGCGGAGGTAGTCGGTGATGATCCCCACCGACGTGAGATGGTCCACAGGGATGTCGAAGAAGCCCTGGATGGCGTCGGCGTGCAGGTCCATGGCCACCACACGCGGTCGGCCCCCGCGGTCGCCAGCAAATTGGCGATCAGCTTGGCCGTGATCGGCTTGCGCGGGGCGGACTTTTTCTCCTGGCGGGCGTAGCCGTAGTAAGGGAGCACGCACGTGATGCGGTCGGCCGACGCCCGCCGCAAGGCGTCCACCAAAACCAGCAAACCCAGCAGGTTGGCGTCGATGGGCGGGCACGTTGGTTGCAGCACGAACGAGTCGGCGCCGCGCACGGACTCCTCGAACTTAACATACAGTTCGCCGTCGGCGAAGCGCGTGATCTGCAGCCCGCCCAGCGGGATATCGAGCAAGCCCGCGACGGCCGCGGCAAGCTCCGGGTTTGCGGTGCCGGCGAAGAGCTTCATGGGCGCGCTTTGACGCATCGGAAGCGGTGATCCTTTTCGTGGTGCTTCTATTATAGCACGGGTCGTTCACGTCCCGGCGACCAACGGGCTTTTGCCGGCGGGCGGGGGCGGCCGGGGTTTCTTGACAGGCCTCCCGCCCCCGTTATACTGAACGCAAGCGACGAGGCAAACCCAATCTACTGGGAGAAAGTTTACCCCTATGCAGGCTGTGATCTTAGCCGGGGAGCGCGGGACGCGCCTGTACCCGTTGACGGCGCGCCAGCCCGCGCCATGTTGCCGCTCGCCGGCAAACCCCTGGTGCAGTACCACCAGGCTCGAGCCTGCTCAAGCGCCATGACATTAAAGAGGCGTTGCTCTGCCTGCAGGTCATGCCGGGAGTCGTTCGAGGGCGCTTCGGCGACGGCAAAGGGCTGGGGATGACCTTGCGCTACTACCGCGAGCAGGCGCCGCTGGGGACCGCCGGGCGGTGCGCGCCGTCTCCGACCGGCTGATCGGCGACGCCGTGCTGGTCTTGAACGGCCACATCCTCACCGATGCCGACCTTTCCGCGCTGCTCCAGTTCCACCAGGAGAACGGCGCCGCCGTGACGATGCTGCTGGCGACCGTCCCCGATCCCAGCCGCTACGGCGTCGTCGTAACCGACGCCGAGGGCGCATCACCTCGTTCCAGGAGAAGCCGGACGTGGAAGAGGTTGCCTCCGACACGGTCAACGCCGGCGTCTACGTGCTGCGCCGCGACCTGCTGCGCCGCATGCCGCCCGACGCCGAGGTCTCGTTCGAGCGGCAGCTGTTCCCGGCGCTTCTGGCGGAGAACGTGCCGATGTACGGCTGCGTCGCCGAGGGGAAGTACTGGCTGCCGATCTCGACGCTGCCGGACTACCAGCGCGCCCAGGCCGATATCCTGGAGCGCCGGGTCGACGTCGGGATCGCGGGGGACCAGGTCGCCGAGGGGGTCTGGGTGAGCGAAGGGGCCACCGTCCATCCCACCGCCGACCTGCACGGCCGCATCTTCGTCAACCACCACACCGAGATCGGCAAAGACGCCCGGGTGACGGGCGTGACCGCCATCGGGTCGCGCTGCCGCATCGGCGAGGGCGCCGTCGTGGAGGACGCCATCATCTGGCGGGGGACGGTGATCGAGGCCGGGGCCGTGGTGCGCGGCTGCATCCTGGGCGACAACTGCGTGGTGCGCGCGGGCGCCCAGGTGCAGCCCGGGTCCGTGGTCGGCGCGGACGCCGTGATCGCCTCCGTCGTGGCCAAGCTGCCGAGCCGGGGCGACATCCAGCGGGCCCAGATCAAGTTCGGCACCGACGGCTGGCGCGGCATCATTGCCGACGACTTCACGGTCGACAACGTGCGCCTGGTGACCCAGGCCGTGTGCGACTGGCTCCGGGGCGGCGGCGTGCCGGGCAGCGGCCTGGTCGTCGGCTACGACCGGCGGGCGCAGTCGGAGGTGTTCGCCCAGGCGGTGGCGCAGGTGGCCGCGGCCAACGGCCTGCCCGTGTTCCTTTCGGACCGCGAGTGCTCGTCCCCGGCCGTCTCGTTCGCGACCCGTTACTTCGGGGCGGCGGCCGGGATCATGATCACGGCCTCGCATAACCCGCCGCGCTTCAACGGCCTGAAGATCAAGGCGCATTACGGCGGGTCGGCCACCCCGGAGATGGTGGCGTCTATCGAGGGCCGCCTGCGGCAGCTGCTGATGTCCGGCGCCGCGCCCAAGGTCGCCGCCGCCGCGCCACAGACGCGAGACCTGGCCGGCCCCTATCTCGCCCACTGCGCCCGCTTCGTGGACCTGGAGCGGGTGGCGAAGGCGGGTTTCCAGGTCGTCGTCGACCCGATGCACGGCTCCGGCGCGGGGTACCTGTCGGGCCTGCTCGAAAAAGCCGGGATCGCCGTGAGGGAGATACGCGGCGAGCGCAACCCGGTCTTCGGCGGCGTCAACCCGGAGCCGATCGCCGAGAACATGGGCGCCCTGTTTGAAGCGGTCACCGCGGGGGGCGCGGACGTGGGCATCTGCCTGGACGGCGACGCCGACCGGCTGGGCGCGTGCGACTCGCGCGGCAACTTCGTGGACTGCCACCGCATCTTTTCCATCCTTCTGAGGCACCTGGTGGAGGAGCGCGGCTGGACCGGCGGCGTGGTCCGCACCGTTTCCACGACGCGCATGCTCGATAAGCTGACCGGCAAGTACGGCCTCCCGCTGACCGAGACGCCGATCGGCTTCAAGTACATCTGCGAAAAGATGCTCACCGACGACGTCCTGATCGGCGGCGAGGAGAGCGGCGGCATCGGGGTCAAGAACCACCTGCCGGAGCGCGACGGCGTGCTGATGGGGATGCTGCTCCTGGAGGCGATGGCCGCCAGGGGCAAGCGTTTGGAAGAGCTGATCGCGGACATCTTCGCCGAGGTGGGGGTGCACGAGTACACGCGCGCCGACCTGCACCCGCCCCAGGAGAAGATGCACCTGATCATCCCCGCCCTGCAGTCGTTCAAGGGAAGCGAGTTCGCCGGCGCGCCGCTCGCTGGCATCGTGCGCAAAGACGGCACGCGGCTCGACTTCACGGACGGCTCCTGGCTGCTCCTGCGCCCGTCCGGCACCGAGCCGGTCGTCCGCGTCTACGCCGAGGCCTCCACACAGGACCGCGCCAGGGAGCTGGTCGCGTGCGGCGTGGAGCTGGTGGAGGGGGTTTAGGCCGGCCGGTACGACGCCACCAGCATGCCGAAGTAGGTGGGGGCCTCGTACGACAGCAGGTCGGGCGTCATCGGCGTGTGGCCGAGGGCGCCCATCAGCATCAGGGTCTGCCAGTAGGCGTCCACCTTCGCCGCATCGAGGAGGTCGTTGGGCCAAAGGAGCAGGCGCGGCAGGTCGTCCTCGGCGACGGCGCGGCACATCGCCTCGTCGTGCTCCCTGGCGGCGGGGTCATAGCCGTAGGCGCCCAGCGGGTCGTGTGCGTGCCCCTGATCGCACGAGGCGACGAGCGCGACGCGCCGGCCGGACGCCCGCGCGGCGCGGGCGATGGCGAGCCCGCCGCGCACCAGCGTTTCGCGCGGGAGCGCGCGGTCGGGGGCCAGGACGACCACCCGCGGGCGCGGCGTGAGCGGGTGCGCGACAAACCAGAGCGGCACGAGCGCGCCCCAATCCAGCGGCAGCAGGGCGTCTTTCTCCTCACCGACCAGGCGCGCCAGGGGCACGTTCTGCGACTGCGCCTCCTGGGTGATGGCCTGGGCGAGTTCCAGATCCGTCTCGAAGACGGCGGACACACGGGCCGGGGGCCGCTCGCCGAGCGCGCCCGCCGCCGCCTTGGTCTCTCCGATCGAGATCGCCCCCTCCACGACCATGCCGTGCGGCGTCAGCACGACCACGGTGTCGGGCCGCGCGAGGGCGCACCGCCTCCCGAGCTCCTTCATCGCCGCGCGCGTTCGCGCCATGCGATCCAGATCCTGGGCAAGCTCGGGGATCACCTCGCTGCCGTGCGGCGCGATGCACGCCCACACGAGCCCCCCCGCTATGGGTTCTGTCGCCAACCTTGCTCTGCGCTTTCTAGCCCCCGCCCCGCGGCCGGGAAGGGGGCGGGGATTTACAACGTCACCGCTTCGCCCGATCGCGCCGAGGCGTAGCCTGCCTCGACGATCTCCTGCGCGACGTAGCAGACGTCCAGGTTCAGGATGCCCTCCGGTTCCGCGCCGGACTCGATGCAGCGCACGAAGTACTGGGCGTGGTTCGCGGCGCCCTCGGGCAGCGGGTCCACGTCTATCATCTCCGTGCCGCCCCCGGCTTTGCCCCGGTCCAAGCGTATCTGCTCCCCCGCCTGGGACAGCGTGCCCCTGGTGCCATAAACGATCGGGTAACCCGCGCCGTCGCCGCCCTGCTGCGCCCAGGTACCCTCCAGGATAGCCATCGCCTTGGGGTAGCGCGCGACGAAGACGGCGTTGTCGTCGGTGATCTCGTAGGGCTTGGTGAGGTTTCCCGCCGTCCCGAAGACCGAGTCGGGGCGCCCTAAGAGGTAGGAAGCGAAAACCGCGCCGTAGCCGCAGAAGTCCGCGCCCGCGCCGCCGCCGTTCTTTTCGGCGTCGTACAGCCAGCCGACGAACTCGGGGCCGCACCCGATCTCTTTCGGTCCGGCGTGCCCCTGCCGCTCCTTGACCTGCCAGACGTCCCCGACCGCGCCCTCCCTGGCCAGGCGCAGGATCGTGCGGCGGCCGCGCTGCCACGCCGTCGGCCAGTTGGTCATGTACGGGACACCCGCCGCCCGTACGGCGTCGCGTATCCGCCGGGCGGCGGCCAGGTTTACCGCGAGCGGCTTCTCCGCCGTCACCGCCTTGCCGGCCTGCGCGCCCGCGATGATGATCTCGGTCTTGCCCGCGTTGTCGGCGCCCACCTGGAGGATGTCGAACGCTTCGCTTGCCAGCATCTCGCGCCAGTCGGCATACCGCCTGGGGATGCCGTAGCGCTCCTGCGCGGACGTCGCCAGGTTGTTCGTTCGGCTCGGCGACGGCCACGATCTCGGCGCGCTCGAAGTTCCTCCAGTTGTTCAGCAGGCCGCCGATGTGCCCGTGCACCAGCCCCGCCACCGCCACCTTATACGTTTTCTCTGCCATCTACGCTGCCTCCATGATTGATGGTGACTGGCTCAGTATATTCCAAAGGCGCGCGACGTGTCAACGCGGTGGTGGATCAAAAACTTCCCGCTCGTCTGTGGTATACTCCTCGTGTTCCAGCCTGGTTTTTCCCGTTCATCCGTCCACTCACGGAAGGGATCACCGATGCCTGACCTGCCAACCGGGACCGTCACGTTCCTCTTCACCGATATCGAGGGCAGCACCAAACTCTGGGAAGAGTACCCCATGCCATGCGAGAAGCCCTCGCCCGGCACGACGCCCTCCTTCGCCAAACGATCCGAGCCCATCGCGGTTCGATGTTCAAGACCATGGGTGACGCCTTCTGCGCCGCCTTTGCCACCCCCGAGGCGCTGGCGGCGGCTCCTGGACGCCCAGCGCGCGCTGAACAACACCCGGCCGCACGATCTCTCCCTGCGGGTGCGTATGGCCATCCACACGGGTGCGGCCGAGCAGCGGGATGGTGACTACTTCGGTCCGGTCCTTAGCCGCGTCGCCCGTCTTCTGGCCGCCGCTCACGGGGGGCAGACGCTGCTTTCTCTCGCGTCGGAGGAGGCGGACGCGCGATGCGCTGCCCCCGAGCGCGGGTTTGCGGGATCTGGGGTTGCACCGCCTGCGCGACTTGCAGCGGCCGGAGCACGTCTTCCAGGCTCCTTCATCCGGACCTGCCCGCCGATTTCCCGCCGCTCAAATCCTGGACACGCTGCCCAACAATCTGCCGCGCCAGGCACCAGCTTCGTGGGGCGTGAGCGCGAGATGGCGGAAGTCAAACGCCTGCTGTCCACCGCCTGCCTGCTCACCCTCACCGGCTCCGGCGGCGGCAAACGCGCCTTGCGGTCCAGGTCGCCGCCGACCTGCTGGACGAGTACCCGGATGGCGTGTGGCTGGTGGAGCTTGCCGCGCTGTCCGACCCCGCGCTCGTGCCGCAGGGAGTGTGCTCGGCCCTGGGCGTGCGGGAGGAGCCGGGCCGCCCTCTCCATAGAGACGCTGGCCGACTATCTGAAATCCAGTTCGCTGCTGCTGATACTGGACAACTGCGAGCACCTGATCGAGGCGTGCGCCCGCTTCGCCGAGAGACTGTTACAGTTTTGTGGGAACCTGGGGATACTGGTGACCAGCCGGGAAGCGCTGGGCATCGGGGGAGGCGACCTACCGTGTACCTTCGCTTTCGCTGCCCGCCGCGTACCGTCAGCCGCCGCGGGGGACGGATCTGGCGTCCACGCTGACACAGTACGAGGCGGTCGGTTGTTCATCGAGCGGGCGTCCGCCGCGCTGCCCGGCTTCGCGGTAACAAACCGGAATGCGCCTGCGGTGGCAGGTGTGTGATCGCCTGGACGGGATACCCCTGGCTCTCGAGCTTGCCGCGGCCCGGGTGAAGGTGCTCTCCCCCGAGCAGATCGCCGAGCGGTTGGGGGACCGGTTCCGCCTGCTCACGGGGGGCAGCCGGACGGCCCTGCCCCGGCAGCAGACGCTCCGGGCGATGATCGACTGGAGCTACGATCTGCTGGAGGAGAAGGAGCGGATGCTGCTCCGCCGGTTGTCCGTCTTCGCCGGGGGTTGGACGCTGCCGGCGGCCGAGTCCGTGGGCGCCGGCGAGGGGATCGGGCCTGGGAAGTGCTGGACCTGCTGGCGGAACTGGTGGATAAGTCGCTGGTGCTCGTGGAGGAACAGACACCCGCTCACGCCCCGGGACCACCGGGTACGTCCGGTGCCCAGAGCCCCGGTATCGCCTGCTGGAGACCATGCGGCAGTACGGCCGGGACCGGCTGCAGGAAGCGGGGGAAGAGGCGCAGGTGCGCGAGCGGCATTACCAGTGGTATCTTTCACTGGCGCAGGAGGCGCAGGCCCATTTCCACGGCTCGGAGCAGGTGGCGTGGCTCGACCGCCTGGAGGTGGAACACGACAACCTGCGGGCGGCGCTGCTCGCGCGTGGGGCCGAAGAGGGTGGCGGAAAAAGCCTGCGCCTCCTGGGGAGCTATGGCAGTTCTGGGAGGCGCGCAGTTACCTGAGCGAGGGGCGGGAACATCTGGCAAACGGGCTGGGGCGCGTGGAGGCGGCGGAGCCGACGTTGGAGCAGGCGAAGGCGCTCTACGGTGCGGGAAGGCTTACCTGGTGCCAGGGCGATTACGCCCCCGCGCGTTCCTACTACGAGGGGTCCCTCAAGATCTTTGAAGCGTTGGGGAACCGTCGGGGCGTCGCCACCGCACTGAACGGCCTGGGAAACGTCGCCCAGTTCCAGTGCGACTGGGCGCGGGCGCGCTCGCTTTATGAGCAAAGCCTGGCGATACGGCGGGAGTTCGGCGATGAGGGGCGATCGCCAGTGTGCTCATCAATCTGGGCGCCGTCCTTACCGACCAGGGGACTACGCCTCGGCGCACGTCTTCCTGGAGGAGAGCCGGACGATAACCCGGGAACTGGACGACAAGTGGGTGGCCGGCATCCTGCGCTGGGCTCTGGGAAACCTGGCGATCGCCGAACGTGATTTCGCATCGGCGCGAACCGTCCTCGAAGAAGCGATGGCGATGGCCGGTGGGCACGACGTGGTGCATCCCCTACGCCTGGAGGGGTTCGGCTGTTTGGCGGCTGCGGAAGGGCTGCCCGCACGGGCGGCGCGGCTGCTGGGGCGGCGGAGGCCCTGCGCGAGAGCCTTGGCACGTCCCTGCCGCCTTCCGAGCGCGCCCGTCGCGACCCTTCCATCGCTGCCGTGCGCGCCGGTCTGGGTGACGAAGCCTTCGCCGCGGCATGGGCCGAGGGCGAGCAATGACGCCGGAGCGGGCGGTCGCCTGCGCGCTGGAGGAGCAGCCTTCTTGACGCCCTTGCCCGGCTGTGCTAAGATGGCCGTATGCTGGACATCGAGTGATTCGAACCGAACCCGACGCCGTGCGCGCGGCGCTCGAAAAGCGCGGCGAGGACGGCGACGTCGTTGATGCGCTGCTGCGCATCGACGCCGAGCGGCGCGCGCGTCTGACGGAGATGGAAAACCTCAAGGCCGAGCAGAACCGGATCGGCCCCGAGATCGCGCGCAGGAAGAAGGCGGGCGAGGACACAGCCGAGCTTGCTCGTGCGATCGGCCGACACCAAGACGCAGATCAAGGAGCGCGAGGATGCCGTCCGGGAGCAGGACGGCGCGCAGGAGGCGCTGCTGCTCAGGCTCCCCAACCTGCCGCACCCGAGCGTCAGCCCGGCGGCGAGGACGCGGCGGTCGTGCTGCACCCGTCCCCCTACGAGCCGAAGCCGTTCCCCTTCCCCCCGGCCACACTGGGAGGCTGTGCGCATCGCTGGGGATGGTGGATTTCGAGCGCGGTTCCAAGCTGAGCGGGGCCGGCTTCGTTCTGTACACCGGCCAGGGCGCGCGCCTGGAGCGGGCGCTGATCAACTTCATGCTCGACCTGCACACGGAAAAGCACGGCTACACGGAGATCGGCCCGCCGTTCGTGCTGTCGCGCGAAAGCATCAGCGCGTCGGGGCACATCGTCAAGTTCGGGCCGGAGATGTACCGCGACGACGAGTCCGACCTGTTCTTCGTGCCGACGGCCGAACCGGCGCTCGCCAACGTCCACCGCGAGGAGATCCTGGAGCCCGGCGCTCTGCCCCGGCGCTACGTGGCCTACACCCCCTGCTGGCGGCGCGAGGCGGGCGCGGCGGGCCGGGACACGCGCGGGCTGCAGCGCCTGCACCAGTTCGACAAGGTCGAGCTTTTCCGCTATGTTCTGCCGGAAACCTCCTACGAAGCGCTGGAGGAAATGACGCGCGAAGGCTGCGCCGTTCTGGGCGCCCTCCAGCTGCCCTACCGCATCGTCAAGCTCGCGGCCGGCGATCTGGCCTTCGCCGCGGCCATGACCTACGACATCGAGACGTGGGCGCCCGGCGTCGGCAAGTGGCTCGAGGTCTCGTCGGCCTCGAACTGCACCGACTTCCAGGCCCGGCGCGCGGGCATCCGCTTCCGGCGCGAGCCGGGCTCCAAGCCCGAGTTCCCGCACCTCTTGAACGCCTCGGGCCTCGCCCTGCCGCGCCTCGTAGCCACCCTCCTGGAGACCCATCAGCAGGAGGACGGCACCGTCCTGCTCCCCGAGCCGCTGCGCCCCTACATGAACGGCCGCGACCGGCTCGAACCAGCCACCTGATTCGCATGCAAGGCGAGTCTCGGCCCTGGATCACCCGCAAGGCCGTCCGCCGCGGCCGGCGGCTGAAGACGCAACAAAAGGCACGACCATGACCATCACGATCGACCTGCCCGAAGACACGCCGGCCGCCCTCAAGGCCGAGGCCAAGGCGCAGGGGCGCAACGCCGAGGACGTGGCCGCCGAGCACCTGGCCGCCATCGGCACACTTTCCGGGAACCCATGCCGCTGCGCCCGCATCCCGGAGCAGACCCGGTTCCGACACGAGACGCGGCAGTTCCTGTACCGCCGGGCGGCCCGGCTTGGCGCACCTTGTTCGCCATCACCGGCGAGGAGGAAGGCTCGCCCGAGCCTCCGACCGTAAACCTGCTCCATGTCCGGCACGGGGCGCAAGGTAAGGAAACCGCCCCATTCCTGCCGATGATTAACGTAGTCACGGCCATGAACAACCACCACCCTGGTATAATGGATGGGATAGGCTCGCCCTCAAGCGAAAGGATAGATCGCTAAACGTGTGTGGCATCACCGGCTATGTGGGGCCGCGCCCCGGCGTGCGGACGGTCATCGACATGCTCCGCCGCCTGGAGTACCGGGGCTACGATTCGGCGGGGATCGCCGTCGCCGGCGATCACGACGTCGAGATCGTCAAGGCGGCGGGGAAGCTGGCGGTGCTGGAGGGGCAGCTTGCCGACCAGTGGGAGAAACGCGGGACCGCGATCGCCCACACGCGCTGGGCCACGCACGGCGGGCCCACGACCCCCAACGCGCACCCGCACTACTCGTGCGACGGGCGCATCGCCCTGATACACAACGGCATCATCGAGAACTACCAGGAGCTCAAGCGCGAGCTGTGCGCCCAGGGGCACACGTTCACGTCGGACACCGACACCGAGGTCATGGTCCACCTGGTCGAGGAGGCGTACAAAGCCACGGGCGATCTGGAGGCCGCCGTGCGCGCGGCCCTGGGCCGGGTCACGGGCGCCTACTCGGTCGCCGTGGTGTCGACGCACCAGCCCGACACCGTTTATGCCGCCAAGACCGCCTCGCCGCTGATCCTGGGGCTGGGCGACGGCGAGAATTTCCTGGCCTCCGACATCCCCGCCGTGATGCGCTACACCAAGCGCGTCCTGGTGCTCGAAGACGGCGATTTCGCCGCCCTGACCAAGGACGCGGTACGCGTGTCCGCGCTGGACGGCGGCGCGCCCGTGGTCCGCGAAGAGTTTTTGGTGACCTGGGACGAACAGACCGCGGAGAAGGGCGGCTACCCGCACTTCATGCTCAAGGAGATCCACGAGCAGCCGCGGGCGCTCGCGGACACCCTGCGGGGGCGGATCACCGAGGACGAGCAGGTCAAGCTGCCCGAGCTCGACGGCTTCACCGCCGATCAGCTGGCGGCCTTTGACCGCATCCACGTCGTCGCCTGCGGCACGGCCTACCACGCCGGCGTGGTGGCCAAGCGCTTCTTCGAGGGCCTGCTGCGCCGCCCGACCGAGGTCACCGTCGCGTCGGAGTTCCGCTACGGCGACCCCCTGGTGGGCAGGGACACGCTCTGCGTCGTCGTGTCGCAGAGCGGCGAGACGGCGGACACCCTGGCCGCACTGCGCGAGGCCCGGCAGCGCGGGGCGACCATCCTCTCCGTCGTCAACGTGGTGGGGTCGTCGATCGCGCGCGAGTCGGACGCGACGATCTACACGCAGGCCGGCCCCGAGATCTGCGTGGCCTCGACCAAGGCGTACGTGACACAGGTCGCCGCGCTGTATCTGATCGGCCTGCACCTGGCGCGGATCGAGGGGCGCCTGTCCCCGGACGAGCTGCGCCCCTACGTGCGCGATCTTTCCGCGCTCCCGGACGCCGTCGAGTCCGTGGTGGCCCAGGCGCTGCTGGTCGAAGACCTCGCCGCACGGCTCGCCGACAAGACCACCTTTTTCTACCTGGGGCGGGGCTACGATCACGCCGTCGCCCTCGAGGCTGCCCTGAAGCTCAAGGAGATCTCCTACCTCCACGCCGAGGCGTACGCCGCGGGCGAGATGAAACACGGCCCGCTGGCCCTCGTCGAGCCGGGCGTGGTGGTGGTGTGCTTCGCCACACAGCCCGCTTTGTTCGAGAAGATGGTGTCGAACATCAAGGAGGTTTCGGCGCGCGACGGCCTGGTGGTGGCTGTCGTGCCGGAGGGGGAGCAGCGCGCCGACGACGGGGCGGACTACGTGTTCCGCATCCCGGCCGTCCGCCCTTGCTTCGCGCCCGTCGTGGCGGTCGTGCCCATGCAGCTTCTGGCCTACCTGGTGGCGCGCGCCCGCGGCTGCGAGATCGACCAGCCGCGCAACCTGGCCAAGAGCGTTACGGTCGAATGAGGCGATACAAGGATGCGTCGAGACCAAGCCCAGTCCCTTCTTGAACGTTTTTCCGGCAAGCGCGTCCTGGTCGTGGGCGACCTGATGGTGGACGAGTATGTCTGGGGGCACGTGTCGCGCGTGTCGCCCGAAGCCCCCGTCCTTGTGGTGGAGGCCGAATCGCAGACGTTCGTGCCCGGCGGCGCCGCCAACGTCGTCCACAACCTGCAGGCGCTGGGCGCCCAGACGCTGGTGGCCGGCGTCGTGGGCCGTGATGCCGCGGGCGAGCGGCTCCTGGAAGAGATACGCCTGCTCGGGACGGACACCGGCGCCGTGGTCGCCTCCGGGGACCGCCCGACCACGCAGAAGACGCGCGTCGTCGCCGGCTCGCAGCAGGGGTCGCAGCAGGTGGTGCGCGTCGACCGCGAGCGCAGGGCGCCCCTGCCCCCCCCCATCGCCGGACAGCTCGTGACCAAGACGCGTGAGCTGCTCGCCGCCTGTGACGCCCTGCTTTTTTCGGACTACGACAAGGGAGTGCTGTCGCACGACACCGTGCGGGCGCTCCTGGAAGCCGCGCGCCAGAGCGGGGTCGTGGTGACGGCGAACCCCAAGCCGCCCTCCGCCCCTTTCTACCGGGAGGCCGACGTGGTACAGCTGAACAAGCTCGAGGCCGAGCAGGCGTCCGGGGCGCACCTGTGGCGCGCGCCGGAAGACACTTTCCATGCGGTGGGGGCGCGGCTGCGGGAAAAACTGGGGGTGCGCAACCTCCTCATCACCCGGAGCGAGCAGGGGATGACCGTCTTCCAGGAACGGGGGCGGTTTGTGGACATCCCCCCGCATGTGGTCGAGGTGTACGACGGGACGGGGGCGGGCGATTCCACCATAGCCGCTCTCACGCTGGCGCTCGCCGCGGGCGCGGTCGTGGAGGACGCGGCGACGCTGGGCAACGCGGCCGGGGGCGCCGTGGTGCGTAAGGTCGGGGTCGCCACGGCCACGCGCGAAGAGATCGCCGCGCTATTCGAGTGATCCGGCACGCATTTTGCAAGACAAGGGCGTGTCAACCTTACAGAAAAAAAGATAACGGTTGCGCCGCGTACAGCCGGCCTGGATACACGGAGGAGGATTAAGTTGAACATTTGCGTGATTGGCACAGGCTACGTGGGCCTGGTCACCGGCGTCGTCTTCTCGGACCTGGGCAACGAGGTCATCTGCGTCGACAAGAACGAGGAAAAGATCGCCCTGCTGCGGGCGGGCGTGATGCCCATCTACGAGCCCGGCCTGGAAGAGATGGTCGCGCGCAACGCCGACGAGGGGCGGCTCTTCTTCACCACCGATCTGGAAACGGCCGTGCGCAAGTCCGAGGTGGTCTTCATCGCGGTCGGCACCCCGCCCAAGGACAACGGCGAAACCGATCTGTCGCAGGTCGAGGGGGCCGCGCGCGGCATCGCGGCGGCGATGGACCGCTACAAGGTGGTCGTCAACAAGTCCACCGTCCCCGTCGGCACGGGCGACTTCGTCCGTGACATCATCGAGACCAACCGGCGGCGGCGCGTGGATTTCGACGTGGTGTCGAACCCCGAGTTCCTGCGCGAGGGGTCGGCCATCGCCGACACGCTGTGCCCGGACCGCATCGTCATCGGCGCGCCGAACCAGATCGTGGCGATGAAGATATTGGAGCTGTACGCCCCCCTCGAGCGCCCGATGATCATCACCGACGTTGCCTCGGCGGAGATGATCAAGTACGCGTCGAACGCCTTCCTCGCCACCAAGATCTCCTTCGCCAACGCGATCGCCAACATCTGTGAGGTGGCGGGCGCCGACGTGATGCAGGTCGTCAAGGGCATGGGGCTGGATCAGCGCATCGGGCAGGCGTTCCTCCACCCCGGCCTGGGATACGGCGGGAGCTGCTTCCCCAAGGACACCCGCTCCCTGCTGCACACCGCGCAGCGGTTCGGCTACGAGTTCCCCCTGCTCGCCGCCGCGATCGAGACCAACGAGCAGCAGCCCAAGCGCTTTATCGCCAAGATGGAAGAGGCCATGGGCGGGTTCGCGGGGAAAAAGGTCGCCGTGCTGGGGCTCTCCTTCAAGGCGAACACGGACGACATCCGTGACGCCAAGAGCCTGGACGTGATCACGGCGCTGCTCGCGGGCGGCGCGGCCGTGACCGCCTACGACCCCATCTCGATCGAGAACACCAAGCGCGTGTTCCCGCAGATCGGCTACGCCAAGAACGCCTTCGAGGCGGCCCAGGACGCGGACGCCGTGGTCGTGGTGACCGAGTGGAACGAGTTCAAACAGATCAACCTGGAGCGCCTGAAGGACACGATGGCCGGCAGCTTCGTCTTCGACGGCCGTAACCTGTACGACCCGGCCAAGATGCGCCGCCTGGGCTTCGAGTACTTCTGCGTCGGGCGTGGCGGCGCCGACTGCAGACCAGCCACCGCCGCCCCGACGGTCGTCGCGTGACCTGACCCCTTGCCCCCTTCCCCTAGAGGGGAAGGGGGAGCCGGTTAGACGTGCGAGCGCATGGACATCTTCGCGCTGCGTTGTTGTTACTGCGCGTTCAGGACCTTGATCTGGTAGCTGCCCATGTCCTGTGCCAGAGTGAAGACGTCGGTGATCTCCCCTTCGGCGAGCTTGATGTGGGTGGCGTCGGCGAAGGGGGCGCCCCAGGTAGGCTCCAAGGCGACCCAGGTATCCCCTCCCACCCACACCTCGGGCCAGGCGTGGTACACGAAACGCCCGCCCGCGTAGGCGACGCCGACGCACTGCTTGGTGGGCAGCCCGGCGGCGCGGGCGACGGCGGTGAACAGGGTGGTATAGTCCCGGCAGACGCCGCGGGGGGTTTTGAGGATATCCTGTGCGGGCCGGAGCGCGGCGATGCCGGGATCGGGGGTCATCGTTTTGTGGACCCAGGCGGCGATCCTGGCGGCGGCGCGGGCCGCGTCCGTCTCGCCGCCGACGACGGTGCGCGCCAGCTTTCGGAACTGCGGATCGTCGGCGGGAACGTACGTGGTGGCCTTGAGATAGGGCTGCAGGGCCGGGGGCGCGGACTGCCCCGGCTTGATCAGCGGGACGGTAGGGCCGTCGGACAGGGGGGCCGTGGCGATCAGGATACGAGCGCGCAGGGCGAACGGGCCGCCGCGCGCATCCGGCTCGTGCACGGCCGTCTGCACGTTATTGTCCCTCAGGGGCAGCGGCCTGGTGAGCCCGGTTATCTCGTATTCGGCGCGGCGCAGGGCGCGCGGCTGTTTCAATTCTTCCCCGGTCGGGGTGATGCCGACCGCTGTCGCCAGGTCCAGCTTCCGGCCCGGCGCGGCGAGCGCCTGCTCCTTCGGCTCCCGGCGGACCTGGATGCCCATGACGCCGTCGAGCCGCAGCAGTTCGCCGGTCTCGGTCATCCAGAGCGTCGAGCTTGCCAGCGTGCTCTTGCTGAGCACCTTGTACGCGGGCACGCTCTGGCCGCCGATCGCCACCGGCTCCTGGCCGACCACCGTCGTTTCCGAATCCAGCAGGGTCAGGGTTTCCGGCGAGAAGACCTTGCCAGCGAGCCGCCTGCGCGGGCGTGGCTTGAACTCGCCCGCCCCGGACGCGGCGTCGGTGAGGAACGCCTCGCCGTCCTTCAAACGCAGCGTGTCCGATTTGGCCGTGCCCAGGATGTCGGCCTGGTACGCGACGCTGCGGGGGCCGTAGGTGGCCGAGACGCGGGTGACGCGGCCCGCGGCTTCGCTTTCGTACTCGAGGGCGAGGGGCCTGCCGTTCCGGTCGCTCCAGGAGACGGTGGTGTTAACGATCTTCGTCGGCGCGCCGAGCACACGCATGTCCAGCACCATGGTCGCGTCCATGCGCACGGCGGGCACATTCCCCCGCACCGCATCCACGCGCTTCAAGGTGAACGAGCCGACCTTGGCATCGCGCAGGTAGACGCCGTAGTAGGAGGGCTCCGCGGCGCGGGCAGGGGCGTCCAGGTGCGGAAGCAGGAGCGCGCAGAGCAGAAGGGGGAGAAGCCGGCAAAAACGGCGGGTCATGTTCGGATGCATTTCCTGCATTGTAGCCCGCCGCCCCGCTTTTCGCAAGAGGACGTTTGCCAAGCAGGCGGCCAGGGGTAACAACAAGATGCGAGTGAGAACCAACCTGCCAGGGAGGCAATTCATGAAAAAGATACTTTCTCTTGCGGCGGTGACCGCCCTTACGTGGGCGGCGATACCTGCCGGCGCGCAGACAACCAAGGTCGTCACCCCGCCCGGCAGCACGACGCAGATCACGACCACGCCGGGCGGTGACCAGGTCATTACGGTCACGGTCAACGACGAGCCGGTCGAGTTCACGTCGGCCCGCCCCCTGATGCTGTCCGGCCGCGTGATGGTGCCGGTGCGGGGCGTCTTCGAGCGGCTCGGGGGCCAGGTACTCTGGAACCCCCGCGAGCGTGTCGTGACGGGCGCGCGCGCCGAAAGCAACGACCAGTTCCGCATCCGCGTCGGCAGCAACGAGGCGCTGGTGAACGGCAACAACGTCGCGCTGGACGCGCCCCCGCGCATCGTCAGCGGCACGACCTACGTCCCGCTGCGCTTTGTCTCCGAGGCGCTCGGCGCGAACGTGGTCTGGGACAACGCCAAGCGCGCCGTGATCATCACGTCGGACGGCGCGGCAACCACGGTGAACACGGGAGGGATGTAGGGAAGGCGAGGGGGTCGCCGTACGGCGACCCCCTCCTCTTGGTCTGGCGTGAGAGCGAGCCGCGGGATCAAAGCCCGCGGTACTGGGCGGCCAGCGAGTCCATGCGCGCCGACTGCGCCGCGGTGAACTGGAACATGCCGATGTCGTCGGTGTAGTCCATGAAGTTCTCGACGGGATCACGTCCGGGGTAACGCTTACCACTGCAGCTGTCCGGGGGTGTCGCTGTCGGGGTGCCATAAAAGGCGGTGCGCTCGGCGGGCGTGTCGCTCACAAAATCGTTGCTCGATGTGCAGCCGCCCTGGAACGTGTGGTACAGACCGAGCCAGTGCCCCACCTCGTGCGTCGCCGTGTCACCCCCGTTGAACGGCCCCGCCGGCCCACCCAGAAGGGTCGCATACAGGCAGACGACGCCGTCGTCCGCGGGATCATACGCGTAGTTCCACGGGAAAGTCGCCCACCCGAGAAGTCCCCGGCCCGGGTCTGCCGTGTAGAAGTTGAGCACGTCCGCGCCGTCCACGCGCAGCGCCGCCTTGGCCTCGCTCTCGGCGGCCGTCCCCGGCTCCATCTTAAACCAGTAGTCGTTGGCCGTGCGGCTGACGAGCGGGTTCCCCTCCCCGTCGGCCGCCATAACGAAGACGAAACGGAACGGCGTGTCGGCGGTGGTCTGATCGCAATCCCTTTGTCCAGGCGCCGGGCTATCCTGCCCCGCGTACGCCGCATTCAGCACGTCAATCTGAGCCTGGAGCTGCTCGCTGGAAACGTCGCCCCCATCTTCCCCGGTGATAACGTGGAAAGTAGACCGTGATCGTGACCGATTGCTGGGACAGGTAACACCGCCGACGGTGACCAGATCAAAGCCCGCGGTACAAGGACGCCATCCGGTCCATCCGTAGCGACTGTTCGGGCGTGAACTGGAACAAGGTGTCGTCGTCCGAATAGTCCATGAAGTTCTCCGCCGGGTCGCGCCCGGGGAACCGGGCGCCCGTGCACGAGTCCCGGTACGGCGGCGCCTGTCCGAAAAAGGGTTCACCCTCGGCAGGGGTGTCATAAACGCCGTCGCTGCTGGCCAGGATGCCACCCCGCGTGCAGCCACCCTCGAAAGTATGGAAAAGGCCGAGCCAGTGCCCGACTTCATGGGTCGCCGTGTCTCCCAGGTTGTACGGCTCGGCAAACCCGCCGGGCAGGGAGGCGAACAGGCAAACCACGCCGTCGAGAACCGGATCGACCGCATAAACGAGGGGAGGGTACGCCCAGCCCAGGAGGTCGCCTCCCACATTGGCGGTGTAGAAGTTGAGCACGTCCGCGCCGCCCACGCGCAGCGCCGCCTTGGCCTGGCGCTCCTGCCGGGAGCCGGGCTGCATGTTGAACCAGGCGTTGTTGGCCGTGCGGTCGATCCCGCCGAGAACGAAGCGGAACGGCGTGTTCGCGGCGGGGGTTTCTCCCGGGCCCTGGCCGGGCGCGCCCGGAACGGCCTCCCCGGCATAGGCCGCGTTCAGCACATCAAGCTGGGCCTGAATCTGTTCATCCGACACGTTGCCCGCACCGGAGGCGCTGGTGATCACGTGGAAGTACACCGTGACCGTGACCGATCCGGGCGCCCTGCGGTTGCTCTGGCCGGGTCCTGATCTTTGATTGCGCCCGTCAAACCGCGCAAGGGCGCTTTCCACCTGGCGGATCTGCGCCGCGGTGGGAGCGGGGGTGCCGCACCGCCCTCCGCTCTGGATGAAGGCGGCCTTACTCGGCCAGGTGGTGTTGCCCAGTGTGAAGGGGCCGTCCTTCCCGACCGGCACAGCCTTCGCATACACACGGGCAGCCAGGTCGTCCTGGGTCAAGGTCAGCACGGCGCCCAACAGGGCGAGCGTCAGCAGGGCAACGGACCAAGCTTTCATAGTCTCTCCTTTACCTACAAACAAAGGGCCGACGGCGCCACAGCAGGCTCAGGCCCCCTATGCCGAGCAGAGCCAGCGTGCTCGGCTCCGGTATGGCAGCGACGGAAAGGTTCAGCCGGTGCCCCCCGCCTATCGGGCTGCTGTTGAACCCGTCGCGGTCCCAGCCGGCAGGGGCCTGGAGCAGTTCGTCCCAGTTATAGAAGCTGCCTTCCTCAACCGCGAACTCTTCGCCCTCGGCGCCGAATCCTAAGGCGAAACTGCCCAGCGCCAAGTAATACGTTCCGGGGGCGAGGAGGCCACTGATCCGCGCTTGATTGTTCGTCGCGAAAGCGTCATCGTTGCCCCCGACGGTGTTGCCCACGCCGTCGAACAGCGCCAGCTCCATGTTGGCGATGGCCGAACCGAGCGTGTCGAAGGCGACGTTGCTCTCGAAGCCTAGCGTGAAGGAGTACCAGAAGCCGGCCCCGGGGAGGTTCGTGCCGGTGACGCTCCTTATCCCCTCTGACAGAGTTCCCAGCGCCGCCACCGGGGTAAGCGTGCGCTGGATCGTCAGGGCGTAACCGAAGGCATCTGCCGCCAAGAACCCCTGGATGCCCACGTCGAACACCGGGTTCGACCCGTCCAGAACGAACTGGTCGAAGATGATCCTGCTGGCCGCAACAAGACCAGGAAGTCGTCATTTCCTCCCTGCGTAGCTGATAACCGAAACCGTCCGGGAGCGTCGTGGTATCGAAGATACTCAGCACGCTGTCGCCGCCGCCCTGCGGTCGTAAAGGTATAGCGATACAAGCCCGCGGGACCGCTCCCATCGAGGGTGAGGAAGTGGTTGTCAGAATCGCCCGCGGTGATGCTGCCGAGCAGGCGGTCGCCGCTGAAGAAGATCGGGTTTCCCGGCAGGAAGGCGGACGGGGACGCTGCCGTTCGGCTCTTGTTCCTGGTAGTCCGCGGCGCAAACAGGCAGGCGTTGGGCCGCCAGGGTGGCGGCCAGAAACACGACTACGGGCTTTCTCATTTGGCAAGACGCTCCTTCACGATAAGCTGGTGGCTACCCTGCGTGCCCTGTCACCAAGCTCACGGGCAGTCACGAAGACGAGCGAGGCAAGCGTGGACCGGCAGCCTTTCCAGCCCGTCGGCAGCATCTGTTACTGCGAGGACGTTCGGCCGTGTCACCACGGACCGAACGAATGCGCTATTGTAGATGATTGCTCACAGGGTTGTCAACCCTTGCGGGAACTTCCGCGGGGCGTTTTTGGCTCACACCTCGGCGAGGATCGCCGCTTTGCGCGTGTTGAAGTCCTCCTCGGTGATAAGTCCCTCTTCAAACAAGGACTTCAAGCTGGCAAGGCGCTCCCGGATGTTCTGCACCCCTGCTCCCCCGATCACCCTCCCTTCGGGTGGGTACCGGGGAGCCCGAAGGGGCAGTTCCGGCTCCCCATTCCCCCCCTTCGGGCGGGTACCCGGGGCGGGGAGGGCTGCCGGCCCGACCGGAACCGCGGCGGCCGGTCCGGCGTAGTTGATCTCCTCCAAGTCCGCGATCGCCTTCTGGTAGGGGCGGTAGATGGCGGGGGTAGGGCCTTCTGCTGCGCCTGCGCGTGCGCCACCAGGCGGTTGCCCAGCTCGGCGACGCCCAGGCTCGTGCAGCTTCTCCTCGATGCCCTGGCCCGCCTGCTGCCGGAGAGTCGGGTTGTCGCACAGGACGAGCACGATCTCCCGCGCCTCGCGGGGCGGGCGGCTCGCGCTCTCGACCTCGCCCTCCGCGTCCCGCATCAGCTTCGCCATGTCGCCGGTGATGGCCACGAAGCCGCCGAGCGGGTCGGCCTTGGGCATGCCGAAGCGGTCCCGGTACGAGGCGACGAAGCGCAGCGTTTCCGCGCGCCCGTCGCGGTGTAGCGCGTGTCGCGCTCCTCGGCGATCACCTGCGACGCCCAGCCCACGACGAACGTCTGCCAGGCGGCCTTCTGGTCCTCGAACGACGGCGGGTTGATGCGGACCCATTCGCGCACGTCCTTGCGGGTGTGGATGGGTTCGCCGACGCGCCCTGCGCGCGCGCCTGCTCGTAGGCGAAGCGGTACACGACTCCATGCCCTCCAGCAGGCGCAGCGGGAAGGCCGCCCGCTCCTGCAGAAACAGCACCTGGTGCTCCTCGTTGGCGTTGCTGATCTGCCCGTCGCGGATGCCCTGGATCGTGTCGCGCAGCATCGTGAGGAACCGGGCCTCGGCCTCGAGAGCGGCCTTCGGCGCCGTGCATCATGCCGACGATGGTCTGCTCCTTGTTCAGGTTGTGCTTGTAGTTCGGGGCGTTCTCCTGCAGGTGGATGAAGGGCATGGAGAGGGAAAAGACACGCCGCAGCTCCTCAACGGACCGGTCCGTCCCCACGCCGACCTTCTCGAAGAACTTGTCCAGAACGGACTCGTTCTCGACCGGGGCGAACACGGCGCGCGCGCGCGCCAGCAAGACGCTGCGGACGCGGGCGAGGTCGGCGTCCCGCGTGCCGTAGATGTTGCCCGCCGTGCCCAGCTCGGCGAGCACGTCGGCGGCGGCCGTGTTCACGACGGCGCTGCCGGGGTCGGCGCCGTTCCCGACGTAGGCCGCGTAGCGCCGGTCGATGTCGCCGTCGACGTACGTGACGATCCCGCCCTCGCGCTCCTCGCGCCGCCCCCGGTCGAACAGGACCGCGCCGTTGACGTCGACGGGGCTTTCCACGGCCTCCTGCTCCTGCCGGCGGAAGAACGCCTCGAGCGACCGCATCCGCTCGATGTACTGGTCCATCTCGGCTTTGAGGCTTTCCAGCACCTGCCCCATCGCCCCGTAGAAGAAGATCGCGGCCTCCCCCGCGCGGATGTCCAGGACCGTGGTGTCCCAGCGGCGCGCGTGTGCCAGGAAGGCGTCCTTGCGCTCGTCGATCTCGCGCCGCTTGGCGCCCATCACCAGCGACAGCATCGCGTCCCCGGCGAAACGGGTGATGTCGCGCAGCTGCGCATCGCGCTGCTCGGCGGCCGGGGCGAGCGTCTCCTTGGCCGCGTCGCGCTGCCGGGCGAGCGCCTCGGAGTAGGCGCGGAAACGCTCCGCGGCCTGGTCCAGGAAGGCGCGGGCGACCCCGTGCCGGTGGTTCGGGTCGTTGACGCGCTCGGACACCCAGGCGCGCAGCGCGCGCTCCTTGGCGGGAAGGAGCGCCTGCAGGTTCTGCTGCATCTGGAACAGGTATTCGCCCAGGTTCTGGCGGCGCTTCCCCAGAAGATCCGGGTTCGGGTCATTATCGACGAGCCGCGCCTCCTGCTCGCGCTGCTTGGCGGTCAGAAACTCCACCACGCGGCCATGGCCGGGGTAGGCCGTCTCGTACTGGCGGTTCGCGTTGCTCCAGAACGCCATCGCCGTGTCGCGCAGCAGCTCGCCCGATTCGGCGTTGGCGACCAGCACCTGGCGCTGCACCTCGTCGGGCACGAGGCCCAGGCGCCCGAGCTCCTGGTCGGTGAACGCCCCGATGTTGGCGACGCGCTCCAGGGGCTCGGTCCACCGGGTGACGATCTGCTTGGCCAGCCGCGACGCGCAGGCGTGGATCACCTTGTCTTTGGGGAAGTGCAGCGCGGCCAGCCCCATCGACAGGTAGTTCTGCGCACAGCCCAGGTCGTCCGGGTTGGTCAGGAACTGGTCGAAGTTGTCCCGGTTCGACTTCTTCTGGCGCTGGAACTCCGACGTCAGATCGAGGAAGATGGAGTGCCCGATCATCTCGACCAGCTTGTCGACCGAATCCAGCTTGGCGCGCGGCGAGCTGGTGTCCACCAGATACGTGTAGCGGAACGGCGGGTCGGCGTTCTCGATGCCGGGCTGGTCCGGCCGGTACTGCGCCGTAAAGGTCGTGGACGCGTCGGTGTAGTGGTTCAGCTCCAGGAGCGACGCGTACGCGTTGGGCCGGTTGTCGACGGCCACGGCGGCGCTGTTGGGCGGGATGCTGAAAATACCCACCGTCTCCAGCATGCGCTGGCCGGCGAGCAGGTGCTTGACCGTGTACGCCAGGTCCAGGAACATCCCCGACCCGGTCCCGCCCAGGAGCGAGCCGACCACGTAGACGGTGACGCCCTCGGAAACCTGGAGGCCGTTGCGGATCGCCTGCGCCTTGCTGGAATCCTTGGTGATCTCGGCGGCCTCCTCCTCGATGCGGCGCGCGATGGTGTCGTAGTTCCAGAAGTAGGCCAGCCGCCCGCGCGCCCGCACCGCGCCCGCGCCCTGGTGGATGTCGCCCGAGAGGGTGCGCGGGTCGAGCCAGTCCCGCAGGTGCGGGTACTCGCGCAGGTTGCGCCGCAGGTTCTCGACGCCATAGACGCTGGTGTGTATCTTGTCGGCGTTGTCCAGGTTCGCGGCGTCCGAGTAGTTGGGGTTCTTGCCGAAGATCGCCTGGTCGGTGTCGATCAGAAGGAACGAGACGATGGGCAGCTTATCCAGCGACCCGTACTTCTGCAGCAGCCGCTGCCGCACGTCGAGCAATATCTTGTGCCCCGTGCCGCCGACGGCGATCAAGAGCGAGCGCGACACGCCGCGCAGCCGCTGCTCCTCCTGCGCGGCCGCCGTCGCCGGCGCGGGCGCACCGTTACCTGTTGCTGCCGGTGGTGCGGCAGCCGTTCCGTTGGTATTGTCAGCCATGAGTCTTTCTCTTAAAGCACCATTTTATGGTTCGGGAACCTGTAGATCCCGGCAGATTTTCCGGGCGACGTACGAGATCAACTCGCGTCATGCCGCCGAAACGAGCAACGTTTCGCGGATAACCTCTTGCCCTTGAAGCGACTCTTCGGCGAGCATTCTATTAGCTTCCAGAACCAACTCGAACGCCTCTTGTAAGTTCGTTAGCGATTGTTACAAGGTCTCTCCCTGCGTGTTGGCAACCCGGTAACTCTTCGACGAACCTGATATAACCTTTCGGGCACCTTTTGGAAAAAAACAGCCGTCAGTGTGATGTCCATATTCTATATTATCCCTTATTTTGCAGGACCTGAATGGGCGCATCTGTTGCCGCTTGTTTTGCTATGGGTGTACTGAGGGCGGCATCTAGCTCCTCGCGGGCGGCGGCAACGGAAACGGCCTCGGCGGCCACCCCGCGCACGGCCTCCGCCAGATGAGCCAGGCCGGCCCCGTCGGCACCGCCGGTGTTAAAGGCGAGGAGCCCCGCGCGCAACGCCTCAGTCTGCGCCGCGAGCTCTTCCCGCAGGGCGGCGGACCGGCGCACCAGCAGGTCGGAGCGGTCGTTGGCATCGGCGCGGCGCCGCAGCGCCTCCGCCCGCCGCTCCTGGGAGGCGGCGATCAGGGCGTCCGGCTCCGCCTGCGCTTTGGCAAGCGTCTGGGTCGCTTCCTGCCGAAGCGCATCCCCATCGAGGGGCGGACCGGAGGCGACGGGCAGGCGATCGATCGCTTCGCCCAGCGTGCGCAGCGCGATCCGCAGCTCCTTACCGGTTTCCGGCGGGACCGGCTGCCGAATGGCGTCGATGACCAGGGTCAGGTAAGATCGGTCGAGATCGTCGCGGGCGGTCGGCAGCAGCGTCTCGACCTCGCGCGCGGCGACCGGCCTGCCGTGGACATAGCGGAACAGGAAGCGCGGCACCAGAAGGCCGATAGACCCGTACAGGGCGGCCCCTCCTCCCGCAACTACTGCGCCACCCGGTTGGCCGCTCGCGGCAAGCGCCACCGCTCCGGCCAGAAGCGAAGCCGCGCTGATGCTCATGGCGATCCTCAGCGGCGTTGTGCGCCCCTGCATGCCCGCGAGTCCGTCCGCGGAAGCCTCGGGGTCGATGCCCGCACCACCGGTCCAGAACCGCCCGAGCGGTCCCAGGCGCTTCGAACCGCGACCGTCCCCGGCGACGCCCGGTGAAACACCGCGGCCCCGCAGGCGGGGCGTCAGCGCGCTCACCAACGCGACGTGCCACTTGCTTCCCAGGTCCTGCGGGTAGATTCGCATCGTGCTTACAAACCTTTCCTCAGCGCAGCGGGAGCCGGTCGGCGACAGGGACCAGCGTCCCCCTGCCCGGGGCCGTCCAGAACCCGGTCATCCTCCCCGAGCCCGTCCACCTGCCGGTATCTTCCGGGGAGGGATCGGGATCCCGGTACACCCGAAGCTGCCGGGAGTGGACACCCATAAGCCAGCACTCGGAGATATCGGCCGCCGCATACTCCGGCACTTTTTCATCCCGGTACTTTTTGAGGGTCGTGTCCGCGGTCTCGACCACCAGGACGACGTCGCTCGCCTCGGCGACCCGCTCGTCATAGACGGCCTCGCCGCCGATGGCAGCAAGGAGGTCCGGGTAACGCTCCCGCAAGCTGCCCATCTCCAGGGCGAAGTCCTCCATCCAGGATGCCCTGTTCCGCGATTCGGTGGAACTCGTCCCGGGTGAAGCACCGGGGGGCGGACCCGCTCCGTTCCTGTGCCAGCACCTCCATCGCGTTCCCCCTCCCTGTCTCGCTCCCCTATCTGCCTCCCAGCCGCAGCCGCGCCTGTTGCGGCGCGTCGCCGGGGGCGTTGCAGGTGTCCAGCTCGTCGCGGGCGACGGCGACCGATGCCGCCTCGGCAGCGACGCGGCGCACCGAATCGGCGAGGTGCGTCAGGTAGGCGCCGGGGGCGGCGTCGATGTTGAAGACGGCCAGCCCCGCGCGCAGCGCCTCGATCTGCGCCGTCAGCTCGCGCCGCAGAACGCCCACCCGGTGGGCCAGCACGTTGAAGCGATCGCCCGCCGCCGCATGGCGCTCGATCGCCTCGGCCTGGCGCAGGAGCGACGCCGCGGCCACCTGGTCGGTTTCCTTGCGGGCCTCGGCGAGAACGGCGAGGGCCTCCTGCCGCAGCGTGCCGGTGTCGTTTGCCGCCGAGTAGACCGGGGGAAGGCGGTCCATCGCCTCCGCGAGAGCGCAGAACGCTCTGCGCATGTCCCGCGCCGCCTCCGCCGGGACTTTTTGCCGGATAGCGTCCGTGACCAGGGTCAGGTACGCGTGCTCCAGGCTGTCGCCGGTCCCGGGGAACAGCGACCGAACCTCCTCGACGGCGAGCGGCTGGCGGTGCAGCCGCTGGAAAACCATCATCGGGTAACAGAGGAAGCAGAGCGTCAGGGCCAGCAGCAACCGCACGGTCATCGTTGCCGTCCAGGTGACGCTCTCCGCGCCGGCGCCCAGGAGCGCCAGGAAGCCCAGGAGGAAGGTGATGCAGCGCGCCACGCTGTAGGCGATGCCCATGGTGGACTCCTTCTTCGGGATGTCCGCCGGGACGGGCAGCGCCGCCGCCGCCGCCGCCGGCTCCAGCCCCAGCCCGTACGCCCAGAGCCGGCCCAGAACCCCCTGCCGCGGGGCGGGCAGGTCGCCGGCCGGCGCGGCGGCGCCGGTTTGCGGCGCGACGCTGCCCGAATACACGGGCGCGCGCCGCGTATCAGCGTTGATGTACCGCTTGATGCCCAGGTCCTATGGATAAACGTGCACGGTCCTCTCCCGGCTCTGCTACTCGCGCCCCAGATGCAGCCGCGCTGCCGGCCGCGCTGCGGGGCGCGACGGGCGGCGTGTAGGGCGCGGACGCCGTCCAGGCATCCACCTCGTCGCGGGCGGCGGTGATCGCGGCGGCGGCGACGCGGCGATGTCCTCGGCCAACCCTGTCAGGTCGGCGATGTCGTTCGCGCCGGTGCAAGGCGTTCAGGCCTCGCGCGCAGGGCCTCGGTCTCGGCGGCCATCTCCTGGCGCAGGGCGACGAAGCGCCGCACCAGCCGTCGGCGCGGTGTGCGGCATCGGCGCGGCGCTGCAGGGCTTCCGCCCGGCGCACGAGCAGGCGGCGATGATGCGGTCGGCTCCGCCTGCGCCGCGGTCAGCGCTTTCGGTCGCCGTCCGTCGCAGGACCTCGGTCAGGATGTCCGGATTGTCGGACAGCGCGCGGCTTGGGCAGCCGGTCGATCGCGTCGCCCAGGGCGCGCAGCGCGAGCGCAGGTCCGGCTCCGCCCCCGTAAGCTCCCGCTGGACCACATCCATGACCAGGTTCAGATACGTCCGCTCCAGCTCGTCCTGCGCGCCCGGAAGCAGCGCGGCCACCTCACCGGCGTTGACCGGCTTCCGGTTCAGCGCACGGTGCCGGCCGCGAAAACAGCGCGCGGCCAGGCCGCCGTGCACAGCCACACCCACGCGGCCGCTCCGGCGAGGAGCAACAGCGACGCCGGACTGCGGTTCAACTCGTCTATGCCGATGCAAATAAAAGGAGAGCAAATCGATTCAGGATGCCGAACACGGCGACGGGACGTTTCATGGCGTGCAGCGTCGCCGCCGCTGTCGTGGGGTCCCGACCCGAATCGCGCGCCCAGAGCTACCCAGCCAGCCGATCCGCGCGCCGGGGGATCGCCGGCAGCGGTCGGCCCCTTGGCGCGCCGCCAGAGCAGCGCGACGTGGCGCTTGGTTCCCAGGTCCTGCGGGTAGATGTTCACTCTTGCTCCTCCTTCAGCGGCGGGTCAGGACGACGACGAGCAGCGCCAGGGCGGCGATGCCGCCGATCGCATAGGCGAGCAGGCCGTAAAACGACGCGAACAGATAGATGAACAGGGCGGTGCAGGCCAGGATGCCCAGGAGCAGCCCCACACGCGCCGCCTGGGACGGGTCGCCGCGCTGGTTGAGGACCGCGCCAGCACGTAGACCAGGAACGGCAGAAACAGAAGGCCCACGAGCAGACCTGCACCCATTATAACCCACTTCGTCAGCAGGCTCCTCGGCCACGAACGAGTGAAACTCGCCCGGCGTCGGCGGGTAGCGGGCCGTTCGGGTCGTCCGTGCCGGTGACTTCGAAGTACGATTTATGGCCGCCCTGCGCGAAGCCGGCCACGCTCCAGTCGATGGTCACGCCTGCGCGGGGTCGCCCGCGCCGATGCGCCCGTCGATGGTCTGGTTGCCGGCCGGCGATTCGTCCACGAACCGGGCGCGGCGCGGCCGGTCGCCGTCCGCGTCGGTGAAACGAGGCGGAGCGTGTAGGGCCGCCCGGCCCGGTACACGCCTTCGAGCGCGCTGCCGGCCAGCGGGCTGATGAGGGCGGCGCGGCCACGGCGGCCGGCGCGCGAAAGCGAGGCCACGGCTGGCATCCACAACCAGGCTACAAAAAAATCGCTTTGGGCGTTCTCTCCACGGGCGCGGCGTCCTCCCTGCGTTTAAAACTCTTCTTGGGGTCCTCGAACTTGAGGCGGAACTCTTTGGCGACCCCGGAGGGGTCGGGCACCGAAACGCGCACCTCGTCGCCGTAGGCACGCCCACCGCCTTCTCCAACGGCAGGCCGTTGTGGAACACCCGGAGCGGTCCCGCGCCCGCCGGAACCGCCGCCGGCGTCAGGACAAACTGGCCGCGCGCTCCTTGACCAGAGCCGGGGGCGCACCCACCCCCGGCAGCGGGTAGGCGTCGTGGGCGAAGCTCGCGCCGTCACCGCCCAGCCGGATCGTGCCGCCGTGCTTGACCTGGAAATCCTCGGGCCCCGCCGGCCCCCGGAGATTCGCAGCGGCGCGGCTTTGGCGAGCGGCAGCAGGAACAGGGCGCCAGCAGCGCGCTCCAGGCCCAGGCCGATCCACAGCCAGGGGATGTCGGGGCCGCTCGTACGTGGGCCGCGTGACGGCGGGCGTGAAGGTCGGCGCGGCGGCCGGAGGTTCCGGCGCGGCCTGGGGCAAGCCTGCTCCACAGGCCGCCACGTGTTGTGGTCAATCCGCACGCCGATGCCATAAACGTCTACCTTTTCGGAACGCTGCACCTTTCGCAGCAAGCGCTCGTAGTCGCGGTTCTCCTGGCGTGTCCGGGTACTTTTCGAGGCGGCCGCCGGGCGTATAGTACATCAGATATGTCCCGTAGGCCGGGTCGTCTTTCCTCGGCTCGTCGTTGAACGAGTCGGTCAGCAGGACCACGGCGCCCGGCTTCGGCAGCGCCGCGTCGAGCAGCTTCAGCGCGTCGTGGTGCGGCTTGCGGATGTTGGTGCCCGCGCCCTGCCCGACCTGGCTGGGCACCTGCTCGACCAGATCGTCCTTATCACCTTCGGCCGTGATCGTCTTGTCGAAGACCTTTTTGTAGCCGGCGCCGAACGTCAGCAGAACCACGCGGTCGCCGACGCCCGCGCCCTCGCGGAGGAGGTTGATCGTGGCCTCGCGCGCCCGGCGCAGGTTCTCTCCGTCATCGACCCGGAAACGTCGAAGACGAAGACGAGCGTCTTGTCTTTTCTGGCGCGCAGGCTCGCACGGCCTGCGCGGCCTCGCCCAGGTCCGCGTCGGTCAAGCCCGCGTCCTGCGCCCGGCCCGGGGCCGCGAGCGCGAGGAGCGCGAGCAGGAGCCAGAAGAGGACGGATGCGTTTTGTCATTGTCGTGTCAACTGTGGCCTATCAGGGCCAGCACAACGGCGGGCAGCGCCAGCAGACACCCCGGCCCGGCCGGGACGCGCGGCGCGTTCGCCGGGTACGGCGGTTTGCCGGCGGGGGCCGGGCTTGCCGCACTCTGTAACGTCGGATTGGGCTCGACCGTTACGCGCATCTCCGCCGTGTGTTTGAGCCAGCCGCCGCGCAGATCTTCCGCGGTCTTGCCCGCCGCGTTCGCCGATAAGTATACCTCGCTGCGATACTCGCCCGGCGTGAGCCGGGCGGCGGAGATGGCGAAGGGCACGCCCTGTTGGGCGCCGGGCGCGATGGAAAGCGGCAGATCGATGGGCCGCACGTTCAGCCACGGGTGCTGCGTCGCGATCATCCGGATGACGAGCGCCGCGCCTTCTGTTCTTGACCAGGAGCGTCGCCGCGCCCCCGCCGCGCGCCGCCCGCGCCGACTTCTCCGAAAGGGTGCAGGTGAGCCGCGGCGTCCCGTGCGAGGCGCCAGTCTCCTCCTCCAGGGCCGCCGGGCGCGGTTGGGGCGGGGGCGGCGCCTGCTGCGGGGCGCGGGGTATCGGCGCGGCGGCCAGCCGCTCCAGGGCGTTCACGGCCTCCTTCAGGTCGGCCGGGGTGTCACAGCGCCCGATGATCCCCCCGATCCGCTCGCGCACGGCGGCGCTCGCGAACGCGCCGGTCGTCGGCAGGAACTCCAGCAGCACCCGGGACAGCGCCCGGACATCCCCGCCGAACGACGCCGTGCCGTTGTAGTGGACGAAATGCTGCGGCGCCTTCGGGTCAGCGGTGGCGAAGTCGCTGACGTACACGCCGCCTTCGTCCCCGACCAGCACGTTCTCGGGAGAAACGCCGCCGTGCGCGAAGCCCTGCGCGTGCGCATATTCCAGCGCCTCGATGGCGGGCAGGAGCAGGCGCCGCAGCGACGCGGCGCTCGACGGCGTGTCTTCCCCGGCCAGCAGGTGCCGCAGGTTTTTGCCGCGCACCACGTCGCGCACCACGTACAGGGCGCCGTCTTCCGCCAGCCAGCGCCGTGTCCGCACCACGGCGGGGTGCAGCAAAGCCAGCGCCTCGGTGGCGCGCCCCTTGCTCCCCGCCCTGCCGTCCACCCGCTTGATCAGGACGGGCCTCTGCCCGTCGGCCCTGTCCTGCGCCAGCCACGCCCTGACACCCGGCGTCGGCGTGTCGATGGGCCGCGCGCCCTCGAACAGGGCGAGGATCTGCTCATCCGGCATGGAGGTTCTCGCCCCCGCCGGCCACATCCCCCTTAACTCGCGGACAGCGCATACAGCACCCCGTTCGTCGCCGGAACGAACAGCGCCCCGTCCTCGAGGGCGAGCGGGGCCACGATCTGGGACCCCACCCCCGTCTCATACAGCGTTTGCAGCGACCGGCTCGCGGCCACGCCATACACCGCGCCGTCGGTCGCGCGGAAGACGAGCACGCCGCCCGCGACCACCGGTGCGGCGCGCACGGGGCGCCGCACCCCGTACCGGCGCACGGCCCGGCCCTGGCCGCTGACGAGATGCATGCCGTCGTCGGCGGGCGCGTACAGCAGCGTGCCGTCGTGCGCCGGCGTGCCGCCGAAAGGGACGCCGGTCACCGCCACCCGCCACACCTCGGTCCCTGTCTGGCCCTCGTGGCAGAGCACCGTCCCGGCGCGCGTCGCCGAAAACACCTTCCCGCCGTGCACCACGGGGGCGGCGTCGAAGCTCGCGCCGCATGCCGCCGACCAGCGCACCTCGCCCGACGCCAGCTCGACCGCGGCGAGCGCCCCGGTGTCGTCGTGGACGAAGGCCAGGCCGTCTGCGGCGGCCGGCGCGGCGTCGGGCGGACCCGCCAAAGGCGCCGCGCGCAGCACCTCCCCGGTCGCCGCGTCCAGTAGATACAGACACCCGGCCCCGCCGGAAGTTGCGGCGGCGACCAGGAGAGGCCCGGCATCGCCCGCCGGGACAGGAGCGCCGTAGACGCGGCCCGCGAGGCCTGTCTCCCAGAGCCGCGTGCCGCGCAGGGCGTCCACGCACACGCACAGGCCCTCGACCGTCACCGTGAACAGGCGGCCGCCGGCGATGGCCGACCCGCCCCGCTCCGGGTAGACGGGATCCGGCAGCGCGTACGGCTCCCAGAGGGGGGCGCCGTTTGTGACGTCGAAGGCGTAAAGATGCGCATCGCCCTGCGCCGTGGCGGCCGCGCAGGCGACCAGACCGTAGGCCGCGACCGGCGCGCTCCAGGATAGGGCGGCGTCCCGCGAGGCCGGCGGCACGGAGGGGAAAGACCAGCGGCGCGACAGGGCCAGGCCGGCCCGCCCTGCGCGGCTGCCGGCGTGGCCGGGTCCGCCCCCGACCGCCGGCCAGTCGGGCGCGGCGCGGACGACGTGCGCGGGGTCGAGGACGCAGTTGCGCGCGAGCCACGAGTTGGGCGCCCCGCACGCCGGACAGGGGCGCAGGCGCTCGAAGCAGAAGGGGCAAAGGTCCGGCGAAGCGTCGCCGGACGCGGCATCGTCCAGGGCGCGACCGCAGGCGGGGCAGGTGGCGAGCGGCAGGCGGACGTACACCGTCCCCGTGCCGGTCGGGGAGGGCGGCGCGCCGGTGGAACCGGGGAAAAGGCGCTGGAAAGCGAGCTGCACCGGGGCCGCGGGGGCCGCCCCGGCCTGCACCGCCGCACGAGCCTCGCCCATCGCCGCCCGCACCTCGGCCGTTTGCTTCTCGCCGGGGCCCAGCGCCACCTCGGACGGGGCCACGC
This sequence comes from Armatimonadaceae bacterium, assembly GCA_030446525.1. The sequence goes on from JAUJNC010000026.1 coordinate 38,933, forward strand.
GCAGCCACGCGCAGGAAGACGACAGGCGGACATGGAGGACGCCGTCGTGCGGGTTGGAAAGCGACAAACGGCAGCTTCTTTCCCCGCCTGCGGCGAAATCAGCCGCGGTGAACGCTAGAGTCCGGGTCTCGGCGGGAAAGGGAGGCGCCTCTTGCGGGCGGGGGGCGGGTACCTCCGGGTGCGGCGGCGACGTCGGGCACGTAAATCTCCTGTACCACCTGGGATTGTAGCACCGCGGGGGCGGCTGTCAAGCCGGTTCAGCGCGGGCAAAGCGGGCGACGGTCGTGCTGTTTTGTTGCCCCTGTAACCTGGGCGGGGGCGCGCCCGTTGAAGATTAAAACGGGGCGGAGATACACATGGCACGCAGCTTCCTGATCGCGATCGCACGGTTCGGCTGGGCAATAGTAGATGACTTGTGGGCGATACTTTATACGCTGGTTGTGCTGGCGCTCGCGAGCTCCCCGCTGGCGGCTTGGCGGCTGGCAACGCAGCACCTGTATCGTGACCTCATCCCCCACCTGCCGTTGACGTCGGTCCTGCTTTCTTTGGCCCTGGCCTGGATGCTATCCGCGTTCATCCTGTACCGGCTGTATCACTCCTCCTCCGCCGCTGCCTCTGCTAGCGGGCGCTTCCCATGGCGTTGCTTAGGAAGGCGGCTTCAAGCATCCCGGAAGCACTGGTCGCCCGAACCGGCGCCTTGACCGCCGCCCCTTGTCGCCGTGATGCCGCATCCCGGTAAATATGACAGTTTCTTTTCCGATACTGGCCAGTAGCAGGAAAGTCCGCTGCTCAGCCAGAAGGATTTGGGCGGAATACGTGTCGTGCTTCCACTTTTACCTGCAAAACATACGGGCGATGTCTGCCCTTCTCCGAGGAAGTCTACGAACGCCGCCCCGTATTCCGGCGAAGCTGTGAGCAATCCAGGCGCCATGACGGCTCGCTCACAGAACTCTGGCGGCGAAAGGAGAACAACGCGCATGTGTGTTCTACGCAGGGCTAGCCTTCTGGCTGCCTGTCTGGGACTGCTGCTTCTGGCGCGGCTTGCGAGCGCGCAGCAGATCCGGCAGATACCGCTGGCCACCAACGACATCATCTACGACCCGTTCACTCAGAAGATTTACGCCAGCGTCCCCAGCAGCGCCGGCAGCATCGGCAACAGCATCACGGCCATCGACCCCGCCGAGGGCGCCGTCGGCACTTCGGTGTTTGTCGGGAGCGAGCCCGCGAAGCTTGCGATCTCCGAAGACGGCCGGTACGTGTATGTGGGCCTCGACGGCGCCGCCGCGGTGCGCCGGTTCATCATTCCGGAGCAGGCGGCGGAGCTCCAGTTCCCGCTGGGCAGCGACCCGTTCGCCGGACCCTTCTTCGTCGAGGACATTGAGGTCCAGCCGGGCAACCTGGAGGTGGTGGCCGTGTCGCGGCGAAACCGGGGGTTCAGCCCGAAGCACGAAGGCGTCGCGATCTACGATAACGGCGTCCAGCGCCCCGCGACCACCCCGGACCATACCGGAAGCAACGTGATCGAGTTCTCCGGCTCCGCGTCCAGGCTCTACGGTTACAACAACGAGACCACCGAATACGGGTTCCGCAGGATGTCGGTTAGCGCGTCCGGGGTGGCCGTTCAGGACGTCGCCGACAGCTTCGACTCCGATCTGATCAGAGGGTTCGGCGTGGACATCGAGTTCGATGCCGGCCGGCTCTACACGACCTCCGGACGCGCCATCGATCCGGAGGCGCGCGTCCTGCTGGGAACCTACCCCGGCGTCACCTCCGGCGCCCTGCTCGAGCCGGATTCCGAGAACGGGCGCGTGTTCTTTCTGACGGGCAGCGGGTCCACGTGGACGCTGCGCGCCTTCGACCGGACCACGTTCCTACAGGTCGCCTCGCTGACCGTCCCCGGTGTCTCCGGCACGCCCGGCAGTCTGATCCGCTGGGGCGAGGATGGACTGGCGTTCCGCACCAGCGGCGGACAGGTCTTCTTGATCCAGAGCAGCGAACTGGTTCCGCCGCCGGAACCCGCCGCGGACCTGTCGATCACCCAGACCGACGCGCCCGACCCGGTCACCGCCGGCGCCGACCTGACCTATACCGTCACTATCACCAACAACGGCCCCGAGACCGCGACGGGCGTGGCGTTCGCCGACACGCTGCCCGCCGGGGCGACTTTTGTCTCGGCGACCTCCAGCCAGGGGACCCTCGCGCAGGCCGCGGGCGTCGTAAGCGGCAGCCTGGGCAGCCTCGAGCCGGAAGCGTCCGCCACCATCACGATCGTGGTCCGCTCCCCCACCGCGGGCACGATCACGAACACCGCGCGCGTGGCGGGCGTCCAGAGGGATCCGGACACCGCGAACAACACGGCCGCCGAAGCCACGGCCGTCCTGCTCGCCCTGCGCCCGAACGTCTTCGGCGAGCTGCGGCTGGCGACCAACGACATCGTCTACGACCCGTTCACGCGGAAAATCTACGCCAGTGTGCCCGGCCGCGCCGGTGCGATCGGCAACAGCATCGTCCCGATCGACCCCCTGACGGCCGCGCTGGGCGCGGCGGTCCCCGTGGGCAGCGAGCCGGGGCGCCTCGCCCTCGCCGACAACGGGCAGTACCTGTACACCACCCTGGAGGGCGGCCTCGCCGTGCGCCGGCTCAACATCCCAGAGCAGACGGCGGAGCTGCAGTTCTCGCTGGGCGCCGAGCCGCCCCCGTCCAACCGGCCGTTCCTGGCCCAGGACCTCGAGGTCCTGCCCGGCAACCCCGGAACCGTCGCCGTGGCCCGGCAGGTGCAGGGCATCAGCAGCCTGACCAGCGTGGCGATCTACGACGACGGCGTTCCGCGCCCGGCGACCACTCCCAGCTCCGCCACGATCAGTGTGATCGAGGCGGCCTCGGCGGAAAGGCTGTACGGCTACAACACCCAGAATACCGGGTTCGAATTCAGCCGGCTATCGGTCGGGCCGTCGGGCGTATCGGTGGCGGACTCAGTCAGGAACCTGATCAGCGGGTTCAACGTGGACATCGAGTTCGGCGGCGGCCTGATCTACGCGACCAGCGGATCGGTCATCGATCCGGAAGCGCGCCTCCTTCTGGGGACGTTCTCCGGCGTCGGCTCCGGTGCTCTGGTCGAGCCGGATTCGGCGGCGGGGCGCGTGTTCTTCCTGACCGGATCGGGGGCCACGCGGACCCTGCAAGCGTTCGACACCCGCACCTTCCTCCCCGTCGGGTCGCTCACCGTATCGGGCGTCTCGGGCGCGCCCGGCAGCCTCATCCGCTGGGGCGCCGACGGGCTGGCGTTCCGCACCAGCGGCGGACAGGTGTTCCTCGTCCGCACATCGCTGATCCCCGTCCTGCCGCTGTATCGTCTGGACACGCCGGAGGGTCTGAACTTGCTGACGGCGGACGAGTCGGAACGGGACTTCCTGCTCACACAGGGGTGGGGCTCGCGCGGGCCGGTGGGCGGCGTCTTCACCAGTCCGGGCGCCGCGCCGGGTCTGGTCCCCCTATACCGGCTGTATGACCCGGCAAGCGGCGATCACTTCTTCACGGTGGACGAGGCCGAGCGCGACGCGGCGGTCGCGGGCGGCTCCGTCCTCGAAGGGGATGCCGGCTACGTGTTCACGGAGCCGGCACAGAAGCGCACGCCGCTGTACCGTGCCTACAACACCGAGACCGGCCAGCACCTGTACACGAGCAGCGAGGCGGAATATAACGCCCTGTCTGAAGCCTGGCAGCGCGAAGGCATCACCGCCTATCTCGCCTCGGAGTCGTAGCCGGCCGCGGCGGCCGCCGATGCAGCCAAGCCCCCGGCCCCGCCGGGGGCTTTTTGCTTTGCCGGGAGCCCAGGGACGGCTTGAAACTCCGCGGCGGCCGATCCGCGTAACGAGAATTGTGAATGCGGCCGACAGGACACGGGGGTGAACATGAGGAAGTGGGCGTTTGCGGCGATGGGCGTGGTGCTGGCCGTTTCGGGCCTGGCGTGCGGCCAGGCGCCGACCCCAAGCGGGATGTCCGGCCAGAAGCCGCGCCGGCGGGCGCCCCGGGCTTCCGCGTCGAAACGGTGGCCGGCGGCCTGGAAGTCCCTGGTCCCTCGTCTTCGCGCCCGACGGCCGGCTGTTCGTCACCGAGCGGCCGGGCCGCGTGCGGGTGGTGGAGAACGGCAAACTGCGCCTCGAGCCGGTGGCCACGATCCCCGACGTGGAGCCGACGAGCGAAAGCGGGCTGATGGGGATGGTTTTGCACCCGCGGTTCGCTGGACAACGGTCTGCTGTATCTGGCCTACGCCTATCGCGGCGACGGCAAGCGCGTGCGCGTGGTGCGCTTCCGCGAGTCGGGAAGCGCGCTCGCCGACCGCCGGGTCCTTATCGAGGACATCCCGGCGGCGCCCAACCACGCCGGGACGCGGCTGGGCTTCGGCCCGGACGGCAAGCTCTACATAACCACGGGCGACGCTCTGGAGCGCGAACTGGCGCAGCGTCTGGACTCACTCGCCGGGAAGACCCTGCGCCTGAACGACGACGGTTCGGTGCCGCCGGATAACCCGTTCGTGGGCCGGCAGGACGCGCGCCCCGAGATCTGGTCCTACGGCCATCGCAACGCGCAGGGGCTGGACTGGCAGCCGGGCACCGGTCTCCCGTTCCAGACCGAGCACGGCCCGTCGGGCTTCGACGGGCCCGGCGGCGGCGACGAGGTCAACATCGTCGAGCGGGGCAAGAACTACGGCTGGCCTGTGGTCCACCACGACGAGTCGCGCGCCGGCATGGAGTCACCGCTGCTCGTTTACACGCCGGCGGTCGCCCCCGCGAGCGGCGCGTTTTACCGGGGCTCCGCTTTCCCGCAGTTCCGCGGCAACTTCTTCTTCGGCGGCCTGCGCGGCGAGTGCCTCGTGCGCGTGATGCTCGACGGACGGCGCGTCGTGGGCCAGGAGCGGCTGCTCGAAGGCCAGTACGGGCGCATCCGGGACGTCGCCGAAGGCCGGGACGGCGCGATCTATTTTTCCACCTCGAATCGTGACGGGCGCGGCTCGCCGGCGCAAAGCGATGACCGCATCCTCCGGCTCGTCCCGGCAACGTCCGCGGATTAACCCACCGGCCGGACGGACCACATGGGCTCGCTCTCGATGCCGGCGACCAGCAAGCAGAACGGGCAGATGTAGTCCTGTGTTCACGCGCCTTTCCCGGCCGTGCGGGACGGCGGGGCGCTGGTACACCGCGGGGACGACCGCCGCGCGCCTGGCCGCGGCCGGTGCGCCGACCACCACGCCGTTGCCGTTCAAAGCCACGTAGGCGAACCCGTCCGGGCCGACGGACAGGCGGAACGGGAAGCCGGAAAAATGACCCACATGCCGCCATGTCATGCCCTGGTCGGCCGATGCGAACAGGCCGCCGGGGGCGCCGGGCGCGGGCTGCGGGGCGACATAAAGGGTGCCGCGCGCGTCCATCGCGAGCGGGCCGGGGCGCGCCATGGCCTCCAGCTTGGTCACGCGAACTGCGCCGCCTTCGACGCTGCCTTTGTCCGCCCCGTCCAGCCGGTACAAACCGTCCTCGGCCGAAACGTACAAACGCGACGCGTCCGCCGGATCGACCACGAGCGCGGACGTCATTTCCCGCGGCGAGGGTTTGCGCCACAGCAACATCCACGTTCGGCCGGCGTCGTTCGAGCGCCAGATGCCGGACGCGGGATCATCGTGGTACACCACACTACCCCCGGCCGGCCACGCGAAAAACGACTGCCTCGACGGGCTCGGCGCGGTCATCGCCCGCCGGTTCACCGGCTGCCAGGCGCCCCCCGCCTCCTTGCGCCACACCCCGCCCGCCTCCACGGCGGCGAGCAGAACCGTTTTGGCGGCGACGCGCCCGGCCGCGATGCCGACGGGCCGCTTGCCGCCCGCCGCTTCGCTCAGCTTCTCGGACGTCCACGGCGCGCCGGTTTCGGGCGACGGGTTCGAAAAGATTTCGCCCTGCTCGTTCGTGTCGCGCGTGCCCAGCGCGGCGTACACGCGCCCCGGCCGCTCCGTGGCATCGATGGCGAGATCGAAGCCGACGCTGCCGCCGCCCTCCGGCCGGTTCTGGCGCACACGGGCGAGGTGGTCACGCGACGCGATCACGGCCCAGTCCGTATTGGCGACAAAGACGCGGCCCGGCACACCCGGGTCGGCCAGTACGGCGCGGCAGATCGTCACGCCCAGCCCCTTGACGACGGGATACCAGTTGTCGCCGCCGTCCGCCGAGCGCCACGCGCCCGAGCGGCCCGCGACGAAAACGCGCCGCCGATCGGCCGGGTCGATCACGATCTGGGCGGGGTGGTACGCCGGGCCGCCCATCGCCATGCCGGCCCGGTGTTCGAGCAGCCACCACGGCTCGCCCTTGGGCCCGGCGACCGTGCGATGGATGCGCGCGGGGTCGAGCGTGAGCGGCGTCCAGGTCGCGCCGCCGTCGGCGGAGCGGAACACGGACGCGCGCCGCCCGTTGCCGCTGCGCGGGCCCTCGTTCGCGCCGACAAACAGCGTCGCCTGGCCGTTCGCGCCGATGTAACCGTCGAGCGAGTACCACGTCGGCCCGTCGGTCTTGAGAACGTTCTTGCCCACCTGCCGCCACGTCGCGCCGCTATCGTCCGAGGCGAAAACGCCGGACTTGCCCGCGGCCGAATACAGCGTTTTGCCGACGAAAAGCAGCTCCTCGTTCGTCGCGGGCGAGGCGGGCAGCGCGGCGAGCGCGGGCTTGCCTCCCCGCGCGCCGGTGATCTTGTGAACACGGTCCTGGTACACCGCCACGTACAGAACATCTGCGTCCTCTGGGTCGAGCGCGAGGCCGCGGCAGAACTTGCCGTCCAGCCCCAGCGTCGTCCACGTTTTGCCCTCGTCGGCGGAGCGCATCACGCCGTTCCGGAACGTCGCGGCGTAGATCACGCCGTTCGTTTCATCGAGCGCGACCAGATTGCCGGTCGAGCGGGGATGTTCGCGCGGCAGGCCGGGCACGCGGGTGTTGTTGCCGCCCGAAAACTGCGGCGTCCGCGAGCGCACCTCCCAGCGTTTTCCGCCATCCCGGGAGATCAAAAACCCGCCCCCGCCAAACTGGCTGCCGCAGGCGGCGTACACGCGGTTCGGCTGGGTCTTCGAGAACGCGATGGACGCGATCCGAAGCTGCGGCAGCGTGCTCAGACCGTCGTTGGCGAGGGCCCACGTGTCGCCGTAATCTTCCGAGCGATGAAACCCGGCCACGTCGGCGCCCAGCAGCACGACGCCTTTATGGAACGGGTCCACCGCGACCACGTTCTGGAAGCCCGCGCCATCGATCCCGCTGGGCCGGAAGCGGAGCACATCGTCACCCTGCCGCGCCCAGGCCGCGCTGAGAAACAGCAGAAACAGGCCGCACAGCGCGGCGCGAAAAAACAGGCGATTCATCACGTCCCCCAGAACGAGTACGGCACGATCCCGAGCGCAAGCCCGATCAGGTGCCAGGCAGAGCCGACCAGCATCTGACCGAGGATCAGGCCCAGGAAAAACGGCATCATCTGGCGGTACATGCGGACACCGCCGTAGCGCATCACGACCCCTTTGACCACCCAGGCGAAAAAGAGGGGCATCCAAACCAAGTTGATCGACCACGAACCGCTGATGGCGTAACCGATGGGATGGAACGGCCACCACGGGAAGCGCGACCGGGCGAGCATCAACAGGCCGCCGAAGACGAAGCCCACGCCGATCGCGCCGTTCGCCGGGCCGTTGGGCGGGGTGGGGGTTTGCAGCATCCCGTTCAGGCGGGCATAGGCTTCCTGCGCGAAGTTGCTGCCCGCGCTGAACTTGGCCTGCGCGCCCAGGGTGTAGGCCAGATGCAGGTACGCCCAGAACATCGACAGCACCCCGACCAGTGCGGCGAGCAGCATCCCGGCGACGAACACTTTCTGGCTCGCGCCCGTGTCGCTCGCGGCCTTCAGCCCCTCGATGGCTACCGGCTGCGGGTGCGAGCGGTACGCCCGGTCGAAGCCGTGGAAGAACGACAGCACGGTCAGATCGCGGCCGGAGAAGGCGGGCGTGCCGAAGGCGCGCGGCAGGATCTGGTCCGCGCCGGACCAGTGCAGGTCGTGCACGGGCGGTCCCAGCTCGGCCCGCATCCGCGTGATCGCCAGGGACAGCAGCAGGTACAGGCCGAGGGCGGCGGCCGCCACGAGCGGCGACAGGCCGGCCCAGGCCAGAAACAAGACGAGCAGAGCCGTCCCCGCCACGACGCCGAGGGCGGCCTGCCGGTAGGTCAGCCCCTCGGCCTTGTCGTCCAGGTCGGTCGGCTCGCCCGCGATCTTGCGGCCCATCGCCTTGAAGTAGTGGCGGCCGTTGTAGAACGCGAACGCCAGGATCGCCATGTACCCACCGAACGCCTGCTCCTTGACGAACGGGAACTCGGGCATTGCGTCGAGGGCCAGCTGCGCGGAAACAACAAGCTGCGCCTTCCAGAACAGATAAAAGAACCAGCACGAGAACAGCAGATCGAGCGGCAGCAGATACCCGAGACCGATCACGAACGGATAAAACGAGTAACAGGTGAAGCCGACCGCGTTCCACGGGCGCGTCGCGAAGATGCCCTGCCCCAGCACGTTGACGTGCTTGACGTTGATCTCCGGCAGGCTCGGGTACAGCCAGGCCAGGCCGTTCAACAGTTCGAGCGTGGCGCAGAGGCTGAAGCCCAGCCAGAACAGCTTGTTTTTCCACAGCGTCCCGGCCGGGTCCGTCATCTGGAGCGGGATCTCCAGGATCGGGAACGGCAGGCGCTCGCGCTCCTGCCAGCCCTGCCGCACGAGGACGTTCAGGCACAGCATCACACCGAACAGAAGGAACAGGAAGCCGGTCCACAGCAGCACGGGCTCGGCCCAGACCGCCAAAATCTCGCGCCGGTACAGCGACGCGTTGCCCTGGTAGAAGCCGTCGAGGGCGGTTTTGTCGGACACGGTGAGCGCGGCGGGCAGGAACTGGCCGAAGCGGTCGAGCCAGCCGTTCGCGGGCGTGGCGAAGCGGTACGGGTGCCCGATCATCTGCACCAGACCCGCCATGGTGTCCTGCCCGCCGACCGCGGCCCCGACGCTGACCATGGCGTAGATGAGCAGCAGCTCGGCCCGCGACAGCGACTGGCGCGGCGCCAGCCGGCGCAGCCCGGCGTTCACGGCGAGCAGAACCGTCAGGAGGAAAAACACGTTGGCGAACAGAGAGATCGTGGTGAACTTGGGGCCGTAGCCGATCCGCTCGGCCTGCACGATCCAGAACGCGTCGAGCACGATCAGGGGCAGAGCGACAAGAACGGCGCGGGCGCGCAGGCGGGCCGGCGGGGGAGCGGCGGTCATGAGCGGCCCGACGCGGCGAAGAGGGCGAAGCGCCGCTGGTCGCGTCGCTCGCCCAGGGGGAAGCCGCCGCCCGCATACGGCTTTATCATGCTTCGCGTGAAACCTCGATCATGTGGAACCCGGCGTGAGGGTCCGCGCCCACGATACACCTTACTTGGTGAACACGGCGCGGTGGATGGGCACGGGATACGGCACGTCCGGACCTTTGGCGGCGCGCCACAAGATGCGGTTCAGCGTATCCTCGGGGATGCGGTCGTATTCGTCCCAGTCCATGCGCGCGGACGCCTGGGCGCCGGGCGCGTTCTTGGGGTTGCGGGCCTCGACATTGACTTTGGGCGTGCGCGGCTCGTACGCGACGACCTGCGGCGTCGGGCCGAAGCAGTTGAACATGGGCGTGGCGCCGGCGTCGTACTGCGTCAGCGGCGGCAGACCCAGGATCAGCTCCATCGTGCGGATCATGCTGGCCGTGGTGTAAAGGGTGCTGTCCACGACGCCGCGCTTGACGTAAGGGCTGATGACCAGGCCGACGGTGCGGTGCGCGTCGACGTGGTCCGGGCCGTTCTGGGCGTCGTCCTCGATCACGAAGATCGCCATCTCTTTCCAGAACCTGGACTTGCTCGCGGCCTCCACGATCTTGCCCAGCCCGATGTCGTTGCTGGCCACGGACGCCTCGGGCGTGAACGCGCCGGGCGTGGTCCCGCGCGTGTGGTCCTCGCCCAGCGACATGATCATGAACCGGGGCAGCTCGCCCGCCTTTTCCGCCGCCCGCAGATCCGCGATCCAGCCGTCGACCTTTGTCATGTCGCGCCCGCGTGGCCAGGTGCCCCGGTTCGCGGTCGGCACGTCGCGCGCGCCCTCGCCATAGCACTTGTACGAAACGCCGTGCCGCTGGCACAGGTCCCACAGATACCCGGCGGTCGGCTCGTTCAGCTCCTGGTTGCCGGGCAGGTCGCCGTGCCTCGAGTAGCTCATGGTCCAGGCGCGCTGCTTGTAGTCGGTCGCCATCGCGGCGTCGCACCAGCTGTGCCCGTCGCGGCTCACCTCGCCGTTGCAGTACAGGTTATCAAGCAGCACGTAGTCCCGCGCCATCTGGTGATGATTGGGCGTCACATCCTCGCCGTAGAAGACCAGCTTCGGGTCGCCGTTGCCGATGGGCTTGCCGTTCTTGTCGGTCATGTCGCCGAAGATTTGGTCATAGGTGCGGTTTTCCTTGATGATGTACAGCACGTACTTGATCGGCGACGGATCGCCGACCCGGGTGGGGATCGGGTTGGGAGCGCCGCCGCTCGGGGCCACGGCCTGGCGCAGGGACTCGGGCGTGTACGGCGAATTTTTCCGCACCTGCTCGGTGTAGCGGACCAAATCGGCCTGCGCAGGGCGCGGAACGAACAGGACCGAACCGGCGAAGAGCTGGCCGGGATGGTTGAACGCGACCCCTTTGTGGGATTTGCGCGCGCGCTCGCCGACCGGCGGATGGTTGGGGCGCGAATACAGCCCTTTGCCGTTGGCCACGAGCAGCGTGCCGTTGTCCGCACTCACAGCGACGGCGGTGGGGTACCAGCCGGTGGGGACGAAGCCGGTGACGACCGAGATCTCGGGGTTGGAGATGTCGGCCACGCACACGGCGTTGTTGTCGGCGTTGGCGACGTAGAGCGTTCTGCCGTCCGGCGAGACGGCCACGCTGCACGGCGTGCTGCCTTCGGGCGACGACGGGTAGAGCGAGGTCGCGATGATCTCGCGCGCCCCCTCGGGCGGGCGGCGGTTGGGGTCGGCTTCGGCCTCGGGCGCTTCCAGCCTGCCGGTCGAGACCACGTGAACGGTGTTGTCCCCGGCGCAGGCCACGAACAGGCGGCCATCCGGGGCGAGCGTCATGTCGTTGGGCCGGACGCCGACGGCAATGTCGCGCACGCGGCGGTTGGTCCGCGTGTCCACCACGCTGACGCTGCGCCCGCCCCAGTTCGAGACGTACAGGTAGCGCCGGTCGCCGCCGACCACGCACGAGTGCGGGTGCATCCCGACCGGGATGCGTTCCTCGAGCTTGAGCGTGGCGGGGTCCACCACCCACACCTCGTGCCCGCCCTCGTTGCAGACGTACAGCTTGCCCGTGGTCGGGTGCAGCGTGATACCGGCAATAAATGTCGGCAAGCCCGGCGCGCTTTGGCCTGGCTCCGCCGGGGCCGCCCCGCCCTGGTTCTGCCGCTGCTGGGGCCCCGGCGGGTTGACGCGCACGTTCGTGGCTGCGGGCAAAACCGACTGCGGCTCGGGCTTGGCCTTGCCGTTTTCGACCTCGAAGGCGTATAGCCGCGCCGAGTTGCCGCCGGATACGAACAAACGCTTGCCGTCCCGGCTCCAGGCCAGGCCGTTCCACGCGCGTTGCAGCGGCAGCCACTGCGCCGCCTTTTTGCCCGCGACATCCAGCAGGGCCACGCCGTGGTTGCTGTAGCCGCAGCAGACCGCGGCCAGCGTCTTCCCGTCGGGCGACAGCGCCATCTTCAGCGGCATGTTGCCCTGGAGCGCCACCGGCTGCCCCGCCGGCGTGACCCCCCAGCCGTTGAACAGCAGGTTCTGGTTCGGCTGCAGCCCGGGCGTCGTTCGCACCTCGGTCCCGCGCAGGTCGTCACCGGGCCCGCGGACCGCGATCCGCCGCGCGATCACCGTCGTGCCCACCGCGAACATCGTCACCGCCGCCGCCCCGAAAAGAACACTTTTCCGCATGTTACCCCCTCCGCCGCAGAGAATCCTTATAGAGGATGTGTTAGTTATTATCCCACAGGTTCTTCTCGCCCTGATAGGCGTAGGGGCTGCCCGCCGGATACGGGTACGGCCCACGACCCAGCAGGCTGTCGACCCTGTACCACTTGGAGTGGCCGTCGAAGAACGCCACCACAACCCCCTCGCTGTGACGGCCCAGCGGGCGGCGCATGCCGTTCTCTGGATGGTTCCAGGCGTTGGGCAGATTATTGTCCATCCACCCTCCCGGGAAGGCCACATTCCAGTCGGTCGAGGTTTCCGCCGTCCATTGCGTCGGGTCCGTGGGAGCCCCGTTTTCCCAGATCTTTGCCGCGTCGCATAAGACGATCGTGCCTGCGGGATTGTTCATCGCCGCGATGCTGATGGGTGTCGCAGGATTATTGGGGCCCGTCAGACTGATGACGTTGCCGTTGACACCGTAGGAGTTGACCTTCGTGCCGACCGCCATGCTGGGGCACTCGCGGATCTGGGAGTTCTT
>JAUJNC010000398.1 GCA_030446525.1 Armatimonadaceae bacterium
TTTCGATCCACGGCTGCATGAGCGAGATCGCTGCCGGGCGGCTGTGTAGGAGCGCGGCGACCGCCGGGGTGACGAGCAGGTAGCGCCTCACAGCTTCTCGATCGGTGGAGTCGGCGGGTTCTCGTGCCCGATTCGGTTGATCTCGCGCTGCATGTCCTCCCAATCGAGGTCCGACCAGGAACCGATCGCGGCGAGGGCGTCCTGCGTGGCCGAGCGGGGGAGGGCAGCGGTGGCCACGCCTTCATCGGTGAAGTAATGCACGACCTCGCGGCTGTCCTCCTCTAGCGGGACGGCGATTAGGGGCTGATCATTCTCGACCACGAGACGGATTTGGCTTTCGACATGGCGTTCGGCCATAAGTCTACCTCCGCGTATATAGTTGACGCTCCATCATACGTCGATTCTTGCTATTGACTCGACTGTTGTGTTTTGCCATTCCAGGCGCGCCGTGCTACGGTCCCTGCTGATTGGGAGTCGTAGGAAAGGGTGGACGCCGAGGCAGTTCCCCATCGTCGCGCCGGCGCCCCTCGTGGCCACGCATGCGGCGGCGTTCCGGGAGCTGTTCGAGAACCGCTGCCAGTTCCAACACTTCCAGCAGTATCTCACGGGGCTGATGGTGCTGGACAACAAGAGCTTGGCGAACATCGCCCGCTGTGTGCTCGCCAGCGCCGACAAGACCAATCTCTCGCGCTTCCTGTCCTCCGCGCCGTGGCAGGAGGCCGCGGTCAACGACCGGCGGATCAGCTACTTGCGGGCGCAGACCGTGGCCCAGCGCCGCTCGGCCAGCGCCTCGGCGCTGTTGCTGGATGACACCTTGTGCGAGCATGTCGGCGGCCTGTTCGCCCACATCGACCGCCATTATCACCACGGCGACGGCACCTATCCGCTGGCGCACAACCCGGTCACCAGTCATTATGTGAGCGGCGCGGTGCGCTTCCCGCTCGACCTGCGGCTCTATCGGCGCTATGAGGAGGTGACCCGCTGGGAGGACTTTGTCCGCCAGCACTTCCCCGGCCAGGCGATCCCGGCGAGCAAGCAGGAGCGGGCGAAGCTGCACAAAGTGGTCGACCCGGTGTTGCTGACGGACCCGGCGTTCCGGGCGTTGCACGACCAGTTCCAGACCAAGATCGCCCTGGGCATCGAGCTGGTGACCAGGGCGGCCGAGCGCGGGCTGCCCCTCGGCGTCGTGCTGATGGATAGCTGGTACCTGGCCGAGGAGCTGGTCGCCACCCTCGCCGCCCTGCGGAAGGATTGGGTCAGCCTGCTCAAGCGCAACCGCAACCTGGAGACCGCCAGCTTCGTCCTCAAGGACGCCGCCGGGCACCCGCTGGCGTTGCCCGGCCCGCACATCCAAGTGCAGGACCTGGTGCCGCTGATCCCGCCGCGTGCCTACCGCGCCGTGACGGTCGGCGACCAGACCTACTGGTGCTTCACGCTGGCGGTGCGCCTGCCGCGCCTGGGCAAGGTCCGCCTGGTTATCAGCTTCGACAACGCCGACCCGACCGGGAGTTATGCCCTCCTGGTCACGAATCGCACCGACTGGGGCGCGCAGAAAGTCATCGCCACCTACTTGCTGCGCTGGCCGGTGGAGACCTTCTATCAGGACGGCAAGACCCATCTGGGGCTGGACGACTATCGCATGCGCAGCGCCGAAGCCATTGGGAAACATTGGTGCCTGGTGTTCGTGGCCTACTCGTGCCTGCACCTCGATTGTCTCCCGCCGTCACCGAGAGGCGGACGCTTGCCCGTCAAAACCATCGGGGAAGCCTGCCGCCACCAAGCCCAGGCCCTGCTCCAAGCCTTAATCCTGGCGGCCCATGAGCGACTTCAACGGGGGCAGCGTGTCGCCGACGTCTTTGCCGCCTTGTTTGCCAAGCAAGGGCCCGCCGTTGCCTGACCGTAGGTGACCTGCGGTCAAAACACAACAGTCGAGTACCTTAATTTGGCCCAAAGTAGGGGCGGGTTCCAGCCGTAGCGTTGCAGGAAGTATGGTGATGCGTCATCCTGGGGAACTCTCTCACCTTTTCACCAGGAGGCGCATCACCATGGCCGAGTCTAGCACAGCGACGACCACCCGGCGGTTCTCGCCCCGCACCAGCCTGGCCGCGTTGGGCGTGCGGCTGCGGAGCCTCGATCTCTTCGGGCCGATCCGGGAGACCGTGCGGATTGCCCAGAAGGCGGTGAAACACACGCCGACGCAGAAGCTGTACGACGCCTTCATCACCATGCTGGCCGGCGCGCACGGCTTGGTCGAGATCAACACGCGGCTGCGGAGCGACCCGGCCTTGCAAGCGGCGTTCGGGCGCGCCGCGTGCGCGGAGCAATCGGTCGTGCAGGAGACGTTGGACACCTGTACCGCCGAGAACGTGGCGCAGTTGGAGCAGGCGGTGGATGCGCTCTATCGGCGACACAGTCAGGGCTTTCGGCATGACTACGCGCAGGCGTGGCAGGTGTTGGACGCCGACATGAGCGGGCTGCCCTGCGGCCCGAAAGCGGCATTCGCCACCAAGGGCTACTTCGCCAACCAGCGCAACCGGCGCGGGCGGCAACTGGGGCGCGTCGTCGCGCGCCGGTACGAGGAGGTGGTGGTGGACCGCCTCTTCGCCGGGACCGCCCAGTTGACGGCGGCGTT
>JAUJNC010000399.1 GCA_030446525.1 Armatimonadaceae bacterium
CGCTCGAAAGCAGCGCGCGATGCATGGGCCTTACCGCGCGACCGGGCGGGCAAAGTGAGCCAAAGCGTACCGTCCCGGAGGACGGCACTGTGCCCCGATCGCGGCATCGCACCGCAGTCTGCGATTCTACTCGCTCAGGCAGCCTGGAAAACCAGGCAGAAAGATCCAGGTATCTGGAATGGTTAAGGTACGTCGAAAGGGTTTCACACTCTGGCTCAGCGTCCTGGCAGCCCTGGTGGTCAGCCCGCCCGGCGCATTGGGTCAGGTAAGCCTCACGCCAGTCGGCACGCCGCTCTGGCAGCCCGTGGACTTTCAACTGTTCTCCGCCCCCATCGGCACGCCGGAAACCGGATTCGCAGAGTTCCTCCAAACCGCCCTGGCTATCCTGCCGGAGCCGAACCACAGACCGCACCCGCAACTGGGCGTCGGGCCGGGCGATCCGCATGCCGGGCCCTATACGCAGGAGCTTGCCCAGGGTTTACAGGCTGCAGGCTTCGTCAACAAGACCGTCTTCGAGGTGTCGGAGTTCACCTCCCCCAACGCCATCATCGTGGCCTGGATGAACGTCCCCGGGCCGGGCGCGCCCACCGGCTCCTCGCCGGATTACGAAAGTGGCCCCATCCTCCCGAACGGCCTGTTTCCCATGCGCTTCACAGGCGACGTGTACCTCAACGGCGCCCTCTTCGAGCAGGATGCTTTCAGCCTTGAGCAGCCGGCGCCGACCGCGGTGACTCCTCCGATCGATGTGCAGGGCTATAGCCACTTCCCCTACTTCGCGGCGGAGAACAGCGCCTACGCCCCGCCGGGTCTGACCGATCTGACGGGCAGTTACGAGTACCGGTGGCAGGTGCGCGACGCGACCGGGAACGGCTACGACATCTCGGCCCGCTTCCAGGTCATCCCCGAACCGGGCACGATGACTCTGCTCGGCACAGGCGCCCTCGGCCTGCTGGGCTGCGGCTGGCGACGGCGCAGGCGAGCGGCGTAAGACGGGCGAGGAACCGTCACACACGCACAAGGGCCGGGATCTCTCCCGGCTCTTTTCTTTGTTCTTGCGCCCTGCTCCGGCACCAACGTCACCCTTTTCCCCTGTTTTGCCACCCCCTGCTGGAGAGACCAGTCCCCGATCGGCCCGCAGGTGACAGCAGATGTCGGCAGCTTTGTCATCAGCAGCGGTAGGCAGATGAAGCGGTTCGACCGTGTAACCGTGAAGCAAAGGCGCTTTCTATGGCTTACCTGCTACCGAGTCACCAAAACCAGGTAGTGTCCGCCGCCCAACAATTCCTTGCACCGGACGCGAATGCCGCCGATGTGCGTTTCCCGAAGGGCTTGCCCTTCACGCCGGTGAATTCGGGTCGTTAGGCGGCACTGGCCCTACCACGAACAGAACAGAGTGTCATTGACTACTCTCTATGCACAACGGGCAGCGGCTCCGCCTCCAGATACTGCCACATCGCCCGTTCCTGCCCCCGACGGCGCAGCCAGACGAGGTATTGAAGGATCATCAGAGGACCCAGGACGACCATCGCCGGAAATCCGTCGCCTAAAACCCCGGCGACAGCCAGCGCGAGCAGGACCCCGATCGCCCCCAGAGCGCAGATCATTGCCCCGCCCGCTGCCCGAGGTCCGAAGGCCTTGTGCATCACCAGAGGAAATACCGTGGCGAGCAGCAAGTCCCCGAGTCCTATCGCCAGCCAGCGCCCCTCGTCGTTCACCAGCCAGACCACCTGTGGCACAAACGGCCCGCCGGACAGATGCTGTAACAGGTCGCTCGTCAGCGTCATTCTGCTGGTGGCAATGAAGTCATAGACCACCAGCGCCCCTGCCAGTATCGCCGCATCCCGGGCTTTCATGCCGCTCTGGGCCCAGAGGTTGGCTATGCCGATCACGACAACGAGCAGCACGACGTTGTTGATGGCGAAAAACAGGCCGCTCGTTGCCCCGGCCCACTGAGCGGCCGCGATATCACCGCCCGCCAGCAGAAGCGTGTTCAGCCACACGGCCCATGGCGCACGCAGGACAGGCTCCGCCGTGAAGTAGAGCGCGCTGAGCATCCCCACAAGGAGCAGACCCGCGACGAGGTAGCGCGGCAGATAAAGGTAAAGGTAGGGCACCAGCACGATGCCCACGATCAGGAACGTCACGTCGGACAGATTGACGACACCAATGGGTGGCCGCGTGATGCGATAGCGCCGGAAGTAGCCCCAGCCAAGAAGCAGAGCGCCGGCAACGTGGACAAAGATCAGTACGACGGCGGCAACCATTTCGTCATCAGCCCTCCGCCGCGCTGCCTTGAAGTCCCTGCGGGCCGCCCGGACCCTGTGCAGGGCTGCCGGCCGGGAGCGGCGGGCTAAAGGATGCCTCCCGAAGGTCGCAGCGCAGAGGAAGCGGACTGCACAGCTCGCCGGGATCCGTCACCAGGCGCAGCCCACGCAGCGGGACCCCTTTCCCTTCCAGCCGGTCTGCGATCCTCCGGCGCAGTTCGGGACAATCCCGCCGGGTCACGACCTCGACGGCAACGCCGCCGGGCACGGCCCGGAAGCCGCAGCGCGCCGGCAGGGGCACCTCCTCGACGGCCTCCAGGGCCTCCAGCACCTCGCGCGGGAAGGTCCAGCCGGCATCATGGCGCAC
>JAUJNC010000027.1 GCA_030446525.1 Armatimonadaceae bacterium
TGTGGCAGGAGGACCCGCGCGATAAAGAAGGGGCTGCTTCGCGAAGAAAGCAGCCCCTGGCGCCAGCGCGACGCGCGTGGGTGGTCGGTCCTTACTCGGGCGCGCCCCCCGCCTCGATCGGCACGAGCTCCTCGCCGGAGAAGCGGATGTCGTCCAGGTACACGCCGTCGCCGCTGCCGAAGATGTCGCTCGTCAGGCGGAAGCGTGCCTTGACGTTCTGCCCGGCGTACGCCCCCAGCGGCACCACGTAGGAAAGCCAGCCCGAGAAGTCAACCGGGGCCAGGCCGGCCAGGACGTGAAGTACCTGTCGCGTGGCCGCGGCTACTCGGTCAGCCTGACCGCGACCGAGGCGAGGCTGACTCTGGTTCAGGAAGCGCCTCATGACGTGCTGCGCATGCGGCTGGTCGGGGCGAACACCGATCCGATCATCGCCGGGGTCGAACCGCTGCCCGGGCGGATGAACTATTTCCGCGGCCACGACCCGAAGAAGTGGCATGCAGGCGTTGAAACGTATGCGAAGGTGCGATACGAAGAGGTGTATCCTGGCATCGACGTACTTTATCGCGGCAAAGGGCAGCAACTAGAGTACGACTTCCTCGTCGCGCCGGGCGCTGACCCGCACCGCATCAAGCTCCGCTTCCAGGGCGTCCGCCAGATCGGGGTCAGTGATCGGGGCGAATTGATATTACGCACGGCCGAAGGTGAGCTGCGGCAGCCGAAGCCGTTCACCTATCAGGAGGCGGGTGGCGTGCGCCGTGAGGTCGCCAGCCGTTACACGGTCAACCGCCGCGGTGAAGTCGGCTTCGCCGTCAGCGAGTACGATGCGACCAAGCCGCTCGTCATCGATCCGGTGCTGGTCTACTCCTCCGCGATCGGCTGGGACAAAGAAGATATCGGCCGTGGGGTCGCGGTCGACCCCGAGGGCAACCTTTACCTGGTCGGTGAGATCACGCACACGCCCCCGACTCCGTGGGAGTTCGGCGATCAAGATGTGATCGTTTTGAAGTTCGACCCGAGCGGCACGATGCTCTACGGCGCCGTGATCGGCGGGGACGGCAGTGAACGCGGCAACGCGATCGCCGTTGACGCGGCGGGCAACGCCTACATCACCGGCCGGACCATCCCCAAGGCCGGCTCTACGATAGACTTCCCCATCACGGCGGACGCCTTCGCCACGACCCGGGAACTGCCCGGCCCGTCGGACGCCTTTGTGATGAAGCTCGACACGAACGCCCCGGTGGAAGAGTCGCTGGTCTACTCGAGCTACTTCAACGCGACCGCGGGCACCGGCATCGCTTTGGACACGGCCGGCATGGTCTACATCACCGGGGCAACCCTGTGGGGTCTGCCCACGACGCCGGGCGCTTTTCAAGAGAGCAGCCCCGGTTCGCTCTATGACGAAGATGCCTTCGTCACCAAGTTCGACGTGTCGCAACCCGGCCCGGCAGGGCTTATCTACTCGACCTACCTGGGTGGCACCCAGGCTGTTATCCCCTTCAGCGCCTGGGACCGGGGGAACGCGATCGCCGTCGATGCCGAGGGGAGCGCAATCGTCGCCGGGGAGACCAATTCGGCGGATTTCCCCGTGACGGGCGCCTATCAGGCTGTGCACGGCGGCTTCACCTCAGACGGGTTCGTCACGAAGCTCAACGCCGCGGGGTCGGCGCTTGTGTACTCGACCTACCTCGGCGGCGAACGCTGGGACGCGGCGAGCGGGGTCGCCGCGGACGCGGCAGGCAACGCTTACGTCACCGGCCAAACCACCTCGCTCCAATTCCCCGTCACGCCGGATGCGTACCAACCGGAATGGAACGCCGGCGACTGCGGCGGCACGGGGTTCCTGCCGTGCGCGGATGCCTTCGTGACGAAGTTCGACCCGGCGGGCGGCGCCGTCTACGCGACGTACCTGGGCGGCTACTCGCACGACTACGGCTACGGGATTGCGGCGGACGCTGAGGGGAACGCCTACGTGACGGGCTACGCTTTGTCGCCCAACTTCCCCACGGCGAACCCGCTGCCAGGAGGGGACAGCGGGGCGAGCGACGCCTTCGTCACGAAGCTGAATCCGGGGGGCACCGCGCCGCTCTTCTCGACCTACCTGGGCGGCGGCAGCGGCACCGATGAGGGCCGCGGGATCGCGGTGGACGGCGCGGGCAACGTGTATGTTGTAGGACAAACGGAGTCGAGCGACTTCCCCGGCGGCGGCTATGGCGGCGATGGGGACGCCTTTGTGGCGAAGATCGCTCTGGAAGAAGGCGCCATCGGCGCCCTTGTCGAGACCCGAGCCGTAAAGCCGGATCGCCTTCTCCTGCGGGGAAGGATCGGACGTGATGCGTGCGGCGGCAGCCGCACCAGATAACAACGAGTACGAGGGGGGCGGGACGTCCGGGCAAGACCAAAAAGTACCGCCAGGACGACCCCGCCGCTTCCCGCTAGCTATCGCGGTCCAGGTGGACGATGCCCCGCCTCAGCGCCGTGGTCACCGCCTGCGTGCGGTCCGAAACGTCCAGCTTGGAGAGGATGCTGTTGACGTGCGCTTTCACGGTCGCCTCGGTGATGAAGAGCGCCTCGCCGATCTGGGCGTTGCTGTTCCCGGCGACGACCAGGCGCAGGACTTCCATCTCCCGCGCGGTCAACTCCGAGCTGGTCATGCGGACGGCTAATTTGGCGGCGACCTCCTGCGGGATGCGGACCTGGCCGCGGTGGACCGCGTGGACGGTCTCGATGAGCTGCTCGACGGAGCCCTCCTTGAGCAGGTACGCCTTGGCCCCGGCGCGCAGCCCCCGGAAGATGTCCTCGTCACCGTCGTAGGTCGTCAGGATGATGATGCGGGCGTCGGGGAATTCGTCGCGAATCTGGGTGATGGCCTCGACCCCGCCCATCTCCGGCATGTTCAGGTCCATCAGGGTGATGTCGGGCCGGTGCTCGCGGAACAGCCCGACGGCCTCGCGCCCGTTCTTGGCCTTGGCGACCACCTGAAACTCGTCGTACAGTTCGAGGGTCGCGGCCACGCCTTCGCGCACGACGGCGTGGTCGTCCGCGACCAGGCAGCGGATCGGGTTCTCCGCGCTCGGCTGTTCGCTCATGCACTGGTCCTTTCGTCGCCGCACGCGATCGGCACGACGGCGGTGATCTCGGCCCCCTGTCCCGGGGCGCTGTGGACGGTCAACTCGCCGCGCAGCGCCTCGACGCGCTCGCGCATGCCGACGTGCCCGAAGCCGCCGCCGCGGGGCCGTTCGCCCGGCGTGAAGCCCGCACCGTTGTCGCGGACGACGAGCGTGACCCGGCCCTCTTCGAACGCCAGCGTGACCGACACCTCGCTCGCCTGGGCGTACTTGATCGTGTTGTTGAGCGCCTCCTGCCCGATACGGAGCAGATGGTTTTCGGTCTCGGCCGGGAGCGGGCACGGCGCGCCCAGCACCTCCAGGCGGGGCCGCAGCGGCGTCCCCGCCGTCATCACGTCCACCAGCTTGCGCAGGGCGTCCGGCAGGCTCTCGTTCTCCAGCGCGTTCGGGCGCAGGGCGAGGACGGAGCGCCGCGCCTCGGCCAGGCTGTCCTTGGCCAGGTCGCGGGCCTGGGTGAGGGCGGGCAGCGCCTTCTCCGGCTTGCGCGCGAGGGCCGCCTCGGCCAGTTTCAGGTGGATGAGGATGCCGGCGAATCCCTGGGCAAGCGTGTCATGAATCTCGCGGGCCAGCCGGTTGCGCTCCTGCAGCACTGCCGCCTCCTCGCCCTGCTCCGCCAGGCGCGACAACTGGAGAGCGAGCGTGGCCTGCTGGGCGAGCGCCAGCGCCAGTTCGTCTCCTCCGGCGCGTAACGATGCGGGCGGTTATGGCTGATGCAGATGTAGCCGACGGGGCAATCTTCCATCAGCAGCGGCACGACCAGAACGGACTGCGCGCCCGATCGAAGGTATTGGTCCCGGTACACCATGCGCGGGTCGCGGAACACGTCGTAGATGGCGAAAGGGTGTCCTTCACGAAGCACGGCCTGCCACAGCGTTTCCTGCGCGGCGGGCAGCCACGGCGCGACGCCCCATTCGCGCAAATCGTCCGTGGTCAGCGTTTGGCCGCCGACCGAGGCGAAGTGGACGACCACGCGGTCATGATCTGCGTCGTACAGGTTGACCCCGACGCTGTCGGCCCGCAGCTGCTCACAGATCGCCTGGAAAAGGTGGCCCAGGAACGTGTCCACGTCGAGCCGGGAAGTCAGGGCGTTGAGCGTGCGGGTGAGGGTGGCTGTCTGCCCGCGCGACACCTGCTCGGCGCGGCGCCGCTCACGTACCTCCTCCTGAAGCGCCGCGTTGGCCTGGGCCAGCTCCGCGGTCCGCTCCTGGACCTGCATCTCCAGCTCGCCGTGCAGGCGGCGCAGCGCCTCCCCGGCCTGCCTCATCTCCGTGATGTCCAGCCCCGTCCCGACCGCCGCCACGATGCGGCCCTGATCGTCCCGGACGGGGGCCGAGGAGGCCAGCAACGCGCCACGCGTCCCATCGCCGCGCAGCACGATCATCTCCTCGTTGTCGATGACCTCCCCGTGGCGCAGCGAGCGCACGATGTTCAGGTCCTCGAAGGCATAGGGCCGCCCGTCCGGATGCCACAGCGTCAGGCGGCCCAGGTCCTCGATGCCGCCGCCCACTTCCTCGGGGGGAACGCGCAGCATGCGCGCCACCTGCGGGTTGCCCAGCAGCAGCCGGCCCGAGGGCGCCTCCGCGATGAACACGCCGGCGGGCATCTGGCGCACCACAGCCTCCAGCAGAGCGCGCTCGCTTTCCAGCTGCGCCGTGCGCTCCCGCACGCGCGCTTCCAGCTCTTCGTTGGCCCGGCGCAGCGCCTCCTCGGCCTGCTTGCGCTCGGTAATGTCCTGCACCTGGGAGATGAAGTGGAGCGGGTTGCCTTCCGCGTCGCGCACCAGCGAGATCCCGACCAGGCCCCAGAAGTGGTGCCCCTGCTTGTGGCGGTAGCGCTTCTCGACCTGGAAGGACGCGATCTCGCCCGACAGCAGGCCGTCGGTGTTGCCGGTCGTCTTGCGCAGCTCGCGCAGGTCCTCCGGGTGGCTGACGCTCGCCGTGGTGAGCTCCCTCATCTCCTCGGGCGAGTAGCCGAAGAGCCTGCAGGCCGCCTGGTTGACCTGCAGGTAGCGGTCGTCCAGGCTCACGAGGGCCATGCCGATCGAGGAGTGCTCGAAGGCGCTTTTGAAGCGTTCTTCGCTCTGGCGAAGTGCGGCGAGCGCCTGCTCCCGCGCCGCCTCTGCGCGGCGACGCTCCAGTTCCGCGGCGGCGCGCGTGGCGAAGACCTGGAGCATGGACTCCACCATCGGCAGGTCGCGCACGGGCTGCTTGAACAGCACGACCAGCAGGCCGAGCACCCGCCCCGCCGAATCGAACAGGGGCGTCCCGGCGTACCCGTCCACGCCCATCTCGGCGAGCAAACAGTCGCCGGGGAAAAGGCCCCGCACGCCGCTGCGGTAGGAGCACACGTCATTGCCGGTCACGGTAGAAACGACGTTGGCGCACGGCGTGCCCGGCAGCGCATACTCGAAGTCGGGCACGATCTGTCCGTCCACGCACGCCGCGGTCGTGCGCACGCGGCTTTGGTCCGCCTCGGCCAGCTCCGCGACGAAGGCGTAGTCGGCCCGCAGGGCGCGGGACAGGTACAGGGTGAGCGAGCGGAAAAAGGCGTCGCCCGTGGCGGCGGAGACGCCCCGGGCCGCATTATGCAGGGCGTCTTCGAACCGCCTGCGCTCGGTGGCGTCGCGCACGGTGCCGTGCAGGATCTGTTCGCCGTCGAGGGGCATGGCGGTGAGGAGGACCTCCAGCAGGAGGTCGGAGCCGTCGGCGCGTCGGTGCAGCCACTCGAAGCGGTGGCTGCCGCTCCGGCAAGCGAGCGCGATCATCTGCGCGGCCTTCTGCGCCGACGGGCTCCCGTCGGGCTGCGCCGGAGGCGAGACGGCCGGAAGGGGGCCGCCCAGGACCTGAGCCTTGTCCGTGTAGCCGAGCAGGTCCAGATACGCCCGGTTGCAGTCCAGGAACCCCGCTTCGTCCAGCACGAACAGGGCGTCGGCGGACCTTTCGAAGATCTGCCGGTACCACCCCCCGGCAGGGGCCGGCGGGTTCTTCGCGCCGGACGACAGGGAGACCGCGGCGGGGTCTGATATCCGCAAGGGGGCGGTTTCAGGGACGGCACGCGACAAGGTGATCACTCCTCCGTTCACGCAGGGCGGACATAGCTGTCTCAGTGCCTGCATCGCCTGAACGCAGGCAAGGGGCTCTCTCGGCCGGCGATGCCGTCGGCCGAAGGCGAGGACACGCAGTCTCCTCGTCCTGCGAATTATACCACCGATTCCCGGCAGTTCCAAGGTGGCCTTTCCCGCAGCAATCACTCCGATAGGCGAAGCCGAAAAGGGCGGCTTTATAGCCGAGGCGGCAGGCGAGCGTGGCGTCGGAGACTTCGACACGTCGTGCTCATCGGGCTGCTCCTTGGCTCCCATGGCAGCGTGGCGTTTCCTCCGCTACAAAAACCCGGCATTGTTACCGAAGATGAAAAACGTTCGGTGAAGCCGGGGGCGCGCTTCCCGCGGCCGCAGCGCGACGGAGTGGCGGCCAGGGTTGACAGGCGCGCCAGCGGGGAAAATAAACTGGCGGCGTTGCGAAGTACGCCGCTAGGGAAGGAACAGCCAGCGGATGGCGACGAAACGGATCAGCCTCGACGGGACGTGGCGTTTTCAGGTGGAGGGGGAAGCGGAGGAGCGGACCATCCCGGTGCCGGGGCCGTGGGAGGCGGCGTTCCCCCACCTCCGCGACCGGCCGGTGACGGCGACCTATACGCGCGCGGTGAAGGTGCCCCGCGACTGGAACCGTGGCGTGGTGCGCCTCCATGTGGGGGCCGCCGACTACTACGCCGAGGTCAGCGTCAACGGGTACCTGGTCGGCGTCCACGAGGGCGGGTACACGCCGTTCGACCTGGAGGTGCAGGAGTTCCTGCGCCCGGGCGAGGAGAACACCGTCGCGATCAAAGTGGCCGATGGCGCCCCGGCGCGCATGGTGACGGGTGAGGGCGACCTCACGCCGGTCAAGAGCGCGCCGCAAGCTCTGCGCCCGTTCCCCTTCACCGAGATCCCGCACGGCAAGCAGTCCTGGTACGCCACGGTGGGCGGGATCTGGCAGAGCGTGTGGCTGGAGCAGCGCCCCGACTGCTATATCGACAACGTCTTCGTGCGGCCCGACGTGCCGTGCCAGGGCGCGTCGGTGCGCGTGCGGCTGCAGCACCCGCCGCTCGACCCGGCGGGGCACGCGCTGCGCCTGACGGTGACGCTCCCCAAGGGCGCCGCGTCCGTGCCGCCCGTCGATCTCCCCCTGCCCGGGGCCCGCCAGGGCGTGGTCAACCTGGCGCTCTCGATCCCGGAGCCCGCGCTATGGGAGCCGGAGACGCCCCACCTGTACGGCCTCCGGGTGGAGCTGGTGCGGGACGGCAGGGCGGTCGACTCCTTTGACACGCGCTTCGGGATGCGCCAGATCGAGGCCAGGGAAGGACAGATCCTGCTCAACGGCCGCCCCATCTTTCTGTCGGGCGTACTCGACCAGGACTACTATCCCGACACCATCTACACGCCGCCGTCTACGGCGTACCTGAGGGACCAGCTCCAGAAGGCCAAGGACATGGGGCTGAACCTGCTCCGCTGCCACATCAAGACCCCCGACCCGCGCTACCTAGATCTGTGCGACGAGATGGGGCTCATCGTCTGGTACGAGATCCCGAACTGGGCGGTCCTGACGAAAAAAAGCGCCAAGCGCGGGCGCGAGCACCTCGAGGCGATGCTGGAGCGCGATTACAACCACGCCTCGCTGCTGATCCTGTCCATCATGAACGAGTCGTGGGGCATCGACCTTTCCGAGAAGTGGCAGCGCGAATGGCTGGTGGAGATGTTCGACTACGCCAAAGCGCTCGACCCGACGCGCCTGGTGGTGGACAACTCGGCCTGCGAAGGCAACTTCCACGTCAAGAGCGACATCGACGACTACCACGTCTACTTCTCCGTCCCCGACCACGCGAACCGGTGGGCCGACTGGTGCGCCGACTTCGCCTCCCGGCCCCGGTGGACCTACACCCGGTATGGCGACGCCCAGCGCACGTTCAAAGAGCCGATCGTGCTTTCCGAGTTCGGTAACTGGGGGCTGCCCAAGATCTCGTCCCTCAAGAAGTGCTACGGCGGCGAGGAGCCGTGGTGGTTCGCGACCGGTGCGGGCGCGGCCCGGCCCGAGGGCGTCCTGCAGCGCTTCGCGCAGTTCCACCTGGACCAGGTCTTCGGCACCTACGACAAGCTGGCCGAGGCGAGCCAGTGGCAGCAGTGGCTGTCGCTCAAGTACGAGATCGAGGAGATGCGCAAGCACTCCTCGATCGTCGGCTACGTCGTCACCGAGCTCACCGACCTGCACTGGGAAAGCAACGGGCTGCTGGACATGTGCCGCAACCCCAAAGTCTTCCACGAGCGGCTCCCGCAGCTGCTGGGCCAGGACCTGCTGATCCCCGACCACACCCGCAAAACGCGCCGGGTCGCCTACTGGGGCGGCGAACGGTTTCAGCTGCCGGTTCAGCTGTCGCATTTCAGCCGGCGCGATCTCGCGGGCGCGACCGTGTACTGGGAGGTGGACGGCTTCGGCGACCTGAAGGGCCAGCTCCCGATCGCGGGCGCGCCGCCCGTGGGCACGAGCGCCCTGGGCGAGATCGCGTTCCGCGTCCCCCACGTCCCCGAGGCGCGCCCGGTCACGGTGCGCCTGCGCCTCGTCGACCGCCAGGGCCGCGAGGTGACGCGGAACGAGGAGGCGTTCTCCTGGTTCCCCGCATCGGCCCGGCAGATCGACCTGCGGCCGGCCGTCTATGTCCACGACCCGAGCGGCATCCTCCCGAACGCGCGGGCCGTGCTGCGCGAGGCCGGGGTGCGCTTGGCCGAGAGCCTGGAGGCGGGCGTGGTGTGCCTGGCGGGGGCGATGGACGACAAGCTGCTGCACTTCGTCCACCGCGGCGGCGCCGCCCTGTTGCTCGCCCTGGAGCGGGAAAGCCTGCCCCGCACCACCAGCGGGCTGGCGAGCGTCGGGCGGGACAAGAACGGCTGGTGGGGCGACTGGGCGTCCGGGCTGAACTGGTTCAAGCCGGAGGGCGCGCGCCCCGGCGGCCCGTGGGCTTCGCTGCCCCAGACCGCCCAGTTCGACTTCACCTACCAGAACGTCACGCCCAAGCGCGTGCTCGTCGGCTTCGACCCCGACCGGGATTTCGAGGACATCTGGGCGGGCCTTTTCCTGGGCTGGATCCACTTCCCGGCGGCGTTCGCGGGCGGCTTCCGCTACGGCGACGGCAAGGTGCTCGCGACCACGTTCGACCTGCTGCGTCACGCCGGCCGCGATCCCGTGGGCGTCGTCATGCTCGGCGACCTTTTGCGCTTCGTGGCTTCGGACCGGTTCGTGCCCAAGAAGACGGTCGAGATGACCCGCGTCGAGCTGTCGCACACCCTCGTCAAGACGGCAGAAGAGGGCGGGACCGAATGGCGCTACAGCACCGAAGCCCCTCCGGCCAACTGGACGCGGCCGGGCTTCGACGACCGCACCTGGAAGACCGGCAGGTCCGGCTTCGGGCGCGGCCTGTCGCAGGCCACATCGCGGACCCGGTGGAGCGCGGCCGACATCTGGCTCCGGCTCGATCTCGACGTGCCCGCCGAGGGCATGGCCGCCGCCTCGCTGCGCTACTTCCACGACGACGACCTGGAGGTTTTCGTCAACGGGGAGCCGCTGCTTACGCGCCAGGGCTACACCGGCGACTACGAAGACCTGAGTCTCGCCCCCGATCAGGTGGCGCTGTTCACGCCGGGCAGGAACGTCGTCTGCGTGCACTGCCGGAACCACGACGGGCCGCAGTACGTGGACATCGGCATCACCTACGAACCGGGCAGCGTTCCGCAGGCGCCGCGTGGACCCGCGCCGCCCGCCGAGGCGGAGGGCAACGTTGCGGCGTCCCCGCTGGAGATGGCGCGGCACGGGGAGAAAGTCCTGCAAACGACGGGGAGTTAGGCCGGCGGCTGCAGAATGCCCGTAGCTTTACCGAGAATAGAGCCGGGGCCTGCAATGACCGGCGCGCGTTTAAAGATCCTTCTGATAGAGGGCGACGAGGACGAGTACCTCGTCACCAGGGGGCTGCTCGGGCAGATCGAGGCGTGGAAGTTCGATCTGGACCGGGTGGCGGATTACGATGCCGCCCTGGCGGCCGTGCAGCGGAACGCGCACGATGTCTGCCTGTGCGGCGACCGGCCGGGCGGACACACCGGGCTGGAGGTGCTGCGCCGGGCCGCGGCGGGCGGGTTCCCGGCGCCCATCATCCTGCTGGCCGGCGAGGAAGACCGCGCCGCGGACCTCGCGGCGATGCGGGCGGGGGCGGCGGACTACCTGGTCATGGGGCAGCTCCGGGCGACGGCTTTGGAGCGCTCGATCCGCTACGCCGTCGAGCGCAGGCGGGCCGAGCGGGGGCGGGAGGAGCGCAGCCGCCGGCTGGAGGCACAGCAATCCCAGCTGCAGCAAACGGCGGACAGTCTGGTCAAGGCCAACAGCCTCCTCGAGCACGCCTCGCACCGCTTCGAGGAGCTGTTCCAGGGGCTGCCGATCGCCTGCTTCTGCTACGACGCCGAGGGGCGCATCTTCGAGTGGAACCGCGCCTGCGAAGCGCTGTACGGGCTGCGCGCCGAGGACGTCCTGCTGAAAACGATCTGGGAGACCATCTCCCGGCCGGAAGACGCGCAGCGCACCCGGGACATGGTGGCCCGCGTGTTCGCGGGCGAGTCGTTCGAAGGGCTGGAGTGGGAGGAGGTGCGCCCCGACAACGCGACGCGCCACATGCTGTGCAACACTTTCCCCCTGCGCTGGCTGGACGGCGAGATCATCGGCGCCATCAGCGCGACCGTGGATGTCACCGAGCGCTACCGTCGGCGCCAGCTGGAGATAAAGGACCAGTTCCTTTCCCACGTCTCCCATGAGCTCCGCTCGCCCCTGACCACGGTGTACCAGTTCGTCACCATCCTCCTGGACGGGCTGGCCGGGGATCTGACCCCCGAGCAGCGCGAGTACCTGGAGATCACGCTGCGCAGCGTGAACCAGCTCCGCGGCATGATCGGCGACCTGCTGGACGTCACCCGCGCCGAGGCCGGCAAACTCGTGGTCGAGCCGCAAAGCGTCCGCCCCGCCACCCTGGTAGCCGAAACGCTGCAAACGCTTCAGCCGAGCGCGGGGGCCAAACGTCTCGCCCTGCGCGCGGACCTGCCCGGCGACCTCCCCGCCGTCCATGCCGACCCGGACCGCGTCCGACAGGTTCTGACCAACCTGATCGAGAACGCGATCAAATTCACGCCCGAAGGCGGCGAGATCACGGTCCGTGCCGGCCTGTCCGAGCAGGATCCCGGCTTCCTTTCCGTCGCGGTGGCCGACACGGGGTGCGGCATCAGCCCGAAGGGCACCCGGCAGATCTTCGAACGCCTGCACCAGGAGGCGAACACCATCGAAGACAGCCGTAAAGGCCTGGGCCTGGGCCTCTACATCTGTAAAGAACTGGTTTCGCGCCACGGCGGGCGGATCTGGGTCGACAGCGAACTCGGACGCGGGAGCGTCTTTCGCTTCACCCTGCCGCTTTGTCCGGGGACATAGCCCGAGGGGACCGGCCCTATATTTTTATGGGAATAGCGGGCGCATTTGAGGAACAACCCGGATGAACGATCCCTGACGACAGGGACGGGCTCAGGGAGTGACTCAAATGACGAAAAAGAAGATACTGATCATAGACGACGACCAGGACATCCGGCACGGGCTGAACGTGCGCCTGCGCGCCAACGACTACGACGTAATCCATGCCGAGGACGCCGTTTCGGCGATCCGCGTGGCCCAGAACGAGACGCCGGATCTGATCCTCCTCGACATCGGCCTGCCCGGCGGCGACGGCTTCGCCGTCATGGACTGGCTGAAGACCATGCCCTCCCTGGCCTGCGTCCCCGTGATCGTGGTGAGCGCCCGGGACCCATTGGTGAGCCGGGATCGCGCGCTGGCCGCGGGGGCGCGGGCGTTCCTGCAGAAGCCCGTGGACAACGGCCGGCTCCTGGACGCCATCCGGGGTGCGTGGACGCAGAAAGCGCCCGGGCTGACCGTGAGCCAGGCGTCCCGGAAGAAGATACTGATCGTCGATGACGACCAGGACATCCGGCACGGGCTGAACGTGCGCCTGCGCGCCAACAACTACGAAACCGCCTACGCCGGCGATGCCGTCTGGGCCCTTTCCAAGGTGCAGAAGGAAAAACCGGATCTGGTCCTCCTCGACATCGGCCTGCCCGGCGGCGACGGCTTCCTGGTCATGGAACGGATGAAAGCCCTGCCGTCGTTCGGCGATGTTCCCGTGATCGTGGTGAGCGCCCGGGACCCGCTGGTGAGCCGGGATCGCGCGCTGGCCGCGGGGGCGCGGGCGTTCCTGCAGAAGCCCGTGGACAACGGCCGGCTCCTGGACGCCATCCGCGATGCCCTGGAAGGCCCCGCGTTTGTGGGCGATGATCTGTATCTCCGGGCGGCGTGATGCCGTCCTTCCGCCCCACGGCCGCCTGGGCCGTGGGGCATGGGCGGTGTCGCCCAGGCGGCGCTGCCCCACGCCCGTGATCAGCCGCACGCCGCGCCGGTTCCTGTCGGCGGCTTCGCCAACCCTTCGTCGCGCTACATCTCGGCTGCGCGCTCCGGTGCGCTTTGGCCGTTGGGCCGCCCCGCGCGGCGAGTAGCGGTCGGGCGGCGGCGTCACCGGACGCAGGCGCGAGTAATTCTTGTGGTAGAGTATATTCGTCTTCGCACCCGGTCGGCCCGGGTGTTAGGCGGCAGTCGGCACCCCTGCCGCGGCGAGGGTCGAAGCACAGACGGAGGTTGGCATGACGACGGGAACACTGGACCGGCATATCGAGGCCACCCCGGGGATCGCGGGCGGGAAGCCGCGTATCGCCGGTCACCGCATCACCGTTCAGGACGTCGTGATCTGGCACGAACGGCTAGGTAAGAGCGCAGATGAGATCGCCACCGAATACAATCTGGCGCTCTCTGACGTTTACGCCGCGCTGACTTACTATTTCGACCACCGCCCTGAGATCGACCGCGCCATCGAGGAAGGCCAGGCCTTCGCAGAAGCCCTGCGTCAGCGCGCCCCTTCGAAGCTTGAGCAGAAGCGGCATGGGACAGGAGATTAAGTTCTACGCCGACGAGCACGTTGCAAGGCTGTGGTGAACGGGCTGCGTCAGCGAGGCGTGGATGTGCTGACAGTGGTGGAGGCGCGCATGCTCAGCGCTTCGGACGAAGAGCACCTAGCGAGGGCTCGGAGTGAAGGCCGTGTGCTCTTCACGCAGGATGACGACTTCCTGCGCTTACATGCAGCAGGCGTCGAGCACGCGGGGATTGCTTACGCGCCGCAGGGGACCGCAGTCGGCGACGTCATCCGCGGGCTGATGCTGATATATCAGGTGCTCGAGGCGGAGGGCATGGAGGGGCACGTCGAGTATCTGTAGGGCTCGGATTCGCATCGGCTCAGTGGAACCCACGCTGCTCCAGGGGATTCCGCCCGACAACTCACTCCAGCGGCGCGAACGCAAGCAGCAGTTTGCTTCGCGCCAAGTCCCATAGCACGATGGCCTAACTACGCGCTACCTAACACCCGTGATCAGCGCCAAAGCTGCGGCCGGTAGTGCACTACCGGCCGTGCCCGTGGCTCCGGCCGGCTATGGCTCGCGCCAGGCGCGGTTCGGGCCCAGCAGATCGTTCGCCTTTTCCGGCCCCCAGGTCCCCCGCCGGTACAGATACGCGTCGTTGGGGCGCTCCCTCCACGCCTCGAGGATGGGTGTCAGCAGGCTCCAGGCGGCCTCCACCTCGTCGCCGCGGGCGAACAGGGACGCGTCGCCGCGGATGGCGTCCAGCAGCAGGCGCTCGTAGGCGTCGGCGATGGGCGCGTGGGGGAACTCGTCCTTGTAGTTGAAGTGCATGTCCACGGGAGCGAGCCGCATCTCCGGCCCCGGCTCCTTGGCGCCCACCTGAAGGTGGATCCCCTCGTCCGGCTGGATGCGGATCACCAGGACGTTGGGCCGCACCGACTGCCGCTGCATCTTGGCGAACAGGACCTGCGGGATCGAGCGGAACTGGATGGCGACCTCGGTGACGCGGCGCGGCGGGGCCTTGCCCGCGCGCAAGAACGGCACCGCCCCAGCGCCAGTTGTCCTGCAGGCGCAGGGCAGCATAGGTTTCGGTGGGCGAATCCGGCTTGACGCCCTCCTCGCCCCGGTAACCCTCGTACTGCCCGCGCACCGTCGCCGCCGGCACCTCATCCCGGATGATCGGCCGGATGGCGCGCACCGCCTTCACCTTCTCGTCGCGCACCGCGTTGGCGTCGCGCGACCGGCGGCTCCATGGCGACCAGCGACAGGATCTGCAGCGCATGGTTTTGCAGCATGTCGCGCGCGATGCCCGCCTCGTCGAAGTAATTGCCGCGCCCCTCCACATCGATCTCCTCGGCGACGGTGATCTGCACGTGGTCCACGTAACGGTGGTTCCACAGCGGCTCGAACAGGCTCGTTCGCGAAGCGGAACACCAGGATGTTCTGTACGGTCTCCTTGCCCAGGTAGTGGTCGATGCGATAGATCTGGTCCTCGCTGAAACGGGTTTGCAGCGCGTGATTCAGCCCGCGGGCACTGGGCAGGTCGTAGCCGATCGGCTTTTCGACGATGATGCGCGCCACATGCCGCACCCCTCCTGGGCCTGCGACAGCCCCGCGCTGCCCAGGCAGTCCACGACGCTCTCGTACTGCTCGGGCGGAATGGCCAGGTAGAACAGGCGGTTGCACGGCGCGCCGCGCTCGGCGTCCATCTGCTCCAGCGCTTGCGCAGCGCCACGAACCCTTCGGGATCGTCGAACTCGCCGCGCTGGTAGAAGCACATCGACGCGAACTCGCGCCACTTGTCGTCGTTCGTGGGCAGCTTGGGCGCGTGCTTCTCCACGGCCGCCTTCAGGTCGTCGCGGAAGGCGTCGTCGTTCTTGTCGCGCCGCGCATACGCGAGCACGGCGAACTTGCGGCAGCAGCCCCTCGCGAAACAGCGCGTACAGCGCCAGGGCCAGCTTGCGACGGGTCAGATCGCCCGTCGCGCCGAACAAAACGAACGTGCAGGGATCCGGGTTCGCTCACGATTTCATCTCCTGATGCCGTTAACCTCTTCACAGGTCCGGTAAAGCCGCTATTCCGGTTTCATTGTACCCGCTGTGCCGGCGTTACTCAGCGTGATCGCGCCAAGTAGTGACACTGCCTTGTCTACCGGCGCCTCACTCAGGTCAAGGAAGATTATTTGAGAGACTGTCCCTTTTTCCTGCCTTTTCCTTCAACTGGTCCGGAAGCCGTAGCCGACGCCGCGGCGGGTTTCGAGCAGGGCGGCGGTTCCGGGCGGGAGCTTGGCATAGCGATCAGGTGCTGTCGCTTCGAAAGCATCAAGCGCGGCAATACTTCGGGCGTTGCCTGAACGCTCCAATTCCGGCGCAGGCTCAAAAGTCTGCTATCGCAGGCACGATCAGCCGATGGCTGGCTGCCATCAGGTCTACACTCCACGGGATCGCAACGAGGGTCAGGCTGGGCAGCTTGGGATTGGTAAGGAGGCTGAGGGCGGTATCCAGAACGATGACTTTGCTCACAGGCTTACGCCTTCTCGATTTCTGGGAAGTGAAGCCGCTCGCCCGCCTCCTTACGCGTCGCGTTCAGATTCCGCATCAAATCAGCCAGATCTTCCTCTGCTGCCACCTTCTCCTCAGGGGTTCGCGGCTTTTGGCTTCCTCAAGCCGGGATTGAAGAAGCGCGATCGAGGAGGCGTTAAGTCGTTTTTGTTCTTCGGGGTCTATGGTGGGAGCGAATTCTTCTTCACCACCATGGCGACAAGTTCAGCCGGGGTGACACCCACCTTCCGGGCCTCTTCTTCTAAGCGCGCTTCTACAGGTTGTGGGAGGTCAATCACAAGAGACATGGCCGGCTCCTCCTCTGTTTAAGATTTCTGCTCTCAGTATACTCTATCGGACGTTGGCAGGCACCTTCTGAGGGTCTGCTCATCGTGCTCCCGCACCTCGTTGCCGCTCCACTCCTCGCCAAAATGGAGGGTAAAAACACGCAAACGGTGAACTCCTACGCGTGAACTCACTGGCCCGCTACCTGTCCGAGCTGCGTAAAACGCGCTCGCTTGGCTCTGTCCCTGAAACGTCGTATTACCCCGCGCTTGCTGAACTTTTGAACACCGTAGGCATGGGCATTTCGCCGAAGGTACGTTGTGTGGTCCACCCCAAGAATCAGGGGGTCGGGATTCCGGACCTGGCCCTGTTCTCCACGGACCAGATCCCCGCCGGCGGCGAGCCGCTGCCGGGCGTCTTTCCCTCGCGAGGCGTGATCGAGGCGAAGGGGGCTGGAGACGGCGTCGACAGGATCGTGGCGTCGAAGCAGGTCGCCAAGTACCTGGAGAAGTACGGGCAGGTGCTGGTGACGAATCTGCGCGAGTTCGTCCTGGTGGCGCGCGGCGACGACGGCAAGCCCGCCTTGCGCGAGCGGTTCGCCCTGGCTCCGTCGGAGGCCGCGTTTTGGAACGCGGCGGAGACGGACGATTCGGACCACGACCGGTTCGTGGACTTCCTGAAGCGGGTTCTCATCTCGAACGCGCCGATCACAACTCCCAAAGATCTTGCCTGGATCCTGGCCTCCTATGCCCGCGATGCCCGAGGGCGTGTGGAGGGCAGCAATTTGGAAGCCTTGTTGCAGCTCCGGCAGGGCATGGAGGAGGCGCTGGGCATTACCTTACATGGGCTCGCGGGGAGACCACTTCTTCCGCTCCACGCTCGTCCAGACTCTGTTCTACGGCGTCTTCTCGGCCTGGGTGCTGTGGCATCAGCGCGGCGGCCGAGGCCGCTTCGACTGGAGAACGGCCTCCTACGAGCTGCGCGTTCCCATTATCCAGGCGCTATTCCACCAGGCGGCGAACCCACGGAAGCTGGAGCCGCTGGGACTGGTGGAGATCCTGGACTGGGCGGGGGACGCGCTGAACCGGGTGGACCGGGAGGCATTCTTCACGCGCTTCGCGGCGGATAACGCCGTGCAATATTTCTACGAGCCGTTCCTGGAGGCGTTTGACCCCGAGCTGCGCCGCGAGCTGGGCGTCTGGTACACGCCGCGCGAGGTCGTGCGCTACCAGGTGGCGCGGGTGGACGCGGCCCTGCGCGAAGAACTGGGCGTCGCCGACGGCCTCGCCGATCCGAACGTCGTGGTTCTGGACCCGTGCTGTGGAACAGGAGCCTACCTGGTCGAGGTGATTCGTCTCATCCATGACCGGCTAACGGCAGGCGGTGCGGACATGCTCGCACTTGCCGACGTGAAGAAGGCGGCGATGGAGCGCGTCTACGGCTTCGAGATACTGCCCGCGCCGTTCGTCGTCGCACACCTGCAGCTGGGCCTGCTGCTGCAAGAGATGGAGGCGTCGCTCTCCCCGGCGGGGAACGAGCGCGTGGGCGTCTACCTCACCAACGCGCTCACTGGGTGGGAAGGGGACCCGCCGCAGAAGGCGATGATCTTCCCGGAACTGGCGGCGGAGCGGGACGCGGCGTCCAAGGTGAAGCGCACAGCGAAGATCCTCGTCGTCCTGGGCAACCCGCCGTACAACGGCTACGCGGGGCTTCAGGTGGGGGAAGAGCGCGCCCTTTCCACCGCCTACCGAACCACCAAGAAGGCCCCGAAGCCGCAGGGGCAGGGCCTGAACGACCTATACGTCCGCTTCTTCCGCATGGCCGAGCGGCGCATCGTGGAGCAGACCGGTGCGGGTGTCGTGTGCTTCATCTCGAACTATTCGTGGCTGGACGGCTTGTCGTTCACGGGAATGCGCGAGCGGTACGCGGAGGTGTTCGACCGAATCTGGATCGACAACTGCAACGGTGACAAATACCGCACGGGCAAGGTGACGCCGGACGGCAAGCCCGACCCGTCGGTGTTCTCGACGCTCCATAATCGTGAGGGCATCCAGGTCGGCACGGCCATCGCGACACTGGTCCGCAAATCGCCCCCCATGGATGGGGCCGAGATTCACTACCGGGAGTTCTGAGGCAAGGGCAAGTTGAAGGAGGTCGCAGCCGCGAAGGATGGCGAGAGCGGCCCTGCCTACCAGACTATCCACCCGCCTGTGGCCCTCGGCTTGCCGTTCTCGGCGTCCACCGTGGAAAGTGATTACCTTAGCTGGAGACTGCTTCCCGACCTTTTCTCGGCGTTCTTCCCCGGTGTGCAGACGAAGCGTGATGAGGTCGTCGTGGACATCGACCGCGAACGCCTCGAAGCTCGGATGCAGACCTACTTCGATGTGTCAATGAGCAACGAGCAGGCGAGCAAGCTTGTTGCTGGTTCGATGGACAGTACCGCCCGCTTTGATGCCCCTGTCGTGCGCCATTATTTAGTGAAGCGTGGCTATCTGCCGCAGTACCTTGTTCGATATCTATATCGCCCTTTCGATCTCCGTTGGATTTACTGGGAGCCAGAAACCAAGCTGCTTGGCGAGAAGTCACCTGCATACTTCCCGCAGGTCATGGCTAGAAATCCCTCATTCAGTATGGCTCAAAGAAGCCGTCGCGATTACAGCCCGCCTTTCGTCACGTCAAGTCTCGCGTCTCTGCATCTCATCGAGTGGAGTGCGAGCTTTTTTCCGCTGAAGCTGAAGGCGAGGACAACTGACCTGTTCGGTGCTTCCTCTTCGGTGGAGAACCTGGACGGCACGAACTGGAACCTTTCCGACGCCGCCCGTAGGTATCTGAAAGCCCTTGACGCCGCACCTGACACCCTGTTCTTCCACGCGATCGCCATTATGCACAGCCCGGCCTACTACGACGAGAACACCGGGGCGCTTCGGCAGGACTGGCCGCGTATCCCGCTGCCTGCCACTCGGGGCGCCCTTGAAGCTTCCGCCGTGCTGGGACGCCAGGTCGCGGCGTTGCTCGAGACCGAAACACAGGTGCCGGGTGTCACGACCGGAAGCATTCGCGACGAACTCAAGGCAATCGCGTTGCTCTCCCGCGATGGCGGCGGCGGGCTGTCCGACGGCGACCTGTCGGTCACGGCGGGGTGGGGCAACGCCACGAAAGCCGGCGTCATGCCGGGTAAAGGGAAGGTCGTCTCGCGGGCGGCAGGGGTGGGGGGCCCGGCGGCGTTCGGAGAGGAGACGCTTGACGTGTATCTGAACGCCTCAGTGGCGTGGCGCAACGTGCCCCTCGCCGTCTGGCGCTATACCATCGGCGGTTACCAGGTCATGAAGAAGTGGCTCTCCTACCGCGAAAAGAGCGTGCTCGGCCGCGACCTGACTACGGAGGAAGCCCGCGACGTGCAGCGGATGGCCCGCCGGATCGCGGCGCTCCTGCTGTTGCGTCCTGAACTCGACACCAACTATCAGGCGGTCAAGAGCGCGACCTACCCTTGGTCGTGAATTTGTCCCGAGTAGAGCTGCTATGGACATGACCATAGCGTCGTATAACGGCGCTCGCTTTTCTTGGAACCTGCCTTTCCCTCTCCTCTTAACGGGTAGGGGGCAGGAAGTCGTCGGTGTAGGCCGCCCAGTCCGGGAGGCCGAGTTGGGGCGGGTCGAGCAGGGCCAGGCAGGGCGGCGCGGGGAGGTCGTCGCCCCAGGTGTGGGCCGCGTCGCTGCGGGATGACTGTCACCTCCCCGTGTCGTTCTTGATCCCCGGGGACCATGACGGTAACATAAATCCCGCCCCGCCGTCAGCACGGCGCGTTTTCAGGTACACTAGGGGTGACAACAGATCGCCAACAGAGGAAGGGGAATTCATGGCCAAGCCTGTGCTGTTGACCGTAGATGACGACCCCGAGGTGCTGCGGGCCGTCGAGCGCGACCTGCGCCGCGAGTACGGCAGCCGCTACCGCGTGCTGCGCGCGGACGCGGGCGAAACGGCGCTGCAGGCGCTGCGCCAGCTCAAGGAGCGCGGGGACGCGCTCGCCCTGTTCCTGGTCGACCAGCGGATGCCGCGCATGTCGGGCGTCGAGTTTCTGGAGCAGGCGATACCGCTTTTCCCGGACGCCAAGCGCGTGCTGCTGACGGCCTACGCCGACACCGACGCGGCGATCCGCGCCATCAACTCGGCCCAGATCGACTACTACCTGCTCAAGCCGTGGGACCCGCCCGAGGAGCGCCTGTACCCGGTCCTCAACGACCTGCTCGACGACTGGCAGGCCGGCTACCGCCCGCCGTTCGAGGGCATCCGCGTGATCGGGCACCGGTGGTCGCCGCAGGCGCACGACATCAAGGGCTTCCTGGGCCGCAACCAGGTCCCGTACCAGTGGCTGGACGTCGAGCTGGACGAGGAGGCGCGCCGCATCGCCCAGCCCGCCGGGGGACACACCCTGCCTGCCGCTCGTCGTGCTCCCCGACGGCTCGCGGCTGGAGGAGCCGACCAACGCGCAGATCGCCGAGCGCATCGGATTGCGCACGCGCGCGCCGAGAAGCCGTTCTACGACCTGATCATCGTGGGCGGCGGGCCGGCCGGCCTGGCCGCCGCCGTGTACGGGGCGTCCGAGGGGCTGCACACCTTGATGATCGAGCGCGAGGCGCCCGGCGGGCAGGCCGGGACCGAACGCGCATCGAGAACTACCTGGGCTTCCCGTCCGGCCTGAGCGGGGCGGACCTGTCGCGGCGAGCCGTGGACCAGGCCCGGCGCTTCGGCGTCGAGATCCTGGCCCCGCAGGAGGTGACCGGCGTGCGCGTCGAGGACCCGTACCGCATCGTGCGGCTCGTCGACGACAGCGAGGTCGGCTGCCACGCGCTCCTGATCGCGACCGGCGTGTCGTGGCGCAAGCTGGACGTGCCCGGCGTCGAGGCGCTGACCGGCCGGGGCGTGTACTACGGCGCGGCGGCGATCGAGGCGCTGTCCTACAAGGGCGAGGACGTGTACATCGTGGGCGGGGCGAACTCGGCGGGGGCAGGCCGCGATGTACTTCTCCGCTACGCGCACAGCGTGACCCTGCTCGTGCGCGGCGACTCGCTGGAGAAGGGCATGTCGCAGTACCTCGTCGACCAGATCCGGCAGACGCCCAACATCTGCGTGCGGCTCAACGCCAGTGTCCGGGAGGTGAAGGGCGAGGGCGCGCTGCGAGTTCCTCGCCATCGCCGACGCGCAGACGGGCGAGACCGAGACGGTGGGGGCGGCCGCCCTGTTCATCTTCATCGGCGCGCAGCCGCACGCGGACTGGCTCGACGGCGTGGTCGAGCGCGACGCCCGCGGGTTCGTGCGGTCGGGGCCGGACCTGCTGCGTGACGGCAAGCGCCCGGCCGGCTGGAAGCCGGACCGCGACCCGTTCCTGCTGGAAACCAGCGTGCCCGGCATCTTCGTCGCCGGCGACGTGCGCCACGGGTCGATCAAGCGCGTCGCCTCGGGCGTGGGCGAGGCGCGCCATCGCCATCTCGTTCGTCCACCAGTACCTGAGCAAGGTGTAAACAATCATGTCCGATACCATTCTGGCCGACGCGCTGCGGGCGCGTGCCGCTCTTCGCCGGGCTTTCCCCCGGGCAGTTCGCGCTCGTCGAGCGCGGGCCGAGTTCGGCTGGAGCCGGGCGAGTACATCGTCCGCCAAGGCGAGCCGCCCAGCGGCTTCTATGTCCAGGCTCGAAGGGCGCACCGAGTGGACCAAGCGGGTCGGCGCGCAGGAAGTGTACGTGCTCAGCTTCGACCCCGTCGCCTTCTTCGGGCACGAGCTTCTGCTGACCGACAAGCCGCACCCGGTGAGCGGCCGCGCCCTTGCCGCGGTCCGCCTGTACAAGCTGGAGCCGGACGCCTTCTGGGAGCTGCTCGCCGCCTGCCCCTCGATCCTGCGCGGTCTGGTCACCACCGTAGCCGATCGGTGGCAGAAGCTGGGCGAGGTGTCGCAGCAGCACGCCAAGCTGGTTTCGCTGGGCACGATGGCGGCGGGCCTGGCCCGAACGAACAACCCGGCCGCCGCCGCCCGGCGGGCTACCGGGGCGCTGCGCGTGGCGTGCGCGGCCCTGCCGTCGCGGGACTGCCGGCTGAACCAGCAGCAGCTCGCGCCGGAGCAGCAGGTTTACCTGGCCGAGTTCGTGCGCGATGCGGAGGCGCGCGCCCGGGCCGCCCCCGCGCTCGATCCCCTGGCGCAAAGCGACCGGGAAGACGCCCTGGCGGACTGGCTCGGCGCGCACGGGGTCGCCGACGGCTGGAGTCTCGCCCCGACCCTGGTCAAGGCCGGGCTGGACGCGGGGCGCCTGGACGGCCTCGCGGCGCGGATGCCGGCGGCCGCGCTGCCCGACGTGGTGGCCTGGGTCGAGGCGACGCTGACGACCGGGGCGCTGCTGGGCGAGATGGAGCAGAGCACCGAACGCGTGTCCCGGCTGGTCAAGGCGGTCAAGTCCTACTCCTTCATGGACCAGGCCCCGCTGCAGGAGGTGGACGTGCACGAGGGGCTGGAATCGACGCTCGTCATGCTCGGCCACAAGCTGAGGCAGCGCGCCGCCGAGGTGACGCGCGCCTACGATCCGGACCTGCCGCGCATCTGCGCGTATGGCAGCGAGCTGAACCAGGTGTGG
Source organism: Armatimonadaceae bacterium (assembly GCA_030446525.1). Next base: position 22,640 of record JAUJNC010000027.1, read on the forward strand.
ACCAACCTCCTCGACAACGCCCTCGATGCCGTGGGCGCCGGGGGGCGCATCGCGCTGCGCACGGCGCGCGAGCCGGGCCGCGTCCTGGTCGAGATCGCCGACGACGGCCCGGGCATCCCGTCCGAGATCCAGGGGCGGATCTTCGAGCCGTTCTTCACCACCAAGGAGGTGGGCACGGGGACCGGACTGGGGCTGGACATCAGCCGGCGCATCGTGGCCGAGCGCCACGGGGGCGACATCCGCTTCGAGTCCACGCCCGGCGCGGGGACGCGCTTCCATGTGCGCCTGCCGCTCACCATGCCGAAGGGGTAACCATGCTGCACGACCCGAACGCGACCTCGCTTTTCCCGCGCCTGTCTGACGACGAGATCGCGCGGCTCCTCAAGCACGGGCGCGAGATCGAGCTGGCGCCGGGCGACCCGCTCTTTACCGAGGGGCAACCCGGCTACCACTTCTACGTCGTCCTCGCCGGCCAGGTCAAGGTCACCAAGCAGGTCGGCGGGCAGGAGACGGTCCTCACGGTCCACCAGCCCGGCGAGTTCACCGGCGAGATCTCGATGATGACCGGCGCGCCCGCGATCGCGACGGCCCGCGCCGCGACCCCGAGCCGCGTGCTCCAGATCGAGCCGGACGCGTTCCGCCGCGTCCTGGCCGAATGCTCGGAGACGACCAGCCGGATCGTCGGGGCGATGGCCGAGCGCGCCAAGGACGTCGAGGGCCAGCTGCGGCAGCAGGAGAAGCTGGCCGCGCTGGGCAAGCTGTCGGCGGGCCTGGCCCACGAGCTGAACAACCCGGCCGCCGCCGCCGGGCGGGCGGCCAAGCAGCTGCGCGACAAGCTGGACGCCGTGTCCGGGGCCGTCCTGGGCGAAGGCGCGCACCTCTCGCCCGCGCAGCGCGCCCTGCTGGGCGACCTGCGCCGCGAGTCGGCGGCCGACGCCGCGCCCCTGGACCCGGTCGCGCAAAGCGACCGCGAGGAGGAGCTTACCGACTGGATGGAGGCGCACGACGTCGCGGACGCCTGGGAGCTGGCGCCCGCGCTGGCCACGGCAGGTCTGGACCCCGGCCGCCTGGACGACCTGGCCGAGGCGCTGGGCGACGCAGACGCGCTTTCCGCCGCGCTGCGCTGGCTGGAGGCGACGTCCGCCACGGCCTGTCTGCTGCGCGAGGTGGAGCAGAGCACGGCCCGCATCTCCGAGCTGGTCGGCTCGGTCAAGGAGTACACCTTCATGGACCGGAGCAAGGTCCAGGAGGTGGATGTCCACGCCGGGCTGGAATCGACGCTGACCATTCTCGCGCACAAGCTCAAGCACGGCGTCACGGTGGTGCGCGACTATGACCGCAGCCTCCCGTGCATCCCCGCCTACGGCAGCGAGCTGAACCAGGTGTGGACCAACCTGATCGACAACGCCGTCGACGCCATGGACGGCAAGGGGAAGCTGACGATCCGCACCGCCCGCGAGGGCGACAGCGTTCTGGTCGAGATCGCCGACGACGGCCCGGGCATCCCCGCCGCCCTCCTGAGCCGCATCTGGGAGCCTTTCTTCACCACCAAGGGCGTCGGCGAAGGGAGCGGACTGGGCCTGGACATCGCCCGCCGGGTCGTCACGGTGCGGCACAAGGGCGACGTGCGCGTCCAGTCCGCGCCGGGCGACACGCGATTCCAGGTGCGCCTGCCCATCGAGGGGGGCGCATGACCGGGCCGGCGGCGTCGCTGCTCGACGCCCTGCGCAAAGAGGCCTTCTGGCGGATGATCTGCACCTCGCGCGAGGGGGATAATGTGCGGGTCGAGATCGCCGACGACTCCGCGCCGACACCTCGGCAAGGAAGGTCCGGTCGAAGCGCGTGGGGTAGCCCACCGGCGTGCTGTGGCCGAGTGTGACGGCAGGCCGGAACGAGCGCTCATCCTCTCGGCAGGAACACGTCGGCCCGGACCGAATAGGCGGGCGTGCTGCCGTATTCCCGGTTGAAGTTGCGCAGCACGCCCAGGCCGATGTCGCCGACGTCGAAGCGCGTGGCGTCCGAACCGGTTCGCCCGCCGACCGACAGGTCCACGTCGACGCTGTAGTGGGTGTTTTAGCCATTCCCGTTACTATTGAGCGCCTGGCGTCCGGTGTCTCCATGACTACCACTGACAGCGTCCTGCCGACTGCTCTTGAAGCATGACGGAGATTCTTAACTATGAACACTCGCCCTCTGAACTTTCTGTGGTTTTCCATGGAAGACACGTCGCCACGCTTTGGCTGCTACGGCGACGAGATCGCGCGCACACCGAACCTTGACCGTTTGGCCGCCGAAGGCTGCCGTTTTCCGAATGCTTTCTGCACGTCGGGGGTGTGCGCACCCAGCCGCGCCTCGATTATCACCGGTTGCTACGCGACGTGGCTGGGTGCGCATCACATGCGCACCTCGTTTCCCGGCAGCTATGCGCAATACGGCTCTTCTTACGAGTGCGTGCCACCGCCGTACGTGAAGTGCTTTCCAGAATATCTGCGCGCCGCCGGCTATTTTTGCACCAACAACGACAAGACGGACTACCAGTTCAAACCGCCCCTTACGGCATGGGACGAATGCCACAAAAGTGCGCACTGGCGCAACCGGCACGATGTGGAGCAGCCGTTTTTCGCGGTGTTCAACCCGACCCTCACCCATGAAAGCGGCATGTGGCGCGAAGGCGGCGCCAATCAGGGCTGGGATGTGCCAGTCCTCACCGATCCGGTCAGCGTTACTGTGCCACCGTGGCTACCCGACACGCCGCAGGTACGCGAGGCCATCGCGCGGCATTACGATAACATAGCGCGCAGCGATCAGGAACTGGGCAAGCTGCTGGCGCAACTCGAAGAGGATGGCCTGGCCGATAACACGGTCGTGATGGTATGGAGCGATCACGGCGAAGGTTTGCCGCGCGCCAAGCGCACGCCCTACGATTCCGGGATTCGCATTCCGCTGATTGTGCGCTGGCCGCGCGAGATTCAGCCGGGCAGTGTGTCCGACCAACTCGTCAGCCTGATTGATCTGGGCCCGACGGTGCTATCGTTGGCCGGTTTAGAATTGCCGCGCCATTTGCAGGGCCAGCCGTTTTTAGGTCCGCAAAACGCGCCTCGCGACTACGTTTTCGCGCACCGCGACCGGCAGGACATCGCCCACGATATGCGCCGTGCCGTGCGTGATTGGCGCTTCAAATACATCCGCAATTTCTACCCCGGCACGCCGCACTTCAACTGGGAGCCGTATGCCAGCAAGCATTTGGCAATGCAGGAACTACAGCGGCTCAATCGCCAAAACGCGCTCGAAGGCGCATCGAAGTCGCTTTTCGAGCCGCGTCCCGCCGAAGAGCTTTATGATCTGGAAAACGACCCGCACGAAATCAATAATGTGGCGCACAACCGGGATTATGCAGAGGAGTTAAAGCGTCTGCGCGCCGTTTTGGACGACTGGCGTCGCGACTTCGACCGCTGGGGTGATTGGGACGAGTGGGCGATGGCCGAAACGATGTGGCCGGGCGGAAAGCAGCCGCAAACCGCGCCGGTCGAGTTCATCCCGTGGTCGCAGGGCTACGACGCGCAAGCGCCGCAAGACTCGGGCGAACTCACTGGCCCTGTCGCGCTACAACTGCAATCAGCGACACAGGGCGCCTCGATCGCCTATACCTTTGACGAAGGCGAAAATCCGCGCTGGCAGCTTTACCGTTTGCCCCTGCACCTGCCGCAGGGCGGCGTCACGGTGCGCGCCAAAGCCATTCGCATCGGTTTCCAAGGCAGCGCGGAAACGGCGGCCAATTATACGGTGCGCTGACGGATAATACGGAAGCGCCAGTCAATATGGAGTGTTCTACTTGAAAGTTTTCCCCTATGGACATGAAGATATTCAGCCTTGCCACTCTATCGTTGCCGACAGCCGCCGGCTCTCTACCGGCCGCCGAGACGCTAGCCTACAAAAAGACCAGCGACCGTGAATTAAAGCTTTTTGTTGAGAAGCCTGCGGATTGGAAGGCATCCGATCACCGGCCCGCCATCGTCTTTTTCTTCGGCGGTGGTTGGGTAGGGGGCAGCCCCGAACAGTTCCGCAAGCAAAGCGAGTATCTCGCCACCCGCGGCATGGTCGGCATTCGCGTCGAGTATCGCACCATCCCGAAAGGCGACTCCGGGCCGCCGACGGTCTGCTGTAGGGACGCGAAGTCGGCCCTGCGCTACGTCCGGGCCCATGCGGCGGAACTAGGGATTGACCCCAGGCGCATCGCCGCGGCGGGCGGTTCGGCGGGCGGACACCTGGCGGCGTTCACCGCGCTCGTCCCCGGTCTCGATGATCCGGCGGACGACCTGAAGGTTTCCTGCAAACCGGCGGCACTGGTGCTCTTCAATCCCGTTCTCAACAACGGCCCCGGCCAGTGGGGACGCGAGCGGGTGGGAGAGCGCTACCGCGAGTTCTCCCCCGCGCACAACATCTCCAAAGACGCACCGCCCACCGTCGTGTTTCTCGGAGATTCGGACAAACTCATTCCAGTGAGCGTGCTCGATGACTTCAAGGCGGAGATGAAGAAAGCCGGCGCCCGCTGCGACGCGCACGTGTATCCTGGCGCCGGCCATGGGTTCTTCAACAGAGAGCCGCACCTCTCGCAAACCCTGATCGAGGTCGACAAGTTTCTCGCGTCTCTCGGCTGGTTAGAAGGAGCGCCGACATTGAAGTCATCCACGGAGAAATAAAGAAAGTGAGAAAACGATGGAAAAACTTCTAACCGCCGCGATAGCCGCGAGTTTGATTCCTGCCGCGAGCGCGTAAGCGCAAGACAAGGCGCGTCCCGACGTGCTGTTCATCGCAGTGGACGATTTGAAGCCGCTCCTCGGCTGCTACGGCGACAAAACCGTGCGAACGCCCAACACAGACCGGCTGGCGGCGCGCGGCGTGGTGTTCGAGCGCGCCTACTGCAATCAGGCAATGTGCGCGCCCTAGCGCAACGCCTTGTTGAGGGGGCTGCGGCCGCAAACGCTGGGCATTTATAGCACTTCCTGAAAAGGTTGATTCTCTGCTATAGTCTCGTCAGGAAAGCACTCTCGGTGGATCGTCGCCGGCGCGTCGTGGATGCCCTGCAGAGCGGGCAAGCCCGCCGCCACGTCGCCGAGTGGTTCTGCGTCTGCCTGGCCAGCGTCGGGCGGCTGGCCCGACAAGAGCGCGAGCAGGGGCACGTCAGAAGCCGTTGACGGTGAAGACGCATGGTCGTGCCGCCATCAGCATCTTCCGGCGTGGTTTTGACTGGCTACGCCGCACCTGGTGTGCTCTGCCGGGCATGCGGAACCTGGCAGACAGGCGAAAAGCCGCCGAGTTTTTGTCCTGTACATAGGTCGTTGGTAATCGCTGACACGCCCGCATTGTAGCACGAAAAGAATCTACTGTCAATCGAAAATACCCCGCGTGCCCGGTTTAAGGGGCGGCCACGTGGGTTATTCTATTGGCGGTAGAGCAACGGTCAGCGCCAACTAACAACGCGGCCGTGCCGCTCCGCGGCGGCGTGAGCCCCGATATGCAGCAGTGCATCAACGAGTGCCTGAACTGCCACGCCGTTTGTCTGGGCGAGGCCGCGAATCACTGCCTGGAGATGGGCGGCCCGCACGTCGCGCCTCCGCACTTCCGCCTGATGCTCGACTGCGCCCAAATCTGCCAGACGAGCGCCGACTTCATGCTGCGCAACAGTGCCCTTCATGCGCGCACCTGTGCGGTGTGCGCCGAAGTGTGCGACGCGTGCGCCCAGAGCTGCGAGCAGGTCGGTGACATGGAACGGTGCGTCGAGGTGTGCCGCCGCTGCGCCGAGTCCTGCCGAAGGATGGCCGCTATGGCTTAGAAGAGGGATTCGCAGAGCATCATCCTCGAACCTAATGCGGGTGATGCTCTATGCCGGCCCCGCGCCCTGACTTGCCGCAAATCCTTGAGCCCGCCCTTGACAAGTATACCCGGAGGGGGTATAATGGAATCGTCGCCCCTAGCGCCGTGTCCCCGCCTGCGGCTGGCGTTTTCGCGACAAAGCCGTGTCTCCCATGACGGCGCGGATACTAAGTGGTACAATAACATCAGACATATGATGCGACGAACGCTGGCGCTATATGTGGTGCTCTGCCTTCTGGTCGGAACCCTGGCGGTCCCGGCATCGTCGCTCGTCTGTTGCGTAACCGGCCGGGCTATGGTGGCCGTCGTCGAGACATCTAAGTCCTGTTGCGCGACGGCTCCCGTTTTGTCCACGGACGGCGCCGTGCGATTCGCGCTCAACCACCCGGGCTGCTGCAACCTGCGCCCGGGGCCCGAACACCCGCCGGCGCCCGCTGCCGTCACGGTCCCTGTCCCCCTTGCCTTGGCGTGGGTACCCGCCGCGCCATCTATTTTCCTGCCGCCGTCGACGGAAATGCTTCCGTCCGCCGGTGTTGTCCAGGAATCGGTCTCGCGCGCCCCGCCCGGTCGCCCCGCCTCCCTACGCGCCCCTCCTTCGTTCTCCTGATACGGCCCCGTCCCCGCGGGGTAGTGCGGTTTGTGCCGCGCTCAACATCCCCGTGGCCCCTATGACAGCCACAGCCCGTCAATGACGGCGCGTTTGCGCGCCCGTATTGTCTGTCGTTTTTCAGGAGAAACTTCATGAAACGCATCTTCGCAACATCGCTTATCGCCGGGTCGCTGGCTTTTCCGCTCGTCATCGCGGGCTGCAATCGCGGCGCGGAGGAGGCGGAGACGCCGCCCGCCGCCACATCATCACCCGCGCCCGCCACCGGCGAGACGGCGACAACCCCGCCCGCCGGTGCGGGAACGGCGGCACCCGCCGGAGCGGCTCTCGGCACGGCACAGGCGGCGGGACCCTTCCAAATCACGCTGACCACCGACCCGGCGGCGCCGACGGAGGGCGATACCCGCTTTATCGCGGCCGTGACGCGGGACGGCAAGCCGGTCAAGGACGCCGAGGTCAAGGCGGCCCTGTCGATGCCCACGATGAACATGGGCGGCCCGAACGTCGAACTCGACCACAAGGACGACGGCCGCTACCAGGGCGAGGCCGACCTGAGTATGGGCGGCGCCTGGCAAGCCGTGGTCACAGTGAGCGACGAAGGCGAGACCGGCACGGCCACCTACGCCTTTGCCGCGATGCAGAAGTGACGAGGCAGGCGAGTGAGGAGTCCGGCTGCGGCGACGTGGTGCGGTTCCCGGGCCTGGGGATCGAGCGCACGCTGAAGACCGGCCAGAAGACGGTCGTCACCTTCACCCCGAAGAAGGCGGGGACCACCGCCTTCACGTGCGGCATGGGCATGTACCGTGGACAGGTGGTCGCCAGGTAACCGACGTCACCGAGGCTATTTGCCTCGTCCGCTCTTTCTGCCACTGCCTTTTCACGGCAGTGGCAGTTAAGAGTAAAAACCGACCCTCGATCACGGCGCGACAAACCGGGACGCGGCGGTTCGCCTACCTGGAGCATTAACAAATGAAGCAGCGACGTTTCGCGATTTTTAGACATTCTGGTGCGCTGGCTCTGGCGGCCTTGCTCACCTTCGCCGTTGCCCCCGCCACCTCCGCTGGGGTGGAAGCGTCGGTCGGACCCTACGAGGTCGAGCTCACCACGGACCCCGCGGTCATCCCGATCGGCAAGGCGCGGCTGATCCTCACGATCACCGACCGGGCGGGCAAGCCGGTCACGGGCGCGGACGTGCGCGCCCTCACCGGCATGCCCGGCATGTTCATGGGCGAGAAGGAGGTGCCGGCGACGCCGCAGCCGGGCAAGCCGGGCGTGTACACGGCCCCGGCCAACTTCCCGATGGCCGGCCCGTACCAGACGACCGTGAAAATCTCCGGACCGGCGGGCGCGGCCACGGGCGTGGTTCCCACCAACACCGGGCAGAACACGGCCGCGGCGGGGGGCGGTTTTTCGGTCCTCTCCTTGCTTCCATGGCTCGCCCTGCTCGCCCTCATCGCCTTCGTCCTCTACCGGGTGCGGCGCACCGGGCAGCGGGTGAACTGGCGGGGGGTGTTCAACCGGCAGGTGCTGGGCGGGCTCGTGCTTCTGGGCGCCATGCTGGCGGGCGCCATCTATGCGGTGAATAGCTTCCGCCGCCAGGGGGCGATGACGCCCATCGAGGCGCAGGCGATGAAGATGAACACGCCCGCGCCGCCCGGAGTGACGCCGGTGGCGCTGGCGAGCGTGCAGCGCGGCACCGTGGCGCATACGGTGCGCTACACCGGCCAGGCGGTCGGCTACACGGAGCAAAACGTCTACCCGCGCGTCCGGGGCTACCTCACCTGGATGCCCCTCTATGAGGGCGACCGGGTAAAGCGCGGGCAACTTCTGGCACGACTGGACACGAGCGAAATCGAGCCGGAGGTCGCCGAGCGGGAAGCGGCGACTACGGCGGCCCGGCAGGGTGTCGGTGTGGCGCGCGCCGACTACGAGCAGGCTCAAGCAGCCGTCTCGCAGGCGCAGGCGGAACTTGCCGGAAGACAGGGCGCGGTGACCGAGGCGCGAGCAAACCTCCAAGCCGCCCGCGCCGAGCGCACAAACGCGGAGGCCGACCTTGCGGCGGCTCGGACGCAGGTGGCAGACGCCGAGGCCGGGCTCGAAGCGGCCAGGGCGGATCAGGCCTACTGGCAGCAGCAGATCAAGCGCACACAGGAGCTTCTCAAGGCGGGTGCCGTCTCGGGCGAAGAGTTCCAGCGCGAGCAGGCGCAGGCCCAGACCGCGGACGCCAAGGTCCGCCAGGCGCAGGCCCGCGTTCGCCAGGTAGAGGCCCAGGTGCGCGCGGCCGAGTCCGCGGTCCGCAAGGCGGACGCCATGATACGCAGTGCGGAGGCGGGGGTGCGACAGGCCGAATCCGAGCTCATGGCCCACCACGCGCACGTGCGCCAGACCAAGGCGGCTATGAGCTCTGCCCGTCAGCGGATCGCGCAGGCCCAAGCCGGCGTCGCCCAGGCCCGCGCTGCGGCCGAGGCCACCGCCACGAGCCAGGGCTACACGAAGATCTACTCCCAGATAGACGGCGTGGTCACCGAGCGCCTCATCAGCCCCGGCGTGCTGGTAAGCCCCGGGCAGGCGATCCTTAAACTCGCGCAGATTCATCCGATCCGCCTGCAGGCGAACGTCGCCGAGAGCGATTTGGAGCGCATCGAAGCGGGAACTCCGGTGACCGTCCGTGACCGAAACGGCAAAAGCAAGCCGGTGGAGGCGAAGGTGACGTCGATCCGGCCTGCCGTGGACCCCCAGGCGCGCACGGGCGTTGTCGAGGCGGTCGTGTCCAATCCGGGTGAACGGTTCCTGCCGGGGGAGTACGTCGTGATGGAGATCACGACGGGGCGCCGGGAAGACGCGCTGTTCGTGCCGAGCCGCACCGTCCAGCACCGCACTCTTCCCTCGGGCGGGGTGGTCTCTGCCGATGAGACGAGCTTCGTCTGGGTGGCCGAGCCTGCGGGAGGCGAGAACCAGTTCACCGCGCGCCGGGTAGAGGTACAGACCGGCATGAGCGACGGGCAGAAAACGGTGATCCGCTCCGGTCTCGACGAGGGGCAACGGGTGGTCGTTTCGGGCTATCAGTACCTGGCGAACGGGGACGCGGTGACGCCGGCCGGGACCACGGCCGCAAGCTCCGACGCGGCGGCGGGCGAGAAAGCGATGTCCGGGATGAAAGGCAAGGAGGGCAGCAGCGGCACGTCCGCTACGGCGGATTCGGGCACGACCCAGTCCGCGAGCGTGGCCGTGACGCAAGCCGGATATCAGCCGGAAAGTCTCACGCTCAAGCCCGGCGTCCCGGCCCGCCTCACCTTCGTTCGTAAAACCGACGCCACCTGCGGCACCGAAGTCGTCCTGCCGGCCTACGACATTAACAAGAAACTGCCGCTAAACGAGCCGGTTGTGGTGGAGTTCACGCCGAAGGAGGGAGAGTTCACGTTCACCTGCGGCATGGACATGCTCCGGGGGAAGGTGGTGGTGCGATGAGCCAGCCCGTCCCCCGCGGCGGCAACGGCCACGGCGACCCGCCGCCGGTGTATTTCGATACCCACCGGATGAATCCGCTGCATATGATCCATCGGTGGTCCATCGAGCACCCCTACGCCGTCATCGCCTTCTATGTGGCAGTGCTGGCGCTTGCCTGGATGGCCATAACCGGCATTATCCCGCGCCGCTTCGCCCCGTACGTCCAGAGCCCGATGATCGGCGTCGTGACGATGATGCCCGGCCTCTCCGCGCAGGAGATGGAGCTCTACGTCAGCAAGCCCATCGAGGAGCAGCTCGTCAACATGCAGGGCCTGCGTTATATCCGCTCCAATTCGCAGGACGGCTTCTCCATCGTCACCCTCGAGTTCCCCTACGGCACGAACATGGAGAAGGCGCTCGTAGACACGCAGGCGCTGATGAACGTGACGCAGGCGAACCTGCCCGCGACCGGCGCCAACCTCAAGCCCTCCTTCGTCGTGCCCATCGATCCCCTGAATCTGCCTATTTTATCGCTGTCTCTTCGCGGCGACCCCGCGCAGGGCTGGGACCCGATTCGGGTGCGGGAGTTCGCTGACAATACGGTCATCAGCCGACTCAAAACCGTCCCCAACGTCTACTCCGTGGTGCCGTTCGGCGGCTACCGGCGGCAGATGCAGGTGGTTATAGACCGGGACAAACTTGCCGCCTACGGGCTTTCCATCCTCGATGTCAGGAACGCCATCGACCGCTACAACGTTTCCCGCTCCGGCGGTACGCTCACCAGCGGCGCGCAGGAGGGAATCGTTCGCGTGGACACGCGCGCTCTGCGCCCGGAGGACGTGCTCGCCTATCCTATCACCAGCATTGGCGGGACGGATGGTGCTGCGCCGGCTGCCTCTGCCGGTGGCGGCATGGGCGGCGGCGCGATGGGCACGGGCGGCATGGGTGAGGCGTCCCCCCCCCCGCCTGTCTATCCTGCCCGCGCGGAGGGGACTTCCCGCTCCCCTCGCGTCGTCTACGTGCGCGACGTGGCAAACGTCGTAGACACGCACTGGGAGCGGCGGAGCGCCTACCACTACCTGAAGCACGACAAGAACACCGAAGGCGAAGTCATCCCCTCCATCGAGGTGTCCGTCATTCAGAACCCCGGTGCCAGCTCAGCGCAGGTGGTGCCCGCCGTGATGGACGTGGTTCGGGCGATGGAGCGGGAGAACCCTGGCCTCACGTTCGAGGTTGCTTACGACAACGCGAGCTTCGTCGAGATACTCTTTGGGAATGTGTGGCATGAGCTGGGGCTGGCGGTTCTGCTTACCGGGATTGCCGTGATCCTCTTTCTCGGCGAGTGGCGGGGCACGGTTATCGCCATGGTCACGCTGCCGACCAGTCTGGCGCTCGCGGTGCTCATGATGGTCCCCTTCGGCATGACGTTCAACAGTGGGACGCTCATCGGCCTTTTGCTCTCTATTGGGCGGCTTGTGGACGACTCGATCATCGACATCCACGCGGTGGAGCGGCACCTCAAGATGGGCAAGGACCCGAAAACGGCCACGATTGATGGCATCGCCGAGGTGCGGCTGGCAGTCATTGCCTCGACCATCATGATCGTGCTCGCGCTTCTGCCGCTCCTCTTCGCGGGCGGTATCGTCGAGCTCATGTTCGTGGAGCTCGTCTGGCCGCTGATCTTCGGTCTGCTGGCCTCGATGCTGGTCTCCTTTACGCTGACCGCGCTTCTCTGCGCGAGTCTGCTGCGCCACGAGGAGGCGCGCGAGGCCGACCGCCGCCACCCCGTCCTGCGCTGGCTGTACGTCATCCTCGACCCGTTCCAGCGCGGGCTCGACCGGCTGGAGGCGGGCTACGGGCGCGCGATCCGCTGGATGCTGAGGCATCGCTTCGCAAACTTGGCCCGCGTGATGGCAACCCTCATCGCCGGCTTCACTTTCTACTACTTCATCGGCTCGGAGATGATGCCGCTTGCCGACACCGGGCAAGCGGTCGGTTTCCTGGAGATGGCACCCGGAACCTCCTTTGAGGGCACGGAAGCCGCCGTGAAAAAGCTCGAGCGGATCATGCTCAAGCACCCGAATTTGGAAAAGGCGAGCATCGAGATCGGCGCCGAATCGATGTTCGAGAGCCTGGACCCCGTTCTATACGGGCTGCAGATGCCGCAGATCTCCGGCGCGGCGATGATGCTCACCTTCTCCGACAAGGACGCGAAAGCGCACGATCTTCGAGGTGATGGACGCCATCCACCGGGAGGCGCTCCAGACGATTCCCGGTATCAGGCGGCTGCAGATAAAGAGATGGGCTCGGATGTGATGGCGACCGCAGCCGCGCCGATTCACGTCAATATCTACGGCCCGGACCTTGCACAGGCTCGACCGGCTCGGCCGCGAAGTGAACGCCATCGCCCAGAAGATGCCGGAGATGTTCCAGCCGGCCGCGACCTGGACGATGGGTGTGCCGGATTATCAGGATCAAGGCAGACCCGCAGCGCGCCGCCGAGGTGGGCCTCTCCCGGAGAGCATCGCCCAGCAAGCGTACTATGCGCTCCGGGGAGGACTGACGAGCGAGTTCTACCGCCTGCCCAATATCCGGCAGAACACGATCCTCGTCCGTTATGAGGAGGAAGACCGGCAGACGCCGCAGGACCTGGAGAACCTCTACGTCACCACGCCCGGCGGGCGGCAGATACCACTCAAATCGGTGGCGACGGTGGAGCGGAGCGTCGCGCCCACGGTCATCGAGCATGACGGCCTGAAGCGCGTCATCGGCGTCACAGGCTACTACCGTATCGGCAGCCTGCCCTCGATGGACGTGGTGATGAACCTCATCGCCAACGCCTACGGGGGCAACAAAGAGCTTGGCATCGACGCCGTCAACTTCCCGCGGGCTACGGCATGGAGATGCGCGGCGACATGACGCAGATGATGGACTCCTTCCGCCGCCTCTTTTACGGCATGGGCCTCGCGCTTGCCCTGATGTGCCTGGTGCTCGTGATCCAGTTCCGGGGTTTTTTGCAGCCCTTGCAGATGATCGCCAGTCTCCCGCTGGAGGCGGCGGGCGTTTTCCTGGCCCTGTGGCTGGCGCACCAGGCATTCTCGACAGTCTCGATGCTGGGCATCATCGTGCTGACCGGCATGGACATCACGACAGCGGTCTGATGATCGACCTCATCATGAAGTACCGCGACCGGGGCATCCTGCGCGACGAGGCGATCATCCGCGCCTGTCCCGATCGACTGCGTCCCATCCTGATGACGGCGGGCATTGCGCTTATCGTGCTGATGCCCATCGCCTTTGCCCCGAAGACGGGACTCGACGCCTACCAGCCGCTCGCGATGGCGGTCGTGGGCGGCTCATCATCGGCACGATCCTCTCGCTCTTCGACATCCCGATCATGCACACGTACGTGGACGACTTCATCAAGTGGCTCAACCGGACGTTCCTGAACCGGGAATGGCACTGGCCGGTGACGGAGCCGGCCGGCGACGGCGCGGGCCCGGCCGCCGTCACCAGTGCCGCTCCGCCGGCCGGAGGCGCGGGAGCGGCGCCTCGGGCCGGCGAGCCGGTGCGGGCGGAGCGCCCGTGAGCAAGGAGTACAAGCCTCGCCGGTGGCTGCGTGTCGGACCGGGTCTGCTGCTGGCGATTGCGGCGAGCCTGCTGGTGTGGCGGCAGCTTCCCCCGGCGGCCGGTCCTGGCGGCCCGCCGCGCCTCGAGCGGACCCGCGTGGAAGAAGCGCCCACGCCGCCTCCCAGCGCGCCCGACCCGGATTGGCTCCTCCGACGGAAGGAATTCCTGGGCCTGAGGCTCGGCGCAGGTGGAGAAGCTCGAGAAGCGGAAGGCGCGCTGGGACCGGGACACCAAGGGCTTCGCGGCGCGCTGGGCCGCGCCGCCGCCGACTTCCGCCGGGGTGTCGAGACGCGGGGCGGCGGGGGTGACCGTCGAGGCGCTGCGGGAGCGCGCGCAGCCGGCTGGAGCTGTCCCGCCAGCTTGCGGAGGCGCGCCGCGCCTGGTGGGGCGCCGCCGCCTCCGTACTCACCCCCACACAGCGGCGGCGGGCGGAGCAGGCGTGGGCCCGGCGTTTCGTCCCGATGCAGCCGCAAAAGGACCGGTACAAGCCGATGAAAATCGTTTGCCTATGTATTGCAGCGTTCGTTCTGGCCGCCCCCGTGCGGGCGCAGCCGAACCCATCGCCTTCGGAGAAAGCTGGGGTTGGACCATCTGCTCGCGGGCCGACCCATGGTCAACCGGACGCTCACCATCGACGAGGCTGTGGGCATCGCGCTGCGCGAGAGTCCCGTTATCCGGGGGGCGACGGCGGAGGTCGAGGCCCTGGCGGCGCAGGTGCGGGCGGCGCGGGCGGAGACGCGGCCCTGGCTCTCGGCGAACACCTTCCTGACCGGCGGCAGCAACGTAGAACGTCGTCCCCTCGCCGGCGGCGGCGCAGCCGCAGATGCTGATGGGCCTGCCGCCGGGCGCCTTCGTCGACGCCAACCTGATGGTGATGTACCCGCTGTACACCGGCGGGCGCCTGCAGGCGATGGTGCGTCAGGCGGCGGCGATGCAGGATGCCTCGGAAGCCCAGCGCGAAATGCAGCGGCAGGAAGTCGCGCTGCTGACGCGCACCGCGTACCGGGAGGTCCTGGCGCGCCGTGCCCTGGTCGAGGTGGCACAGGCCCGCCTGAACGAGGACGAAGAGCGCTTGCGTATCGACCGCGTCCGGCTCGCGCAGGAGCAGATACCCGCCTACTACGTGCAGCGCGACGAGGCGGAGGCGGCCCAGGCGCGGCAGGAAGCTGACCAATGCCCGCCGGGACGCGGAGCCTGGCGCTCGTGCAGGTGCGGACGGTTATGCGGCGTCGCCCCCACCTCGCGCGTCGACGTGACCGGACAACAAACCTACGAGTCCAGCGCCGACGTGATGGCCCGGCTGGCGGCATCGGTGCAGCCGGGGCCATCAACGCCGGGCGCACCGGACGGCTGGCCGCGCTGCTGCGCCTGGCCGAGCGCCGGCGGCCGGAGCCTGCAGGCGGCGGCGGAGCGGGTCCGGGCGGCGGACGCGGACACGGCGGTCGCCCGGGAGCGTTCCGGCCCCAGGTGAGTCTGTTCGCCATGGGCGACCTGATGAAACGTGAAGAGATGGACGCCTTCGCCGGCGTGACCTACGGCGTCGCGGCCTCGCTCCGCTCTACAACGGCGGGCAGCGGCGCGCTCGCGTCGAGGCAGCCGAGGCCCAGCGGCGGCAACAACAGCAGGAGCGGGAGCGGGTCGCACTCCAGGTGGCGCAGGAGGTCCAGGCCGCGCTGCTGAACCTGCGGGCCGCCGAACAGAACATCCAGACCGCCCGGGCGGCGCTCACGGCCGCCCAGGAGGAGCAGCGCGTCGCCCGCACGCGCTATGAGGCAGGGCGGAGCGTCGTCGTCGAGGTGCTGGACGCGCTGGCGGCCCGGACCCGGGCCGAGAGCAACGTCGTGCAGGCGCTGTTCCAGTACAACGTGGCTCGGGACCGCCTGCTGCGAGCCGTCGGGCAGTTGGACGTGCCCGCGACGGTGCCCGGGGCAAAATAGCGGCCCACCCAATGACCATGGCTTTGACGCCTGGCCGATCCGGCGTTCACGGTGATGAGCCACCCTAATCGACCTTGTCTCACGCGCGCGGGCAGGAAGACCGGTCTTCCCGCCCATTTTCTTTGTCCCCCGGAAAAGTCACCCTTGACAAATATACCCCCTGGGGGTAAAATACATGTAGGATACCCCATGGAGGTATAAAGCAGGAAATGGACGACACGGCGCGGCAAAAGGTCAAGGCGCGGGTGAACCGCATCGCGGGACAGGTAGCGGGCGTCCAGCGCATGATCGACGAGGACAAGTACTGCGTGGACATCTTGAACCAGATTGCGGCCGTGTGCTCGGCCCTGGACGCGCTGGGCGTCGATATCTGCTCACGAACCATCTGGAGACCTGCGTGGTCGGTCACGGCACGGGCAGCGAGCACCATTGCGCCCAGCCCATGACGCGGGAGCAACTTCTTTCCGAGATATGGACCGCCGTTTCGCGGTTCTTGAAGTAGCGGCAACGGGGTGCGCGGCGCCCCATCAAATGAAAGGCAACACACCCACATGAAAACGACGACTTTTTCCGCCCCCGACATCGAGTGCCAGGGGTGCGCGAGCGCCATCAAGAAGGCCGTGGGCAACGTGCCCGGTGTCTCCCAGGTGAACGTGGACGTGGCCGCCAAGACGGTCGCGGTCACGCATGACGAGAAGGCGCCCGCGAGGCGCTCACGACGGCCCTGGACCGCGCCGGCTTCCCGGTGGCCGGGACAACCGAGCACTAGTTCCTTGGCGGCGCGGGGCCGATGCTTCGCGCCGGGAAAGTCTTCGTGACGCCCGCCCCGATTGTTTCTTAAGGGCTTGACCTCAAGCTCACTTGAGGCTGTAGACTTGATTTATCGGAGACGAATGAGCCATGCGAATTGGGGAATTGGCGCGTTGACCGGCAAGAGCGTGCCTGCCTTGCGCTACTACGAACAGGTCGGGTTGCTCGCGTCACCCGAACGGACTGAAGGCGGATACCGCGACTATACCCCGTGTGGTGGAGCGGGGTGCGCTTCATCGTCCGGGCGCAAGAGCGGGGCACCTCGCTCCGCGAAATCGTGGCGGTGCTCGCCCTCTGCGACAAAGGAAAGGCGCCCTGCGGAACCGTCGCGAAGACGGTCCGCCGGAAAATCACGCGCCTCGACCTGCGGATAGCTCAGTTACAGGAGCGCCGCGCTGTGTTGGCGGACACCCTGCGCCTGTGGCAGTCCGGCGGGCTCGGCGACGCTCCCTTTTGTTCGTTGCTCAACGTTTCCGAACTACCCCAAAGGAGGCCATTGGAAATGGCAAGGAAAGTGGAAGTGTTCACGGCGGGCTGTCCGCTGTGTGACCCCGTGGTGACGTTGGTGCAGCAGGTCGCCTGTGATAACTGCCAGGTGACGGTTTACAACCTCAAAGATGACCCGCAGGCCGCCGAGCGCGCCAGGGCGGCCGGCGTCGAGCGCGTCCCGATGGTGCTCGTGGACGGCAAGCCTGCCGACTGCTGCAACGCGGCCGGCGGTCCTGTTACCGAGGCCGGGCTGCGGGCGGCGGGAATCGGCGCAGGCTAGGTTCCGCAGGCAGAAACAAGGGCCGGGAATCCCGGCCCTTCCAGCAGAAGGAGAAGGTGGCAATTGAACAGGCGAGAACCGGCGGCAGTGGTCCTCCTGCTGGCCGCGCTGATGACAGCCCCGGCGCTGGTGTGCGCGCAGGCGGCGCCTGGCTGACCCCTATGACCCGCGAGCGGCTACTCCGCTCAGGACGGAAACCCCACCGGTCCGGTGGGCACGACGGTAAAAACGGGGCACCTGTTTGTTTCGACGATGCATTCGGACGGCCTTGCCGGTAAGACGGAGACGTTCCTGCGGTATGGCGTGACGCCCCGCCTGGAAGCCGGCTTCGGCTATCTGCAAGAGCAAAATATTGTCCGACCGCTCGTCAGTTACGCACTGGTGACGGAGAGCCGGGAGCGCCCGTCACTCACGGTCGGGCTGATGTACGATTCGCTCGGCGGTGGACGGCAAGGCACGTTCCTGAGCGTGGCCAAGGCGTTGAAAACCTCTGTGGGGGTTCCCGGCAGCCTGTACATCGGGGGCGCTAAGATTACCAACGAGAAAAACGGCCGGTTTATCGCCGGGGCGAATGTGCCGCTGACGCGCTGGCTGAACGCCTCGGTGCAGTTCGATGGCAAATACCCGAACGTGGGCGTGACCGCCAGAATAGGCAGCGTTGTTGGTGTGCCGGTGCGACTCGGCCTTGTCGCGGCAAGGGGAGACAAGTTCGGCCCCCTGCTTGCGACGGATGTGCCGTTGACCCGATAGCACGTAACGCTTCGGCGGTTTATGCTGTCGGACGACCTCGCCCGCGCAGTTGCGTGGCGATTTGCCGGCGGCCGAGCGGTTTTATGTGGAACCGAGTTGGACCGGGGACGCGGTGTTCAAGAAGAGGTGAATCATGGAGCAGGAACACAACCACAACGGCCACGCTGTGGCCGTGGCCGAAGCCTCACCGCCCGCCGTGGTGGAGGTGGACATCCGCAACGCATACAACGGCACGGAGTACGCCGACCTGGAGGCGTACTTCCGCGCCCTGCCCGGCGTGACAATGGTGCACCTGGACCGCACGCGCGGCGTCGCCCATCTCGGTTACGACCCGGCCGTCACGACGCCCGAACAGCTGGGCGACCGGTTGGAGCGGGACGGCTACCGGTGCGACTGCTACGACCGGCCCGGCTCGCGCGCGCAGGCCGGCCACCCCAAGGTCGGCGCGGAACACGCGCACGCTCCGGGCACGGACGGGCGCGGCAGCCACGGCGGCGGCGGCCACGACGAGCACGCGGGCCACGGCGCCGACATGGTCGCCGACCTGCTGCGCCGTTTCCTCGTCTCGCTCGTGCTCACACTGCCGCTGCTCGCGTTCTCGCCGATGGGCGCGCTCGTGGGTCTGCCCTCCATGCCGCCGCTGGGCCTGTCCATGGGACTGTTCGGCTTCCTGCTCGCGACGCCGGTCGTGTGGTGGGGCGGCTGGCCGTTCCACTCGGCGGCGTGGCGGGAGCTGCGCCGCGGCGAGGCGAACATGAAGACCATCAACTCGCTCGGCATCCAGGTCTCCTAAGTGTACTCGGTCGCGGCGACCTTCCAGTTCCGGGTCGAGGTCTTCTACGAGGC
>JAUJNC010000028.1 GCA_030446525.1 Armatimonadaceae bacterium
GTAGTGCGGGTTGATCTTGACCGCCTCGAGCAGCTCCTGTTCGGCGGCGAGGCTGCGCTGCAGCCACAAACACCGCCCGAGCTGATACCGCAGCGGCGCGTCTTTGGGATGGTGTGCCACCAGCCAGCGGAGCTCGGTCTCGGCGGCGCGGTATTCCCGGACGCGTATCAGCTCCCCCGCCAGCAGGGTCCGCGCGGCGGAAAGATCGGGGGCCAGGAGGAGGGCGTGTTTGAAGAGCCGGATCGCCTTCTCGGGGTCCTTGTCGCTGGCGGCGACCGCCTGATCCATGAGCACGCGCACCCGCGCGCCGTAACGCCGCATCTGATTGTACTCGTCGCGCCGTTGGGGGTTACTTAAGACGGTGTTGGCCTCGTTGAAGCGCTGGAACGCCTCGGGATGGTCGACGGGCCGGTATTTGCGGACCGAGCGGAAGTAGGCGCGTTTGATCTGCTCGGGCGTCGCCGTCTCCGGCACGCCGAGGACGTCGTAATAATCCAGTACGTGGCTCATAGGTCGCCCCCTTTGCTCAGGATAGCTCGAAAAGCAGGTCCGTGAGCGCGTCCAGGTGCTGCTCGATGTCGTCTTTGTGCCCGGACGCGAGGGCCGCGCGCAGGGAATTCACCGCTTTGCGCAGGCCCGGCGCCGCGTGTGGCTGCTGGCGCAGGATCTTGTCCGCCTGATCCAGCAGCGGCGCGCACCGCTTGACGTCCTCGGAGCTTTGCCAGATGCCGTCGAAGTCCCCCTTCGCTTCCTCCGGCCACCCGCCCTGCGGGTACCCGGCGGCTTTTTCCGGCCCCCGGGCGATGGAGTAGCGGCCGCCCGTCTTGACCTCGGGGGCGGCGGCGCAGTGGGCGGAGACTTCGAGCGTGCCGTCCAGGGTGTAGCGGAACTCGACCTCGACCGGCTCGCCGGACGAGGCTTCGGGGATGTTTTCCAGCGGCAGCTCGGAGATCAGGCGGTGGTCCTGGCACAGGTTGCCGTTCGTGGTCGCCTCGTAGATACGGATCACGATCGTGTCCCAGCCGTTATAGAGCGTGTCGTAGCGGCGCCGCTCGATGGCGGGCAGCTTCGCGTCCTTGGGGATGATCTCGCTGAAATAGCCGTCGATGTACTGCCCTTCCCCGACCTGTTTCATGGTCGAAACGCCGAGCCGGTGCGGCGAGACGTCCAGGATCATGATCCCGTTCTCGTCGTCGAAGAGCCTGCGCTCGATCCCCGCCGCGACCGCCGCGCCCTTGGCGACGGCCTCATCCGGGTTGTCGTATTCGCGGATCGGTTTGCCCCAGCGCCGCTCCAGGGCGCGCCGGAACAGCGGGAGCCGGCTGGAGCCGCCGACGGGGAGGATCACGTCGATGTCCGCGAAGGTCAGCCCCGCCCGGTACAGGGCCTCGTCCACCAGGCGCATCGCCCGGTCGAGCAAGCCCTGGAGCAAGCCCTCCAGCTCGCCGCGGGAAAAGGGGAAGCGGAGGATGCCGCCTTCCGGCGCGAGGTACGGGATCTCGACCACGACGGAGTCGGCCACGGAGAGCTGCTTTTTGCACCCCTCCGCCGCCTCTTTCAGCGTCTGCGCGGTCCGGCCGTTCTGTTCCGGGGGGGGCAGATCGCTCCCCCGCTGTTCGCGGAACTTGGCGCGGAAAAACCGGACCAGCAGCTCGTCCACGTCCTTGCCGCCGAGCCGGTCGTCGCCGACCGATGTCTTGACGTCCAGGACGCCTTCGAACATCTCCAGCACGGTGACGTCCAGCGTCCCGCCGCCGAAGTCGAAGACCAGCACTCTTTGCTCCTCGGCCAGGCGATCCAGCCCGTAGCACAGGGCGGCGGCGGTCGGCTCGTTGATCAGGCGCAGGACGTTGATCCCCGCCAGCTCGGCGGCGCGCTTGGTCGCTTCGCGGGCGGCGTTCTCGAAGCGGGCGGGGACCGAGATGACCGCGTCCTGCATGGCGCCGGGCCCGAGCCTCGCCTCCGCGGTCGCTTTGAGGTGGCGCAGGAGGAGGGAGGAGACCTCCTCCGGCGTCAGCGTCCACTCCGCCAGGCGGATGACGGCATCCGTCCCCATCAGGCGCTTCACTTCCTGCACGGTCCGGTCGCAGAAGGCCACCGACCCCTGCTTCGCCACCGAGCCGAGGAGTATCTGCCCGTAAGGCCCGAGCTGCACCACGCTCGGGATGATCCGGTCCCCCTGGTCGTCCGGGAGCAGTTCCGGCCGACCGCCCTTTAGAAGGGCGATGGCCGACGTGGACGTTCCCAGGTCGATGCCGATGATGGGGGGGCTGATGTGTGTGCTCATGTTTGGCGTTGCCCTGCTGTTATTATTTCCATGTCGGGGTCATTTCTTTAGGATGCGTCCGGGGGGCGCGGCGCTTACGAGGCGTCAGGTTCACGTCCGGCAGGGGTTCGCGGCTCAGCGGGTGTCCGGATACAGGGCGGCGAGACGGTCGCCCGAAACGCCGCGCGCGTGCAGGTAGTGCAGCCACGCCCACAGCAGGAGGTAGCGCCAGCGCTTGCGGCCGGAGAAGCGCCGCGCCGAGGTGAGGACGGTGAGCGGAAGCTGCAGGGTTTGTTCGCCCCGCGCGCGGCAGCGGGACTCGAGACGCTGCACCCACTCCCAGTCCTCCATGAGCATGCCCTCGCGGAAGCCGCCCATCTGGCGGAACACGGCCGCCCGGACCCACAGGCAGGAGTCGCCGTAGTAGTGGCGCAGGCCCCGCGCGCGCAGGTTGTACGCGGCGGCGAACAGCGCGTTGCCGGGGCCGGGCGGGTCGAAGGCCAGGCGGAAGTTGCCGCCGACCACGCGGGGGTCGTCGAGCGCCCGCGCCACGGCGGCGCCGGCCCCGCCGGGGAGGTGCGTGTCCGCGTGCAAAAACAGGAGCGCATCGCCCGCCGCCGCGCCGGCGCCGGCGTTCTGCTGCCGCCCGCGGCCGCGCGGCGCGTCGATGACGAAGGCGCCTTCGTCCCGCGCGAGCGCCCGCGTCCGGTCCGCGGAGCCGCCGTCGGCGACGATGATCTCCGTGCCCGGGCAGGCGCGGCGGGCGGCGGCCAGGGTGGCGGGCAGGGCGGCCTCCTCGTTGAGCGTGGGGACGATGAGGGACAGGCGCATCGATGAATCCTGTCCCCTACCCCTTATATTGCGGGGCGCGGCTGGACGGGCTGGGGGCCGGCTTCGGCGCCGTCACCCGGGCCGGGTCGGGGGGCGGGCTGCCGCCGCCGGGGGCGGGCGCCGGGCGGGCCGGGCGGGGCCGGGCCGAGCTTGAGGCGCAGGATGTCGAGCAGGGCGAGGGTGACGGAAAGGAGCACGGGGCCGAGGAACACCCCCACCGGACCCACCGCCAGCAAACCACCCAGGATGGCGAAGAAGACGGCAAGCGGGTGCAGCGACGTCCGCCCCCGATGATGAACGGCCGCGTGAAGTTGTCCACCAGGCCCACGACCAGCCAGCCCCACAGCCCCAGCACGATCGCCTTGACGTACAAACCCTGGACCGCCAGCAGGGCGACCGCGGGCACCCACACGATGGGCGCGCCGGCCAGCGGGATGATGCAGAGCGCCGTCATCACCACGCCCCAGAGCAGCGGCGACGGCAGCCCTAGGAACCAGAAGGCCAGCCCGCCCAGCGTCCCCTGTATCATGGCCACCAGCACCACGCCGTAGAAGGTCGCGTACATCGTCTCCACGGCCCGCGCGAGCACGGTGTCCGTCTGCTCCTGGTCCAGGGGGATGAACGCCTTGACGGCGGGCAGCAGGCGCGACCCGTCCTTGAGGATGAAGAACAGCGTGACCAGCGCGAGCGAGATCTGCAGGATGGATCGGGCGATGTTCTGCACGAACCCCGCCGCGTTCCCCGCCAGGAACTCCGCGGCGCGGGAAAGCTGCCTTTGCACGACGTCCTCGATCCGGACCTGCGACAGGTCCACGTAACGGCCGAGCCAGCGCAGCGCGTCCGCCAGCACCCCGGTCCGGGTGTTGGGCGCCCAGCTGCGCCACGTCTCATCCCGCACGATGCCCAGCGCCTGCTCCACCAGCCCCCGGCCCTCGGCGGTCACGGCGGCGAGGAGCAGCAGCAGGGGCACGACGATCAGGGCGATGGTCAGGATCGTGGACAGGGCGGCCGCGACGACGTTGCTGCGCAGGCGGCGGGCGATGCGCTGGTGCGTGGGGTAGATCAGGATGGCGAGCACGACGGCCCAGGCCAGGGCGCGCCAGAACGGCCAGAACAGCGCCAGGCACAGCCCCAGCGCCGTGAGCAGGATGGCGAAGAAGACGTTTGATCGGAACCGTTCGGCGTTCACAAGGTGATTATTGCCCGCGCGCATCGGGGTGCATCCTTACGTAAGGCGGGATCTCCGCCCGGTCACAGAAGGCGCCCGGGGAGCGCGGGCGGCGGCGTGTCTTTTTTATCGGACGCCCGGGAGCGGCTCGCGGTTCCCCCGTCGTCTACCAGTTTTTGCAGCCGCTGCGCCAGGCGCGTGTTGCGCGGCACCGCGCGCCGGTTGCGCACCGCCATGTGGATCGCCCGCCTGGACCCGATAAAGACGCCGATCTTCTTGGCGCGCGTCAGGGCGGTGTAGACCAGGTTGCGCGCCAGCATCATGTAGTGCTGCGTGTGCAAGACAATGATGCAGGCGGGGTACTCGCTGCCCTGGGACTTATGGATGGTTAAGCTAAATGCATGTGAAAGTTGGTCTATGTCTACAAAATCGTACTCGACCGGCCCTTCGGGGTACAGGACGCCCAGCGTCTGGTTTTCCAGGTCGATCCCGATGATCTTGCCCACGTCGCCGTTGAAGACGTTCTTGTCGTAGTTGTTGACGCGCTGCATCACGCGGTCGCCGACGCGGAAGACCAGGGGCCGCGCTTGACCTCGGGCTTGTCCGGGCGGGCGGGGTTGAGCACGCTTTGCAAAACCTCGTTCAGATTCCGCGCGCCGGCCGAGCCGCGCGCTGCATCGGGGCCAGGACCGTGATCTCGTCGCGCCCGTAGCCCAGGCGCGGCAGGGACTTGGCGACCACGCCCGCCACCTTCTCCGGTATGTCCTCCGCCTCTTCGACTTCGAGAAACACGCAGTCCGCGCCCTGCTGGATGGCCGACGGGGGCGGCAGATCGGGGGCCTTTCCCCGGTTGATGGCGTGCGCGTTGGTGATGATGCGGCTCTCGGCGGCCTGCCGGAACACCTGCGTCAGCCGCGTCACCGGCACCCGGCCCGAGCTGATCATGTCGGAAAGCACGTTGCCCGGCCCGACCGACGGGAGCTGGTCCACGTCGCCGACGAAGAGCACCTGCGCGCCGTCCGGCACGGCCCGCAGCGTGTTGTGCGTGAGCACCAGGTCGAGCATCGAGGCCTCGTCCACGATCAGCACGTCCAGCTCCAGCGGCTCGCCCGGCCCGTGCTTGAAGCCGCGCTTCTCCGGGTCGAACTCCAGCAGCCGGTGGATCGTCTTGGCCTCCTTGCCCGTCACCTCGGCCAGCCGCTTGGCGGCCCGCCCCGTCGGCGACGCCAGCTGGATGCGCTTGCCCAGCTTCTCGAAGGCCGCGACGATGGCGCGCGTCGTGGTCGTCTTGCCCGTCCCCGGGCCGCCCGTCAGGATCATCAGCGGCTCGCTGACCGCGCGGCGCACCGCCTGCTGCTGCTCGGCCGACAGCGCGTCGTAGCCCTTCACGCCCGCGACCGCCGCGTCGATCTCGGTGGGCGTGAGGCGCGAGCGCCAGGGGGAGTTGAGCAGGGTGTTGATCCGCTCGGCGACGGCTTTTTCGGTCGTGTGGATCGAGGGCGTGTAGATGGCCGTATCGGAGGTCCCCAGCAGCTCCACCGTTTCGGCGACCAGGCGCTCGGTCCCGACGAGCTCCGCGAGCGCCTGCTCCACGGGCGCCACCTCCGCTTCGAGGATCTCGCAGGCGCGCTTGACCAGATCGTCTTCGGGCAGGAAGCAGTGGCCCGAGCCGTCCATCTCCTGGTTGAGCACGTACACCAGGCCGGCCTGCAGGCGCTCCGGGGCGTCGGGGGCGATGCCGATGTTCTGGGCGATCTTGTCCGCGCTCTTGAAGCCGATGCCCCAGATGTCGGTGGCGAGCTGGTACGGGTTCTGCTCCACCACCTCGATCGAGCGCTCTTTGTAGGTGCGGTAAATCTTGACCGCGAACGTCGGCGACACGCCGTGCCCCTGCAGGAAGAGCATGATCGCCCGCACCTCTTTCTGCTCCTCCCAGGCGGCCTGGATCATCCCGATGCGCTTCTCGCCGATGCCCGAAACGCCGGTCAGCTTCTCGGGCGACTCCTCGATCACGTCGAGCGCCGTGTCGCCGAACTTCGCGACGATGCGCTTGGCCATGACGGGGCCGATCCCCTTGACCATGCCCGAGCCGAGGTACTTCTCGATCGCGGCGGCGGTCGCCGGGCGCAGCGTCTCGTACCGCTCCATCTTGAACTGCGCGCCGTACTGGGGGTGCTTGACCCACTCGCCGTAGCAGCGCAAGCTCTCTCCCACGATGGGGTTCGTGAAGCTGCCCAGCACGGTGATCACGTCGTCCTTGGCGTGCCCTTTCGCGTCGGCGGGCGAAACCTTGGCGACCGTGTAGCCGTTGTCGGCGTTGTGGAACGTGATCCGCTCGATCACTCCCTCCAGCGTCGCCGGCTCGCCGTAGCTGCCGCCGGTCTCACGCACCCGGTTTTTCATCAAAGGGTTGGGCATACCGTTATTATTATAACTGCCGCGCGCCCTTCCTGCACGGAAAAGACCGGCGACCCAACAGTTTTTGCGCCGGCACGTCGCCTGCCTCCCCTACCCCAACTTATGGATCACTTAAGGATAGCTTATGGTGACACCCAACGCGTACGAGAGCGGGCAGTAAAGTACGAGACCAGCATTCCTCGTGGTATAATGTCTGTATTGCCTGCCAAGCTCGTTTACACATAATCGTGCCGCAAGACAATGAACGGGAGTGTGTCCAAAAAGCAACAGGGACCGATATCCGCCGACCATCGGGACCAAGACGATCACAGCAACGAACGCTTGCACCACTTGTGCATACGGCAGTCGGGCAGCATAGGAGGGAGCAGATGCGACGCAAGAAACATGAAGGAACTCGCTTGCTCTGCCTCGCGCTGGTGTTGGCGCAGGCGGCCGGTATCGTGCTGGCCCAAGATGACAACAAGCCTGATCCCCTTGCCAAGCGGGTACAGTTTCTGAATGCCGAAGTGAACACTATGCGACAGGCGAAAGGCGGCCTGTCCGCGGAGCAGCTGAAGAGGAGCCTGTCTGCTAAATCCCTATCCGCCCCGGCCGGAAAATATCGGTGCAGGGTCTGCCTGGAGCTTCTGCTGAAGGCGTCTATCTTGGTGAACAACCTCGACGCCCGAGCTTACAACGAACCGTACACAAAGACGCGCCCGGAAGATGTTGCCAAGTCCAAGAAGGTGTACAACATCGACCTGTTCAACTCCTTGCTGGGCGAAGACCGGCAGAAGCCGGCCAGAGATCACAACGGGAAGACGGCGCTGATGTATGCGGCGGAGGCCAACCAGCTCGAGGTGCTCCGCACGCTGTTGCTGCTGCCGGGCAAGGTGCCGTTCGAACCACTATACAAGAAGACCGACGACAAAGGCCACAAGTACATCGACTGGTGCGACAAGGACGGTTACACGGCGCTGATGTACGCGAGCGCAGCCGGCAGCGTGGAGGCGGTCAACTACTTAATCAACGCTGGCGCTGACATCAACACGCACTGCGAGGTGGCCCAGTTTACCGCGTCAGAGCTCGCCCAGAACGCGGGTCATGGTGATATCGTGGATGCTATCGAGAAGAAGCGAAACGAGATTGAAGCCGCCACTGAAGCCGCCGGCTGGTGGGCCGGGCAGTGGTGGAAGGGGCTGGTAACCAACCATGAGGTAGTGGCGCCCGTGCTGTGGGGTCTGCTCGCGTGGGGTTTCTACCTTGTGATCTGGCGTGTGCGGTGGCAAATCCGGCTTGGGCGTGCGCATGAAGAGACTCTAAATTTGGTTGATAGCGACGAGCGACTGCAAAAGATGCCCACAAAAGAAAAGGGCAAGCTCGCCGCCTCCATCAGTAGTAGGCTCCTCAAGGCGGAACGCTTCCGCTCCAGGCGTAAGGTCGTCCCAGACGAGGTCAAGGACGCCGACAAGAGCTACGTTCGGGCGGAATACTACAAGATCCGTGATGCTGTTCTAAGTGAGCAGGCATCGCTAACAACTGAAGGAAGGGTGGCTGGTAATGGCTAGCGAAGAAACGTCCTTATCGGCGCCCAAACGCAGGGCGCGTGCACTCATTCGCGAGAGCTTGAATTCCATCACGAACACTCTTCCTGACGCGGATGAACAGGACGGCGAACAGGACGCCCTTGAATCTGCCGGAGCCGAGCCACCTACCGAACCACGGCCCGACAACCTGCTCCCTCGAACGCTCTTCCGCGATTTCGTCGGGCGTCATGACTCCATCGCTGGAATACTAGATGCTTTGAGGAATAAAAATGAATACCTCGTCACCCTGACCGGCATGGGCGGCGTCGGCAAAACCCGACTCGCGGTAGAAGTAGGGCGACGGATCGCCTATGGCAATGACGAGGAAGCGCGCGGAGTACGTTTTGAGGACGGCGTGCGGTTCGTCAACCTCGCAGATGTTAACCGGAAGCAACCAGACCCCGAACAGGTCCTTTGGAGTAAGCTGATCGAGCAACTCCAACTCAAATCTGACGACTCATCGTTACGCCTTGTTGCGGACGTAACCGCGCGCCTGAAACAATCCGTCTTAGACTTTCTAAAGTCCAAACGGCTGCTGCTCGTCCTGGACAACTGCGAGCATCTGAATCGACAGGCTCTGAGCAGCGTGGTCAAGGCTATCTGCGATCAGAGCGACGGCGACATTCGGGTTTTGGCGACCAGCCGCAAGCCTCTGGGGATGGAGAGCATCGAGCGGGAAGTTAACGTTGACGTGTTGACGAGGCCGGACTTGGAAGGCTCGGCGGACGCCATCCGGCGGAACGAAGCGGTGGAGCTTTTCATTTCGCGCGCCAGGTTAGCGGGCAAGGTACTTACGGAAGCCGATTTGCGGGGTGACGCCCTCCTCCGGTACATTGCTCGGATATGCCTCAAAGTGGACTGCATACCCCTGGCCATCGTGCTGGCGGCGTCCAGGGTTAAAGACTTCCCTACGCTGGATGCGTTGCTTGCGGCCCTCGACGAAAGCCTGGACGTGCTCAGCAGCGATGCGACTGACATGCCCGTCCGTCAAAAGACGCTTGAGGCCACGATTGGCTGGAGCTACAATCTGCTGGAAGACAATAAGCAGAAACAGTTGAAAGGCTATGAGCAGAAACAGTTCTTTCGCCATCTCGCCGTGTTCCGAGCCGGGTGGACTCTGGAGGATGTATGTAAGGTTTGCCCTGCCAGCAAGGACGACTCGTCCCGAGCGCGGAATCTGCTCGACAGTCTGCTGGACGCGCGCCTGATCGTACTGCGGGAAGCCCCCGGGCAGCCGATCTACCGCTTTTTGGACACCGTGGGTAAGGATGCCAGACGGCGCTTTAATACCGACGCCAAGCGAGAGGAAGTAGAGCGAAAGCATTGCGTCTACTTTGCCAAAATGCTCCTCAGCAACGTCGAGGCGCTGGCCTCAGGTGAATCGCCGCAGGCCGCCCAATCCGTGACCATGCATGAGAGCAACATCGTGGAAGCGTTAGGCCGGGTAAAAAAGGAGGAGGTAAAAAAGGAGGAGCCGGATCTGGGCATTCAGGTTTTGAGGGCTATTGAAAACGCCCTGCCTGATTTGGAGACGCCCGATAACTACCCTCGGTTCCGACGCCTCTACCCCTTCGCCGTCGCCTGCCGGGAGTTGGTGGGGGCGCTGCCGGAAGGCGCCACCCTGGACGAGCAAAAGTGGCTCAAGAAGCTACACCGCGGCATGGAACTGCAAGAGTTGTTTGCTGGTAAAAACGATTGGGACGTGCTTTTCGGCCGCGAAGAACCTAGCTTCAACACGCTACGCGACTCCATCGAGGGTGAGAAATGGCAGGATGAGGCGCTATGCACCATCGCGGTCCTGGCCAACATGCAGGAAAAAGATCAAGCACGTCTGATGTTTGCCTGCATGTACTTTGTCACATTCGATTGGTGGGAGGCATACCTCAAGGATGGTTCCAAAAGTGAGTATCTCCTGCAAGCCTGGGAGCACCACCACCCCGGCGACTCCCTGGGGAAAGTGTTGCGCGCGTTCTGCAAGGCTTACCCGCAGAGTTCGCAGTGGCGTGACCGTCACAAAAATATAGATCTCTGGGAGGACGCCGCTAACAGCCTTGGTGAAGTCCAGGATTTGTTGCACGTCAATATTCCGGTAGCCGAGTTAAAAACGCCAGTGCAAAAGTACCTTCGCGCCATCGCTAACCGCTACCTGGCCGAGGCGTTGAACTATCTGGAATCGCCCGATAAGCCGCTCCCGCAGGTCTGGCAGCAACGGTTCTTAGGGCTTTTCAAAGCGTCGCCCAAAAGCCGCAGACTGCCGGCTGGCACGCAACAAGCCGGCGCGTGGCGTAGCCTTTTCGAGGAAGCCATCGATCTCTTCGCCGAAGGCAAAGAAGAAGAAAAAGATGACTTCAACAAGCAATGGGCGATGTACGCATTTGCCGACGCACTTCAAAAAGAGGGCGATCTGAAAGGGGCCCGCCAGCAGTGCGAAGCCGCACTGGATTCAGAGTTGGGGGAACTCCGAGAACTTGAGAAGAAGCAAGATCTCACCAGGGACGCTTTCGACCTTGAACTACTTGCCAACCTTTATCGCGTAATGGCGGACGTGCATTACCAGAGCCGGGAGTACGTCGACGCGTTGACACATTATAGCGCCGCCGTCTTTATGGCATACGTCTTCCTGTACACGGAAAACGTAGACGAGTACGCGCGCGCCATGTACGGCGAGATGGTGGACCGAACGACAGACTGCCTGAAGGACCTTGTACCAAATAGGCCCTCTGACAGGCAAGCCTTCGTCGACGCATGCGAGCGCGCGGAGCAGTTCTGGAGGTTGATACGTGAGGAGGAAGCGCCCACTGACTTCAACGCGCAAGTTGGGCAGGTGGCCTGGTGCAAGAGTATCCGGGCCAACCCGGATGCTCTGGCAATGCTGCTGTTCCCCTCTAAACCTAAAGACGTCAACGACATTGCCGATGCAAAGACGGATTATTGTGGCAAAATTGTTAGCGTAGTCGAGGCCATGCCTGGCCATCATAAGCGGTGGGGTCAGAAGTTCCTCAAGGAAAAAGGCGGCCAACTTACCCTGCCGCACCTGTTCACGGAGTTCGCCGCTCTGCTCTGCAAGGCACCGGATGAACTCGCCAAGAAGACGCCGCAGGTGCAAGAAGACGCCGCAGGTGCATGAGCCGGAGCGTTCCAAAGTCCGTTTACGGGGGGTACAGGAGCATGGGCGCTTTCGGAGAAGTCCCACGTCTAGTAGCGGGCGGTAGGCTGGACACACACAGCAGCCTGCGAATTCGGAGGTTATGCCGCAACGACATTCCCGTTGCGGCGCGGCTGGCGGGCGAAGCCTTCGACAGCGGAGCAGTCGGTGCGCTAGTGCAAAGTATGCTGACCATTCACTGCGACACGGTAGGCGAGATTCTTCTCAATGAGCAGACAGGGGTCCTGATAGCTACCGAGTCTTACGCACTGCGCGACAAGCCGACAGGAACCCTCATTGGCCTGTCTGGGCTATACCGCACCATTTGGACGGATGCTTCCGTCTACTCCCTCGGCTGGTTCTGCATCGCTCCCAGCTGGCAGAGGGAAGGGTTGGGCCGGTTGCTCCTGGAGGCGACCATGCAAATCGCCGTTTCGCGCGGCGGCCGGCGCATGGTCATCGAGACGTCGCCCGACGCGGAGGCGGCGTTGCGCCTGTATGGCCGGCTCGGGTTCGAGGAGTGCGGCAGAGTGCCCGACTACTTCGGCCCCGGCGTGCCCCTGGTGCTCCTTTCGCGCGCGCTGGAGGGCGCTCAATTCAACATACTAGAAAGGATCTCCGATGTCGCCTGACCCCACCAGCGTGATTATCCGCGAGATCGATTCCGTTCAGGACCCCGCCTGGCAGGACTGGAAAAGTATTTACTATGACAGCTTCCCCGAAAACGAGCGCATGACGGAAGCATATTTGTTGAGAGTGCTGGAGAAGAAGGCGGCGGGAAGCGCGCGGGATTCGCACATGCTGGCCATGCTTCCCAAAGATGAGCCCGAGCACGTGACCGGGCTGGCTTACTACGAGGCTGACCGGGAGCTACGGGCCGGCTTCCTGTGGTACCTCGCTATGCGACAAGGCCATCGCAGCCGTGGATACGGGGCCATCTTCTACTCCGATCTCTTGCGGCGGCTGAAAGCAGGCGACGCGACGATCCTCTTATTCGAGGTCGAGATACCCGAGTTGGCACGGGAGGAGGGAGCCGAACGCGGCGATATGGCGGAGCGCCGGATCGGGTGGTACCGGCGGCAGGGTGCGCTCTTGCTGGGCGGCGTGCAGTACTTCCAAAGCGTGGATGCCCCTGTGGACCCGACCGAGATGTATGTCATGGCACACCCGTTCGTTCCCATGACTGTCGAACAAATCTTCGCAGTGGCGTCGAATCTGTTCGGCGACGCCATCAAGCAGACCGGCCCGCTGACGCTCAAGTAACCTCTCGGTGCTCCTCCACCGAAGATCAATAGGTCGGCCAAAGGGGACGCCCGTCCGGCTGTTCGTCCGCCCTGTGAGCCGGTGGGGGCGTGCTGCAGCGCGCAGCCGGTCCAATGATTCACTGAACCGGACATCAATGCAGCCCATGTGCAGGCAATCTGAGGGTTTGCCTTTCGCGCCGATGAGCTAATTAGTCGAAAGTGAGATGAAAAACGATGATTGTTGTTGTATTTCGGTCGCGACTTTGCGAAGGCATTGAAGAAGAGATCACCAACGTGGGCGCGCGAATGTACGAGTTGGCCTCGTCTATGCCGGGGTTTATCTCCTACAAGGACTTCGTGGCGGAGGATGGCGAGAATGTATCGATCATTGAGTTCGAGACGTTGGAACACGTCACGGCTTGGCGAGAGCACCCGGAACACAAGGAAGCGCAGGCCCTAGGGCGGTCCACGTTTTTTGAAGAGTTCACGATCCATGTGTGTGACGTCATACGAACCGCACAACATCCATTGGCGTAACTGTACGAGCCTTCCTACTGAAAAAAGATTCGCACACCGCCGATGCATGCATTGCGGTGATCTGTTCCAAGGCAAGAAAGGACAGTTCAATGAATCACCGAAAATCGGAAAGCAGTGAAGTGGAAGCAGTAACGGGCTGGCAACCTTGGCGAAATACTCCCGCAGCCGGGGCGCTTCTACCTGCAAACGTCGCCTGGCCTGCTGCGCTGCTGGCGTCGGCCGCGCGATGCCGCAAGCGCAGTCGACGACAACTGAAGCAAACGGTACAATGAAGGGGGCGCGTGGTCGCGCCCTCGCCTGAATGGAAGACCTGACAGTATTGTTCCAGGAACCGCAAGGAGTTGGACGAGCGCGCCCGCGGACGGTTATGCTGTTGACTGCGTTGGCGGGACTTTTCGCCCCAAGAGAGAACCCTGCTTCGAGCCCGGACTGTCAGCAACGCAGTCAACAACATAACCCCGCGGACTCTACGAGCGGCTGTCCCCCAGGTGGAGACGCCCCAGAACATCAGCAAGCTGATCGTCATGGACATAGAAAGCGGCGACTACGAGATCGACGAGATGAGGATCGAGTCGTAGCGCCGCCTGCAAGCGCGGCATCCGGGAGCCCAGGCGCGGTTGGCAGCGCTGGAACAGACCCGACAGGAGTACCACCGGTGGCGATATGATTCTGATCCCCGACTTCAGAGATTTTATCAGGTCGTTAAACGATAATGGTGTGCGAAGCAGACGTCACGACGGAGGGGGCGGCGGTGGGGCAGATGCTCGCCGTGCTACGCGAGGCGTTCGAGGGCCCGCCGGGGCCGTGGAGCTACTTCATCGACAACGACCCGGACGCGGGCATGCTGGGCACGGTGGCCGGGCGGAGCGCTGAGGCGGCGTCACGCCCGCGGGGCGAAACCACGGTCGCAGCCCGCGCCCACCACGTCGTCTTCGGGCTCCACGCGTCGGCCGCCTGGATACGCGGCGACCGGACCCCGCGCGACCGAGCCGAAAGCTGGCGCGTGACCTCGGTGGACGAGGACGACTGGCGGCGCCTGCGGGACACGCCACGCGCTGGGTACGAGGACCTGAGGGAAGCCATCGAGCGGCACGCCGCGTCCGGCGCGGAGGCGATGGGCGGGGTCGTCGGCACCCTTGCACACGCTGCTTACCCCCTGGGCGCGATCCGGCGCATGATCGCCGTCGACGGCCGGCAACCCTAAACACCGCCCAATCCGGTCCGGCGCACTGGACCCGCGCCCCCCAGAAAGTCCAACGCATCCCGGAAAACTGCTGCACACGGCGTCGTAAAATCCCCGCCTTGTGCATGTTATACTACTGTATGTAACAGACTATGAAAGTTGGGCCGCGCTGCTCCACGAAAGCCGGGTACGCGGCAGGGCGCGGACTGAAGACTGACGAAGATGTCGCGAGATGAAGGGTGCGGGCAGCCACACGCAACTGTCAAGTTATCATCGATCGAGGAGAACCCATGCGTATACGCCGCATCTCGGCCGAAGGCTTGTTCGGCCTGTTTGACCACTCCATACCGCTGAACCTGGACGAGCGCCTAACCATCATCCACGGGGCGAACGGGCTTGGCAAAACAGCCCTGCTGCGGCTGTTGAACGGCTTTTTCAATTCGAAGTACTCCGAACTGGAAGCGATTCCGTTTTTGGATTTTGAGATAGATTTCGATAACAGCAGTCATGTTCATGTTCACAAACCTCTCGAAAAATCAAAAGGAGATTCCGTAAGTAAAGAGGCTGGCCTTTTCTTCACCTACTTCCCTGAAACGGGCTCACAAGAGAAGTACCACTTCAACCCCGAGCGGAGCCCGAAAAGCACTGCACTCCGGCGACATGTGGGTGATTTGGATGACTTTGTACCTGACCTAGAACGTATTGGCGTAGACCTGTGGCGATACTTGCCGACAGGAGAACCTTTCTCGTTCTATGAGGCTTTGGCACGTTTCAGTAATTTCTTACCGGCTTCTTATCGTGAAATCTTGGAACAAGCAGATGCACATCCGGAATGGTTGACAAAGCTTAAGAACTCAATAGACGTTCACTTTATTCAATCTCAACGGCTGGTCACCTTCAACGAGCGCCGTCCGCGACATGTTGGGATAGAAAGCCCTGTTGTGACTCCGGTGGTCCAAGTGTACTCCGAAGAGATCACCAGAGCAATCAAAAACACGCTCGCCGAGTATGCCGATTTGTCCCAATCGCTCGACCGCACGTTCCCGGAACGATTGGTGCAGCAGAATAGGGTACAGGAACTATCGAGCGACGAACTCCGCGACAGGCTGGCCGCACTGGAGCGCAAGCGGCAAGGCTTGCAGGCCGCCGGGCTTCTTGAGGAGGAACAAGGTGTTCGCTTCGAAATGCCGGAGCATCTGGATGCGACGAGGCAAAACGTGCTCTCCGTTTACGTCAAAGACGTGGAACGCAAGCTTGGCGTCTTCGACGCCATAGCAGCCAAGATCGATCTCCTAAAGCAGATCGTGGACGAGCGTTTCCTGTACAAGCGGATGATGATACACAGGGAAAAGGGTTTTCTTTTCACCAATGAAGGCGGCCAACCCCTGTCACCGACGCACCTTTCTTCGGGGGAGCAGAACGAGCTTGTGCTCCTCTACGAGCTGCTGTTCAAGGTGAAGCCGGGGTCACTCATCCTCATCGACGAGCCGGAGATATCGCTCCACGTGGCCTGGCAGCAACAATTTTTAAAGGATCTGCAACAGATCATACGCCTTTCCGAGTTCGACGTTCTGATTGCCACCCACTCGCCGCAGATCGTTCACGACCGCTGGGACCTGACGGTCGAATTGCAGGGGCCGCCGGAGCGCAAGAAGTGAAAGAGTATATCGACCCGTTCGTGATCGCAAACACCGTACGAATGACCGGGAGTCTCCGGCGCGGCTCACAGGCGGCTTTGGTGGAGAGGGATTCGGACGTAGGGCTGGTCGACGCATGGATCGACCGGTACGGGTACCATGCCATCCCCGCGCACAGCTTGGAGAACCTGGTCGGCGCTGTGGAGATCCTCGCGGGAGATGGCTGGGGGATCGCCTGCGCGAGCGTGACCGGCGCCGAGAGAATGCCGGAAGATAAACGGGTTCCGCTCCGACGTTTCCCGTGGTTCACCGGTACATGGCAAGAGATAGTAGAAGATGCACGGGGGCTATCGGGTGGCAGGATGTGCCTGGCGGTACTTCCCGTCGATGCGGACGAATCCGTGGAACTATCGTCAGACCGCGACGACGAAGCGGCTCCTTCCAGAAGCCGCGGACGCGATGGCGTGAGCAAAGCGTGGTCGGGCCGGAATGCCAGACGTACCTCCCTCATAAGGAAGCGGCTTCAGCAGGGCCTAACGGCCGGGGAACAGGAGGAACTGGACCGGCTGCAATCCGAAATGAGCAGACAGATAAATGCCACTTTCCCACTCCCCTTTGACGCACTGGACAGACTGGAAGAGTACGTTGATCAAGCCGAGCGGCGTTTGTCTGGTCGGTAGCGATGTTCTTCGAGTACCCTTCCAAACCGCACGTTCGCAGGCATGGCCCAGCAGGGTACACAGCGTACACGGCGTATAAGCCGTGGCTGCGTGACGAGTTTGTCTTCCGATGTGCCTACTGTCTGGTCCGGGAACGCTGGTACCCGAACGAGCAGGCGAGTTTCAGCACCGACCACTTTATCCCGCAAATCGTCGCGCCAGGCCGGGTGCTCGATTACGACAACTTGGTTTACGCCTGCACCCGGTGCAATTCATGGAAGCAGGACAACATCACTCTGAACCCTTGCCAGGTAGCGATGGGCGAATTCCTTCGGGTCAATGAGGACGGGACCATTGAGGCGATGACGCCAGAAGCGGTTGAGCATGTCCAAGTGCTCGGCCTAGATGATTCAATCCTGACGAAGTTCCGACGAAAGATGATTCGCCTAATGAAGAGACTGGAGGCTTTACCCGACGAGAGGTCTAAGGCGGAACTCCGGGAGTGGTTCGGATTTCCGGATGATCTTCCTAACCTGGCAGTGCTGCGACCACGCCGGGGGAACACCCGACCTGAAGGAGTCGCCCAATGCTACTATGAACGGCGGCGGGCAGGCGAATTACCGGAACTATATTGACAGCTTGACACCTTCGGCGGTACTGCGAAATGCCTTCCCATTGCTCATCCCTGCAGGAGTGGCCGGTAAAAGCCGGTGAGGTTAACACCACGCGGCGCACATCGCCTTTGCTCCTAAAGTAGTCAGCGGCAGGAGACGTGGATGACGAAAGCTTGCTTGACATGGCCCAACAAGCTTGGTTTTCGGTAACTGGCCGCGGACCTTCAGACGGGACGAAATCCGTATTATTGCGAGGTAATTTCGAAAGTCAATTTCTCGTCTGCTTTGCACCTGCATATTGTGCCGCTACCAAAGTGACGCGCTACATGTTGTAGCGCCTCCGGCCTTCGGACAGACTTTTGGAATTACCTCTTGCGTCTGAAGTGGGTGAGGACCCCAGACAATCCACATCCCAGCAATGGGGCAATCTCACAGGAGGAGGCACCACAATGGCGCAAGTCGAACCGGCCCCGGACCGGTGCTTTGCTTCGCGCCTGAACGGTAGCAGCGCCAGTTCATCAGCGGCTTCGTAGTACAATCACCGTAGGATGACTGCGGAAGTAACAGAACCGGGAAGAAAACGTCGGCGAGAGAATCATCATCGATGTGGGAACCGGCGAACATGTCGCGCCGTGGGTAAGACCTGTATACGGAAGCCCAAACATCCCGTAGAGCAAGCCCGATGATCGCAACCAAAGCCTACGAAGAAGTCATTGACTTCATCGCCGCGGGCAGCAGCCCGAGCAACGTCGCGGCCTTCCGGCCCTCCGAGGCGGCCAGAGCGCGCGTGGCGGAACTCGTCGCCCGGGAGAAGGCGGAGGGCCTAAGCGCCGACGAGAAAGCCGAGATGGAGGACTACCTGCGGCTGGAGCATATCATGCGCCTTGCCAAAGCCCGCGCCAAGCCATTTGCTGTCTGCCAAGTAGCCCGCGCACGGACCGCTGGAGTGACCACTTCCGACTCGATAGCAGCGACGGCATCACGATTGTGCCGCTCACCGAGTTGGCGAGGCTACAGCCCGCATCTTCGGCTTCCAACACGAGCGAGCGTTTGTTGGAGCGGCAAGCCTTGCAGGTGGTCGGCAGATATCCTAGCCCAGCCGCACAGCGACACACGGGTGGCGGCGGGACCCTAACTACGCGTTGCAGGCGTCGACCCGAGAACCTGCGGGGCTGCGTGCCACATTCGTCAAACATCTGATCTACAGGGGCCTCCTCGGCCCGTGTCTTGCCGCGTTCGACGGCTACCATGAAACGCCCGCCCGCGGATGGGGCTGATGCGAGGGGATGATGCGAACTATGTGTCTTGCGCGGCGGGCGACGATCGCCCTGTGTGCGCTTTTTGTTCTGGCGGTGACGGCTCCGGCCGCGGAGCGGCCGCCCAACATCGTGCTGATCTTTGCCGACGACCTGGGCTGGGGCGACGTCGGCTTCAACGGGCGGACCGAGTGGAAAACGCCCCATCTGGACCGCCTGGCGCGGCAGGGGACCGTTTTCCGCCGCTGGTACGCCGGCGGCGTCACCTGCGCGCCCTCCCGCGCCGTGCTGCTGACAGGCAAGTACACCATCCACAACGGCGCGCCCGGAAACCAGAGCGATCTCCCTCGCGGCGAGGTCACCGTCGCCGAGGCTCTGAAGCAGCGGGGCTACGTCACCGGCCTGTTCGGCAAGTGGCACCACGGCCGGCCGCGCCCCGGCGAGCAGAGCTACGTGCATCCCCTGGACCAGGGCTTCGACGAGTTCTTCGGCTTCACCAACGCGTCCCACGCGTGGCAGAAGTTCCCCAAGGAGCTCTGGGACGGGCGCGCGATGAAGCCGGTGAGTGGCTATGCCGACACGCTCTTCACGGACCGTGGCGTCGACTTCCTCCGGCGCAACAAGGACAGGCCGTTCTTTCTTTACCTGCCGTACACGAACTCCCACTTCAACATCGAGGCCCCGCCCGGAGATGTGACCGAGCACAAAGGTACGTTCACGGAGAAGGACCCGGCCAAGCCGCTCAACGCCACCTACGCCGCGATGGTGACGCGCCTGGACAAGGAGGTCGGCCGCGTCCTGAAGGCCCTGGACGACCTGGGCCTGGCCGCAAACACGCTCGTTGTTTTCTCCTGCGACCACGGCGCGACCTTCGAGCCGAACAACCAGGGCACGTCGGCCTACCACGACAGTAACCGCCCGTTCCGGGGCCAGAAGCGCACGCTCTGGGAGGGCGGCGTCCGCGTGCCCGGCGTGGTGCGCTGGCCGGGCAGGGTCCCCGCCGGGAGGGTCTCGGGCGAGATCGTGCACATGATCGACGTGCTGCCGACGTTGCTCGCCGCCGCGGGCGCCCGCCCGGACCCGGCCTGGAAGGTGGACGGGCGCAGCCTGCTGGCGGTGTGGGCGGGCAGGGAGAAAGCCCCCGAACGCACGCTCTTCTGGGAGTGGCTCGCCGAAGGCACCTTCCAGCTGGCGGCGATGCGCGGCGACTTCAAGCTGGTGATCCCGGACAGGGCCCTGTTCGAGACCGTCCGCGATCCCGGCGCGGCGAAAGCGGGCGGCGTGTCCCGGCAGCCGGAACTCTATGACGTGGCCACAGACCCCGCCGAGCGGCGATCCGTCTACTTCGAGCACCAGCCCCTGGCCCGGCAGCTCCAGCAGGAGCTGCTGGCGTGGCTGGCGACGGAAACCGAAGAATCGAAGCAGGGCAGGCAGGCATACAACACGGCGGAAAAAGAAGGAAAGGCCCGGTGAATAGGATATTTAACGGGGGCGTTTACTGGCTACGGAGGGGCGCGCGGGCGGTCTTTTGGGCGTTCAAGACGGGAGGAATCGGCGCATCCAGGCCACGGCGCGAGTCGCCATGTCGGGCGTGAACTCGTGGCCGACGCCGGGGTACTCCACGAGGGACAGGCGCTCGGCGTCGTCCGCATAGTGCGTTCGGAGGGCCGCGTGCAGCGCGCGGGCGCCGGCGACCGGCACAACGGCGTCCCCGGCGCCGTGGAGCAGCAGCAGCGGGCGCGGCCAGAAGCGCTCGGGGTAGCTGAGGGGGCTTTGGGCGCGCGCCAGCTCCAGGGCGCCGGGTGGGAGGTACGCCCCCTGCGGCACGAGGGTCCAGTCCGGGTTTCCCGAGATGCTGACGATCACGGCGGCGCGTGGGTCGGTCACGGCGGCCTTGAGCGCGACGTAGCCGCCCATCGAGTGCCCGATGATGCCGTAGCGGTCGCTGCCGAAGTAGGCGGCCAGCGTGCCCAGATCCGCGACCGTCCCCAGGACGGCCTCGGCGAAGAGGAGCGCGAACTCGACGCCCAGGTTCCCGGACAGCAGGGCCGCCGCTTCCGGCGTGGCGCGCTCGCCGTGGTGCCGGGCGTCCAGGGTGCAGGCGAGGAACCCCTCGGCCGCGAGTGACAGGCACAGCTCGATGTGCCGCTCCTTGCGGCTGAGCAGCCCGTGCACCACGAACACCAGCGGCCGCGGCGTTTGCCCTTCGAAGGGTTCCTGGGCGAACGTCAGGGCGGTGATGTCCTTGGCCCGGTGCTTCTCGATTCGGACCAGCTGGCTGCTTTCGCGCATGGGATAGCAGTTCCGCGCGCCGCGGCCCGTTTCCTGCCGGCGACACCACCGCCTTGCCGCCCCCTGCATCCCTGTGCTATAATTTTCCCATCCTTTTCCCGTTTCAAGGAGAACCCCGCGCCGTGTCTTTTTTCCTCCTTGCGCGCCGCCGTGTCGCGCTCGGACTGGCCTTCGGCGCCTTGTTGGTCGCCGCCGGGTGCGGTAACCGGGGCGGCAGCCGCAGCGCCGGCGACCACGTGCCCGGCGTGCTGCGCTACGCGCTGGTCAATGAGCCCACGACGCTCGACCCGGCCCTGGTTTCCGACGGCTACACGATCGACCTGCTGATGCAGATCTACGAGGGGCTGGTCGGCTGGGACGAGAAGAACCAGATCGTCCCTGTGCTCGCCGCGTCGCTGCCTGAGGTGTCCCCGGACGGCAGAACATACACGTTCACGCTCCGCGACGGGGCGAAGTTCACGAACGGCCGGGCGGTCACCGCCCAGGACGTGAAGTACTCGCTCACGCGCGCCCTGGACCCCGAGCTCAACTCGCCCGTCGTCATGACGTACCTGAACGACATCGAGGGCGCCGAGGCGGTGGCGAAGGGCAAGGCGACCGAGCTGACCGGGGTCACGGTCGTGGACCCGAAGACGGTGCGGATCCGGCTGGTCGCGCCGCGGGCCTACTTCCTGGGTAAGCTGACCTACCCCACCGCCTACGTGCTCGCCCGGGAGGAGGTGGAGAAGGGGGCGACAAGCACGGAGGGGGGCGCGAAGACCATCGACGCCAAGAACTCGGTGGGCACGGGGCCGTTCACACTCCGGTCGTACACGCCCCAGGGCAAGGTGGTGCTGGCCGCCAACGCGGGCTACTGGGGCGGCAAGCCCCGGCTGAGCGCGATCGAGCGGCCCATCGTCCTCGACGCGCAGACGCGGCGCAACCTGTACGACGCGGGGCAGCTGGACGTCCTGACGGACATCCCCAAGGGCGAGTACGAGCGCGACCGCAACGACCCCCTGCTGAAGGACCAGATCAAACGGTTCAACCGCGCGGCCGTCTACTACCTCGGCCTGAACCAGACGCAATATGCCCCGTTCCGCGACCGCCGGGTGCGGCAGGCGATCGCGCACGCCATCGACAAGGACGCCATCGTCCACAACGTCCTGCTGGACGTCACTCCCAAAGCGGAGGGCGTGGTCCCCATCGGCATCCCCGGCTACGACCCGGCGCTGAAGGGGCCGGCCTACGACCCCGACCGGGCCAAAGCCCTGCTCGCCGAGGCCGGGTACCCCAACGGCCAGGGTCTGCCCCCCCTCACGCTCACGTTCCGCGAAAAGTGGCCGGACCTGCGCAAGACCGGCGAGGTCGTCCAGCAGCAGCTCGCGGCTATCGGGGTCAAGCTCAACCTGAACGAGATGGAGTGGGGCGCGTTCCTGCGGGCCACCGACGACCGGCGCGTCGACTTCCTCCACATG
The DNA here is from genome assembly GCA_030446525.1 of Armatimonadaceae bacterium. The sequence continues at coordinate 22,273 of JAUJNC010000028.1, forward strand.
CGCTGGTCCGCCGACTACCTGGACCCGCAGAACTTCCTGTCGGTCCTGCTGCACTCGGAGGCGCCGGAGAACCGCGTCGCCTACGCCAACCCGGAGTTCGACGCCCTGCTCGAGCAGGCGGACGCCGAGATGGACCCGGCGCGGCGCACGGCGCTGTACCGCAAGGCCGAGCGCCTCGTGGTGGCGGACGCGCCCTGGGTGCCGCTCTAGGTCCAGCGCGACATCGAGATGGTCCGCCCCTCCGTCACGGGCATCCGCGACTCGCTCATGGGCCACCTGCCGCACACCACGACGCGGGTAGAATGAACAGCTCACCCCCCGGCCCCCTCTCCTGCAAGGAGAGGGGGGGAAGAGACTGCGGCCATGGCATTCTCCCCCTTCCCGGTAAGGGAAGGGGGCCGGGGGGTTAGGTCATGCTGCACTTCCTCCTCCGGCGCCTCGCCCTGGCCGTGCCCACCCTGCTCGCCATCTCGCTGCTGGTCTTCTTCGCCGCCTACCTTTCGCCCGCCGACCCGGTCGACATCATCCTCGGCCAGCACGCGGCCCCGGAGGCCAAGGCGCGCACGCGCCGTCAGTGGGGCCTGGATCGCCCGCCGCTTGTGCGCTACGGCGACTACGTGTGGGGCATCGTCACCCGCGGCGACTTCGGGCGCTCGTTCTTCCACAACAACGAGCCGGTCCTGGACATCATCCGGCGCGGCTTCCCCAACACCGCCCTGCTGGCCACCGCCGCGCTGCTCGTCGCGCTCGCCGCCGGCGTGCCCCTGGGGATCGGGGCCGCCGTGCGGGCCAACCGCGCCCCGGACCGCATCGCCATGGCGGCCGCGCTGGCGGGCGTCGCCGTGCCGTCGTTCGTGCTCGGGCCCGTGCTCGTGCTCCTGCTTTCGTCGCGGCTGGGCTGGCTGCCGCCGATCGGGTTCTCGCCGGAGGGCCGGATGGGCTGGGAGTATTTCGTGCTCCCCGTCGCGGTGCTTTCCGCGCGCTCGGCCGCCCTGATCGCGCGGCTGACGCGCTCGTCGATGCTGGAGGTTTTGCGGCAGGACTATATCCGCACGGCGCGGGCCAAGGGGCTGCCGGGACGCGTGATCCTGTTCAAGCACGCGCTGAAGAACGCCTTCCCGCCGATCCTGACCGTGGCCGGGACGACCTTCGGCTACCTGCTGTCCGGCTCGTTCGTGGTCGAGACCTTTTTCACCATCCCCGGGATCGGGAACCAGTCGATCACGGCGATCCTCCAGCGTGACTACCCGGTGATCCAGGGCATGGCCCTGCTGCTGGCGACCGTCTTCGTGCTGGTGAACCTCGTGGTGGACATCCTGTACGGCGTGCTCGACCCGCGGGCGCGCGTGGCCGGCGCGCCGCGCCAGCGGAAGGCGGCGTTGTAGCGATGCCGGACGCCAACGTCGAGCTGGTCGCCCCCAACGCGCCGGGCGAAACGGTCACGGCCGAGCTGGCGCCCGCCGGCCGGGCCACGTGGCGGCGCCTGCTCCAGAACCCCGTCGCCGCCGCCAGCCTGCTGGTGCTCGTTTCGCTGGCGCTCGTCGCCCTGCTCGCCCCCGTCGTGGCCCCCCGCGGCTTCGCCGCGCAGGATTTCGGGCACCGGCTGGAAGGCCCGTCCGTGCGGTACCCGCTGGGCACGGACGACCTGGGGCGCGACCTGCTGTCGCGGCTCGTCTACGGCGCGCGCATCTCGCTCGGCGTCGCCCTGGCGGTCGAGGCGTTCGTGGTCACGATCGGGCTGGGGCTGGGGCTGACGGCCGGGTTCGTGGGGGGCCGCGTGGACAACGCGCTGATGCGCCTGACCGACGTGATGCTCGCCTTCCCGGACGTGCTGCTGGCGATCCTGCTGGCGGGGACGCTCGGCGCGGCGGCCGCGGACCCGGCCACGTCCCTGCTGCTCGTGGTGATCGCCCTCGGGGTCACGGGCTGGCCGCCGCTCGCCCGGCTGGTGCGCGGCCAGGTGCTCTCGCTGCGCAAGCGCGAGTTCGTGGAGGCCGCCCGGGCGCTGGGGGCGACCCGGGCGCGCATCGTGCTGCGCCACATCCTGCCCAACCTGCTGTCGCCGCTGCTGGTGCCGTGACCGTGGACGCGGCCGGCGTGATCTGGCCGAGGGGCGACCCTCTCGTTCCTGGGCATCGGCGTGCAGCGCCCGTACCCGTCGTGGGGCCGCATGATCAGCGACGCCGTGGGAATACCGCTCGGAGCCGCGCCTGCTCCTCCTGCCGTCCGTCGCGCTCTCGCTCACGGTGCTGGCCTTAAACTTCCTCGGCGACGGCCTGCGCGACGCCCTGGACCCCGGTCAGCGCCCCGTTGACAGGGTGGAGTCGTAGCCGTTCGCCTGGAGCTCCCTTTGCCTTTCGCGCGCCTGTTTTTCGTCCTCGTAGGCGCCCACCTGGACGTGGTACACGGTCCTGCCGTTGACCTGCTCCGACTTGGTAAACGTCGGGTAGCCGCGCCCGTTCGGCTCCACGGCCAGATTATCCGCGTTTGACCGGCTTTCGAAGGAGCCGACGCGCACCTTGTAGAGGGCGCCGCCCGGCAAGCGCGGGCGAGCCGCCCCCGCCTTGGCCGGCGGCAGGGCCCGGGCTCGCCGCCCGGGGACGGCGTTGTCACCGCCGGGTCCCCGGGTTCGCCCGCCGCCGGCGCCCTTCCAGGGCGCGTCCTCGCCGGCGTTAACACGGGCGACGGCTCGTCACCGCGGTCTTCCCGCTCTTGCCGGTCCTCTTCCCTCGCGCTGCCTTCTTTCTTCCTCGGCCTTTTTGCGCGCCTCTTCTTTCTTTTTCTGCCGGGCCTCGATCTCCTCGGTGCGCTCCTCGACCTGGACCGGGGGGGCTCCGCGCGGGGGCGCGCGGACGGTGACGGGGCGACGACCGTCGACATGCCCGTTTGCGAATCGGACGGCGCCCGCGCCACCTGCCTCCCGCGGGCGCTAGGGCCCAGAACGAAGTAGCCGATAAAGAAGCAGGCGACGGTGAACACGATGGCGATCAGGGTGAACTTCCAAACGGGCGTTTCGGATTGCATAAAAGAATGTAACCCCTTGCTGTTACGGCCAGGCCGCTGGCAGGCTCGGTGTACGCCGCATGGCGGCCGTTTGTCAACGTGGCCGCGCGGCGCGCGGCCCCCTGCACAGGCGACTCGCGCGGGGCGATGATCTCGGCGCGGGGCAGCCAGCGCAGAACGACGCGCCGGAAGGGCTGCAGGAGCAGATCGCTCGCTTCCCACAGACCGCCCACGGTGGCCACGGGGAAGCCTTCCGCGGCCGGGAAGTGGAGCCGCGCCGCCGCCGCCTTCGCCTGCAGTCCCAGCCACCCCGCGGCGCCCACGAACAGGTTCCCGGCCTCCGCGTCTGCGCTCCGCGCCCGCTCCAACGCCAAGGGCGCCAGAAAGCCGCGCCCTCCGTTTCCGCCCGGCGCCGCGCCCGCTCCGCGAGGGCGGCGTCGCGGGTGCCCAGAAGCTCGCAAACCGCCTCGGTGAGCGGCGTCTTCGCGGCCACGCCGTCCAGCGCCCGCAGCGTCCGCCGCACCATCTCCCCGCTCAGCCAGGCCCCGCTTCCCTCGTCGCCGTACTCCCAGCCGCGCCCGCCGACGCGGGCCGCGCCGCCCTTGCCGTCCTCACCGTAGACCACCGACCCGGTCCCCGCCACCACCGCGATGCCCGCCCCGCCGGTCGCCCCATGAAAGGCGACGACATAATCGGGCACCACCGCGATGCGGGCCTGCGGGAACCGCCCGGACAACTCCGCCTCCCACCGCTCCTTCACACCGGCGCGCGTGATCTTGGTGATGCCCGCGCAGACCGCGCGCACCGCGCCCGGCGCGCGCGCCGAGCGCGGCCAGCGCTTCGGTCACCGGACCGCCGACGGCGGGCGCGCCGTCGGCCGCCGACGCGCCCTGCGTCTGGGCCACGGGCGCCCCGCCTGCCCCATCCGCGGCCAGAACGCGCGTCGTCGTCCCGCCGGCATCGATGCCGATGACCAGATTCCCGCTCATACCGGCGTGATGGCACGTGTCGTCATAGCCAAATTATACCGCAGCCGACGAAACATTGAATGGTTACTTCTTGACACCCGGGGGACGTTTGGTAAAATGGTACGAGTTATGGGTGGAAGCGCGTCTCGCGCTTGGCGCCCGGTGCGTCCGCGACGCTTGTGACGGCATTCACGCCGCCGAAGTTTGCACACGATTTCAGGAGGCAAAGCATCAACAACCGCGATCCGCGCGGGTTCGACCGCAATCGGGATATGGGGCTCCGCATCAACGACCGCATCCGCGTCCGCGAGGTGCGGGTGATCGACGACGCCGGGGCACAGGCTGGGAGTCATGCCGCCGCGCGAGGCGCTGGATATCGCGCGCGAGCGGGGGCTGGATCTGATCGAGGTTGCGCCCAACGCGCGCAGCCGCCGGTTTGCCGTATCATGGATTACGGCAAGTACAAGTACGAGCAGGGCAAGCGCGAGCGCGAAGCGCACCGCAAGCAGCGTCAGCAGGAGATGAAAGGCATGACGATGCGGCCCGGTACGGACGAGCACGACCTCGAGTTCAAGATCAAGAACATCGTCAAGTTCCTGGGCGAGGGGGACAAGGTGAAGGTGACGGTCCGGTTCCGGTCCCGGGGAGATCGCCCACCCCTGAATTCGCCCAGCGCTCGCTGAACAAGATCGTGGACGTGGTGCAGAACGAAGGGGTCGGCATCGTCGAGCGCTCGCCGATGATGGAAGGGCGCACCATGGTGATGGTCCTGGCGCCCGCCAAAGAGGCGGCGCCCAAAAAGCCCGCGGCGCCGCAGCCGCCCGCGCAGGCCCCGGCCCCGCCGCCCGCGGCCGCCCCGCCGAGCGCACCGCCCGCGGCTTAAAGCTTGTGACTTCCCGGCGGGGCGCTGCCGCCCCGCCCACGCCGCGTCACGCGAACCCGACGCCCCGCCGCGCCGGGTTCGCTTTTGCCGCACTTCGATGCGGCAACCGAAGAAAGGAAAGCGACCATGCCTAAGATGAAGACCCGGAAAAGCGCCGCCAAGCGCTTCCGCCAGACGGGCACGGGCAAGCTGATGCACCGGCACACGCGCCGGGCGCACTCGATGATCAGCAAAAGCCCGTCGGAAAAGCGCCGCCTGTACATGGAGGCGGTTCTGGACCCCGGCAAGAACAAGACCGTGGGCCGCCAGCCTGCCGTACGGGGCGAGCGAGTAGGATTTAGGATTCAAAGATGCCACGAGTCAAGCGCGGGGTGATGACCCACAAGCGCCACAAAAAGATCATCAAGCAGGCCTCCGGGTACTGGGGCGCCAAGAACAACCTTTTCAAGACTGCCAACGAGGCGGTCGCCCGGGCGGGTAACTACGCCTACCGCGACCGGCGCAACAAAAAGCGCGACTTCCGCCGCCTGTGGATCACGCGCATCTCGGCCGCGTGCCGCGGCGCCGGGACTAGCTACTCGGCCTTCATCGCCGCCCTGGCCAAGTCCAACATCGAGCTCGACCGCAAGGTGCTGTCGGACATGGCGATCACCGACCCGGACGGCTTTACCGCGCTGCTGCGGCAGGTCGGTCTCCCGGCCGCCGCCTGAGCGCCGCGCGTCCGACCCGACCGAAAAGGCCTGCGGCCCGCGCCGCGGGCCTTTCTCATGGGGCAAGCGTGCCCGAGGACAACCGCATGCTGACCGACGAGCTCCGGAGTATCGAAGCGGAGGCTCATCAGACCGTCGCCGACGCCGGGTCGTCCGAAACGCTGGACCGGATCCAGACCGAGTACCTGGGGCGCAAGGGGCGTCTGACCGAGCTGCTGCGCGGCATCGGCTCGCTGCCCGCCGACCAGAGGCCGCTGTTCGGGCAGACCCTGAACGCGGCCAAGGAGCGGCTGGGCGGGGCCGTGGCCGCCCGCAAGGAGGCGCTGTCCGCCGCGGAGCGGGCCGCGCGAGAGCGGGCCGAGGCGCTCGACGTCACCCTGCCCGGCCGCGCGCGCCCGGCCGGGCGCCTGCACCCGCTGACGCGCACCGCGGAGGACATCAAGCGCGTCCTGATCGGGCTGGGTTTCGAGTTCGTGGACGGGCCGGACATCGAGGAGTACGAGTACAACTTCGACTGGCTCAACTACCCGCCCGACCACCCCGCCATGGACGAGCAGATGTCGTTCTACGTGGACGACACGCACCTGCTGCGGACGCAGACAACGGCCCTGCAAGGCCGCGTGATGCGGGAACGGCGGCCGCCGTTCCGCGTCGCCACGATGGGGCGCTGCTTCCGCTACGAGGCCGTGGACGCCACGCACTCGCACACCTTCCACCAGGTGGACGGCTTCTCCGTCGACGAGGGCATCTCGCTGGCCGACCTGAAAGGCGTGCTGGCACAGTTCGCGCGCCGGATGTTCGGCCCCGACGTCACGGTGCGCTTCCGCCCGGACTTCTTCCCGTTCGTCGAGCCGGGCGTCGAGGTGGCGATACGCTGGGCTGATCCCAACGGTGGGGCGCCGCGGTGGCTCGAACTGGGCGGCGCGGGCCTGATCCACCCGAACATCCTGCGCCGGGCAGGCTACGACACGGAGCGCTACACCGGCTTCGCGTTCGGCCTGGGCTGGGACCGTATGGTCATGCTCCGCTACGGCATCGACGACCTGCGCCTGCTGTTGGAGAACGACCTGCGTTTCTTGCAGCAGTTCTAGCACCTCTCCCCTCCCCGGCGCGGGGAGGGGGCGAGAGGTAGGAGACCGACATGAGGATCCCTGTGGCGTGGCTGCGCGAATACGTGGACGTCCCCGACGAACCGGCGGGGCTCGACGCGTTCGCCGACCGGCTGACCATGGCCGGGCTGGAGGTCGAGGAGATCCTGTCCACCCCGGCCGGTCCGACGCTCCACACCAAGATCACCCCCAACCGGGGGGACTGGGCGTCCGTGTACGGCACGGCGCGCGAGGCGGCGGCGGTGAACACACTCCCGCTCCGGCCCCTGCCCGCCGTGCCGGACGTCTCGCCCGGGGCGGCGCGCGAGTACGCTTCCGTCGAGGTCCTGGACACCCGGGCCTGCCCGCGCTACGCGGCCAAGATCATCCGGAACGTCACCGCGGGGCCGTCGCCGCAGTGGATGCAGCAGCGGCTCGCGGCGGCGGGGATGCGGCCCGTCAACAACGTCGTGGACGTGACCAACTACGTGATGCTGGAGCTGGGCCAGCCCCTGCACGCCTTCGACCTGGACACCCTGCCCGAGGGCAAGATCGTCGTGCGGCAGGCGCGCGAGGGCGAAACGCTGACCACCATCGACGGCGTGGAGCGCAGGCTCGGGCCGGGCATGCTCTGCATCTGCGACCCGGACAGGCCGGTCGCCGTCGCCGGCATCATGGGCGGCGGGCCGACCGAGGTCCACCAGGGCACCAAAAACGTCCTGCTGGAGTCGGCCCATTTCGACCCGCTCTCCGTGCGCCGCACGGCCAAGCGCCTGCCGCTGGCGACCGAAGCGTCGTACCGCTTCGAGCGTTACGTGGACCCCGCCCTGGCGCCCGTGGCCGCCGAGCGCGCCGCCGCGCTGCTCGGCGAGCTGGCCGGCGGCGAAGTCGTCCCGGGCACGATCGACGTATACGCGCGGGGCGATGCGCCGCGCCGGATCCTGGCGCGGGTGGACCGGATACGCAAGCTCCTGGGCGCCGACGTGGACCGCGACGTGATGATCGACGGGCTCGCGCGGCTCGGGCTGTCGGTGGAGCGCTCGGCGGGCGCGCTCGACGTGCAGGTGCCGACGTTCCGGCCGGATCTTGCCATCGAGGACGACATCGCCGAGGAGGTCGGGCGCGTCGCGCTCGGCTACGAGAACCTGCCCGAAACGCTGCCCCCGCTGCGCTCCGGGGGAGGGGCCGACTCGCCGCGCGGGCGCTGGACGGCGCGCGCGCGCGAAACCCTGGTGCGCGCGGGTCTGCAGGAGGTGCTGTCGCACTCGCTCACGGCGCCCTCGCCGCTGGCGACCCGGGACGAGGCGGCGCACCGGGTTCCGGTGCGCTCGGCGCTCTCCCCCGAGCTGTCCTCGCTGCGCACGTCCCTGCTGCCCGGCCTTTTCCAGATCGCGGCGCGGGCGCACGCGTCCGGCGTGCGCGACGTCGCCCTGTTCGAGGTGGGACCGGTGTACCGCAAAGAGGGCGAGGGGGAGTACGCCGAGCCGCTCCGGGTGGCGGGCGTGCTGAGCGGTTCGGCGATGCCGCCGTCGTGGTCGGTCCGGCCCGACGCGCTCCCGCTGGACTTCTTCTTCGCCAAAGGCGTCGTGGAAGCGCTGCTGCGCGCGCTGGGGATCGCCGAGGCGACGTTCGCGCCGGCGGCGCACCCCATCACGCATCCGGGGCGCACGGCGGCGGTCTCGGCGGGCGGCGAGAGCCTCGGCCTGGTGGCGGAGCTTTCCGAGGCCACCGTGACCGCCCAGGATCTGCCGCGCCGCACCTGCCTCTTCGACCTGGACGGCGACGCGCTCCGGCGTCTGTCGGCCGAGTCGGCCGTCCGCTACGCGCCGCTCCCGCGCTTCCCGCCCGTGGCGCGCGACCTGGCGCCGGTCCTCGACAAAACCATCCCGTACGCGCAGGTGGAGGCGGTCGCCACGCGCGCCGCCGGGCCGCGCCTGGCGAGCCTGCGCCTGACCGACGTGTACGAGGGCGCCACCCTGGGCCAGGGCGAACGGTCGCGGACGCTGCACCTCAGCTTCCGCTCGCCGGCGCGCACCCTCACGGACGCCGAGGTGGAGGCGGCGCTGGGGCAGGTACGATCCGCGCTCACGGAGCAATTGGGGGCGTATCTGCGCGCGCAGTGAACCGCGCCGCGCGGATTCACGTCTACGCAGAAGCTGTCAATTCTACGCGCCAAGGAAGCTCCCATGAAGGCTCTTCGGAATCGCCGCTTTGTACCCGTCGCCCTGCCCCTGTTGGCGGGACTCGCCCTGCCCGCCCGGGCGCAGACGGCGCACGCCCTCCCCCAACCCCCGCCCGCCACGGGAAACCTTTCGTTCGCGGACGAACTCGCCGGGCGGCGGCTCCTGTGGGCGGCGCGCGACGCCTACCGGAACGCCCCCGCGCTCCGCTTCGAGGCGAAGTGGGTCGTGAAGGCCGATCCGGGCACGAAAACGGAGACGACTACGGGCACGGAGACCGTCGCCGCCGAACCGGCGGCGCGGCGCCTGGCGCTGACGACCGAGTCCCTGTCGGGCGGTGACCGGCAGGTCCGCCGGGCCGTCGCGAACGGCAGCGCGCTGCTCGCCACGCGCTTCCACGCGCGGCCCGGGGGCAAGGCGCCGGTGCGCGAGTTCGTGCGCCTGCCCGTCACGGCGGAAGACACGCTGCCCGGCGTCCTGCGGCAGGTGCAGGTGGCGCCGTCCACGCGGGCGGGCGTCCTGCTGCTGGATCCGGAATGGACGGTGCGCGGCGTGACCCGCCGCGGCAAGCAGCAGACCCTCGGCGGCGCCCCCGCCGACGAGGTGTGGGAAACCGAAGCGGCGCGCCCGCGCGGGTCCGGGGACGGCGCCCGGGCCACCACGACGCGCCATTACCTGCTCGACGCGAAGACCCATCTGCTGCTGCGCTACGAGGAGTGGGTCAGCGCCGAGCCGCAGGGCGCCGCCGCGCGCAGGCCCGGCGGTGCCCGCCCGCGCGTCACGTACCGGCGCGAAGACTACCAGGGCGCGCGCGCGGCCAGCGCCCCCCTGCCCGCCGCGCTGTTCGGGCAGTCGCTCCCCCGGGGGTATCGGGAGACGGCGCTGCCCAGCGTCAGCCTGCCGGACGCCGACGGGCTCCGGGCGGCGGACCGGGAAGCGCGGCAGCTGCTGACCCGGTGGACGCGGGCGCAGGAGCGTCTCCTGACGTACTCCGCGCAGATCGAGGTGACCACGCGCCGGGAGAACGAGACGGCGCCGCCGCGTCAGGATGCGGCGGGCGCCGGCGCGCCGGCCGTCCTTTACACCGCCTGGCTGCACAGGCCCGGCCGGGCGCGGCTGACGCGGGAAACGACGGGCGGCGGCCGGCAAGACCGGCCGCTCCTGGCGGTGCTGGACGGGCGTCAGATGTTCGTTCACGACCGGGGCAGGGGCCAGACCCGCACCGCCCCGCTGCCCGACCCTTCGGACGTCACCGAACGCCTGGACCGGACCGGCTTCGACGACGAGGGCGACGCGCTGCGGTGGCTCTTCGCGCCGCCGATCGGGGACTACGTCCGGGCCGTGTACCGGGGCCGGCAGTCCGTGGGCGGGGAGGCCGTGGACCTGCTGGAACTGGTGCAAAACGACGTGGAGCGCAGGCGCGGCAGGCAGACCCAGGAGGAGAAAACCACGGTCACGGTCGCTCTGGGGGCGGACGGCCTGCCGCGCCAGATCGAGCGGCGGCGCGAGCGTACCGAAACCGGCTTTCTGACGCGCGACACCGACGTGGACCGGATCGTCACCGTGCGCTACCGCCAGGTGCGCGTGGACGAGGAGCCGCCCCGCGGCTCCTTTACCTTCGAGCCGCCGCCGGGCGCCGCCGGGAACGGCAGGGAGCGCGGCGCGCTGCGGGGAACCGCAGGCGGCGCCGGCTTCGTAGCACAGGGTGGGGCCGCACCTTGACGGCCCGCTAAGCGCTCTGTTATAATCCGCTTAGTTGAGGATGAAAACGATGACGAACTTTCCCCGCTCTATCCCCGGCGCGTTGACGGCGCTGCTGGGCATCGGCCTGGCGCTCGGTGCGGCGCCGGTGCGCGCCGCGGACTGGCCGCTCCTGCGCGGCAACGTGCAGCGGTCCAGCGTGGCCGAAGAGAAGCTTGCGCCGCCGCTGTCGCTGCTGTGGCGCTTCACGGCCGCCCCCCACCGCAACAACCCCTGCGCCCCCGCCATCGTGGGCGACACCGCGTACTTCGCGTCCGGCGAGACCCGGAGCGGCGGCGGCGTCGTCTACGCGGTCGACGTCCGGACCGGCGCCCAGAAGTGGCGCTACCCGAGCCAGGGCACCCTGGGCAGCCAGACCTTTCAGACCGCGCCGCTCGTCGACGGGGGCAACGTCTACATCGGCGCCTCGGACGGCAACCTGTATGTGCTCCGGGCCCAGGACGGGGAGCTGCTGCGGACCTTCCGCACGGGCGGCCCCATCACGGCCTCCCCGGTGATCTTCGGCGGCGTGCTGTACTTCGGCTCGAACGACGACACCCTGTATGCCCTGGACCCGAACGACGGCCGGCCGGTGTGGCCGCAGCCGTATAAGGCCCGGGACAACATCAACTCCGCGCCGGTCATCGGGGAGGGGATGATCTTCACCACCTCGTCCGACCAGCACGTCCACGCCGTGAACCTGACCGGCAAGTTCAGGTGGCAGTTCCGCCTGCCCTTCTCCACGCTGCCCAACGGCCTCGTGTTCGCGGGCAACACCCTGTTCGTGCCCGCCGGCTCGCGGCTCCTCGCGCTCACCCCCCGTTCGGGCAACCAGCGCTGGATGCAGACGCTGCCCGCCGACATCGCGGCCCCGCCGGTTGCGGAGGGCGGCGTGGTGTACGTGACCGACGGCGACCGCAACCTGTACGCACTGCGCGACCGGGACGGCCGGGAGGTGTGGGAGAAGCCGATCCAGCTGCCGTACGAGGCCGCGGCGGCCCCGACCATCTCCGGGGACGTGATCTATGTCCCCACGGTCCGCAACGTGGTGTACGCCCTGTCGCGGGAAGACGGCAGGACGCTCTGGTACTACTCCATCGACCCGTCCACCAACCAGCCCCGGGTCGCGCCGCCGACGTACACCGCACTGGCCGCCCCCATGGCGATCGCGAACGGCACCCTGTACGTGCTTTCCGACGACGGCAGCCTGTCCGCGTTCCGGCCCGACGCGATCGACACGACCCCGCCGCTGGCTGCCCGGTTCTTCCCGGTGCCCGGCTCCCTTGTGTCCGGCACGCCGCCCCTGGTCTTCGCCGCCGAGCCTGTACGACCCGGGTTCGGGCATCGATAAAGATTCCGTCAAGATCACGCTCGACGACCAGGCGCTCGATGCCACCTACGATGCGTCGCGGGACCTGATCTACTACCGGACGTCCGCCGAGGCGGGGGCCGTGAACCCGCCCATGGCCAACGGACGCCACACCGTCACCCTGACGGCCAGGGACTGGCGCGGCAACGCGCGCGAGGAGAAGTGGTCCTTCGTGGTGGACAACTCGCTGCCCGCTATGACCAACCGGGGGCAGCAGGCCCCGGCTGCGCCGCGCGCGCGCCGGCGGCGCCGGGGGCGTGGCCCGGCCCGGCACACAGCCGGGCGCGCGTCCGGGATCGGGGGCGTACGCCCCGCGCCGGGGGCGCGTCCGGCACCGGGAGGCGCGCGGCCAGGCGCAGGCGGGCGCGACGACCGGCGCCGCGACGACCGGCGCCGCGACAGAGACCGCGGCGGGAACACCCCGCCCCCGCCGCCCCCCTCGCCTGCGCCGGCGCCCTCGACGCCTCCGCCGGCGCCTCCCCCGCTGTAGAAGCGCGCTGCTTCCCTCCGAAGTGACGTAGAAGCCGGAAGCCGACATTCAGGATCGTGGCTTCCGGCTTCTGACTTGTATGCCTGCCCGGACAGGCTCGTACATCCGAAGCGCCAGGAGACACACCCATGCCAACCCCGACGTCCCCGCATCCCCTTCGGCGGATGCGCTCTGGGCCTGCCTGCGGCTCGCCGCCGCTCGTGCCGCCGCAGCGCCTGCGCGCGCTTCTGGAGCTCTGCCCGTCGCCCCCGCGGCCCTGGAACTCCCCGACGCCGACCTGCGCGCGGCCGGCGTCGGGCTGACCGAGAAGCAGGCGGCGCGCCTCCGGGAGGCCGCGCGCGCGCCCGTCCCGGCCAGGCTGCGAGAGCGCGCCCAGGAGGCGGGCGTCTCGGCGGTCACCTTCCGCGACGGGGCGTACCCGGCCAACCTGCTCCCGCTGGCCGACGCCCCGCCGCTCCTGTTCGTGCGCGGCGCGCTCCGCCCGGACGACCGGTTCGGCGTGGCCATCGTCGGCTCGCGGCGGGCGACGCGCTACGGCCAGATGCAGGCGGAGCGGTTCGCCCGCGCCTTCACCGAGCGGGGCCTGGCCGTCATCTCCGGCGGGGCGGCGGGCATCGACACGGCGGCGCACCAGGGGGCTCTGGCGGGTGAGGGGCGCACGATCGCCGTGCTCGGCTGCGGGGTGGACGTGGCGTACCCGGCGGGAAACCGCGCCCTGTTCGCCCGGATCGTGGCGTGCGGGGGCGCCTCGTTTCCGAGTTCCCCCTGCAGACACTGCCGGAGCCGTGGCGCTTCCCGACGCGCAACCGCATCATCGCCGGGATGGCCCGGGGCGTGGTCCTCGTGGAAACGCCGCGCAACTCGGGGGCGCTCATCACGGCGCGCAACGCCGCCGAGTACGGCCGCGACGTCTGGGCGGTCCCCGGCCCCGTTGACACGGGCCGCTCCCAGGGGGCACCAGGCCATCCAGGACGGCGCGGCGCTGGCGGACACGCCCGAGGACGTGCTGGCGGCCCTCGGCATCGCCGTCGACCCGCGCCCCGCCGCTCCCCGCCGAACCGCCCGGCGGCGCCCCGGCCGCGAAAGCGCCGGCTCCTGCGCTGGCCGCCGGCCTCCCGCCGGACGAGAGCCGCCTGCTGGCCGCTTCTCGACCTGGCGCCGCGCCACCTCGACGACGCGGCGGCCGCCGCCGGGCTGGCCGCGTCGCAGGCCACGGCCGCCCTGACCCTGCTGGAGATGAAGGGATTGGTGCGCCGCCAGCCGGGAAACCTTTGCATCCGCGTGCTGTGACGCTATACTAGTGTAGAGGGAGGAAGGAAAGCGATGAAAAAGAAGAAACAGACCATATCGCCGGAGGCGGCGAAGATCCTGGAGCAGTACCGTAACGCGGGCAAGGCACAGCCGGTCCCCCGACGGAAGGGGCACGCCCGCCGCGCCGGGCGGCGAACCCGCGGCGCGGCCCGCCCCGAGCGCCCCGCCCGGCCCGAGCAGCACCCGGCAGCGCAGCGCAGCGGGAAATAGCGAAGCCCCCTGCCCCCTCACCCGTGAGGGGGCAGGGGGCGGGTTTAATCCTCCTGGATGCGCGCGATGGTGGGATCCAGGACCAGGGTGAGCTTCCCGTTCTCCACGTAGAACTCGCCGGTCGCGACCGTGTCGATGAGGGAACGGTCGTGGCTCGCCATGAGGATCGTGCCGTCGAACTGGGCGAGCGCCTGTTCCAGCACGCCGCGCGCCGCCGGGTCCAGGTGGTTGGTCGGCTCGTCCAGCAGGAGCAGGTTCGCCGGGCGCAGCAGGAACTTGGCCAGGGCGACGCGCGAGCGCTCGCCGCCCGAAAGCACCCCGACCAGCTTGAAGACGGCGTCGCCCCGGAAAAGGAGGCGGGCCAGCAGCTTGCGGGCGTTCTCCTCCTCCCGGGTCGGCAGGCCGTGGAGCGTCTCCTCCAGGACCGTGCGCGACGGCTCGAGCGCCTCCGCCTGGTGCTGCGCGAAGTACCCGATGATCGTCTTGGGGTGGACGCTCGCCTCGCCCCCGGTCGGCTCGATCTCGCCCGCGACGATCTTAAGCAGCGTCGACTTGCCCGCGCCGTTGGGCCCGGTCAGCGCGATGCGGTCCCCGCGCACCACGTCCAGGGTGACGCCGTCCAGGACCGTCTTGTCGCCGTACTTTTTGACGACATTGCGCAGGACCAGGGGCTGCGGGTTCGAGCGCGGCGCCTCCGGCAGTTCCAGGTAGATCGTCCGGGCCGGGCCTTTGGGCTTCTCGATCAGATCCACCTTCTTCTCCATCTGCTTTTCCCGGCTCTTCACGAGCGTGGCCATGTGCTTTTTGGCGCCGAACTCCTCCTTGAACTCCTTGAACTTTTCCAGCTCCTTCTGCTGCCGGTCGTACTCAGCCTGCTGGCGCGCGCGCTCCTCGGTCTTGAGCCGCACGTACTCGTCGTGGTCGCCCGTGTAATCCTTGACCTGGCCGTCCTCCATCTCCAGGATCCGGGTCACGGTCTGGTTCAGGAACTCCGGCTCGTGCGAGATGATCACGACCGCGCCGGGGTAGTTGGGGATGTAATCGTACATCAGCCAGTAGCGGGCGGCATCGTCCAGGTGGTTGGTCGGCTCGTCCAGGAGCAGGTAGTCCGGCTCCCGCAGCAGCAGTTTGGCCATCGCGATGCGCATCTGCCAGCCCCCGGAGTAGGTGTCGGTCAGCCGGTCCGTCGCGTCCAGCTCGAACCCCAGGCCCGCCAGCACGCGCCCGATGCGCGCGTCGACCGTGTGCGCGTCCAGGCGGTGCAGGTCGTCGGTCGCCTGGCTCAGCGCGGCCATCTGCGCCTTGTCACTGCCCGCGCCCACGGCGGCCGCCGCGGCGACCAGGCGCGCCTCGACGTCGGCCACGTCGGGAAGGGCCGAGCGCATCTCTTCGCCGACCGTCACCCCCAGGCGGCACTGCGACTCCTGGGACAGGTAGCCGACCGTGCGCCCGTGCGCGTTCACCTCGCCCTTGTCGGGCTCCGTCAGCCCCGCCAGGATCCTGAGCAGCGTCGACTTGCCCGCGCCGTTGGGTCCGACCACGCCCACGTGGTCCTTGGGGCGTATGATCAAAGAAACATCTTTCAAAACGACCTGCGGTCCGTAACTTTTGCTTATCTTCTCAGCAGTCAGCATGTTTGAATCCCCTGTCCTTAGAAGGCATGCCGCCGCGGGCAGCCACACCGTAAAAAAGGCGACCCGCGCGGGCCGCCTTCGTTATTGACAATCTGTCCCTATTATACCGCAACAACGCGCCCCCGGCAACGCGACCTCCGGCAGGCAAAACCATCGCGTTTGGCGGGCTTGCGCGCGCCGGGGACATACGATACAATGCCGGGTGCTCCACAAGGCCGGCGGGAACTCTTTTCGCCGTGGGTCTGTAAGAGGGGAAGTGAACACGGTCGCGGCGCCCGGGAACGTGGGGGTAAGGAGAAACGTCCCTTCGGGCAATAATGGCCCTGAGCCGCACGCCGATCCGCTCGCCGCATGTCTCTTCGTTTGATCGAAATCCGTAGGAAAATCCATGGCCAAGTCGCTTATCATAGTCGAGTCGCCTGCCAAGACCAAGACGCTCAAGGGGTTCCTGGGCCGCGATTTCCAGATCGAGGCCTCGATGGGGCACGTCCGCGACCTGCCGCCGTCCAAGCTCGGCGTGGATGTCGAGCACGACTTCGAGCCGTCCTATGTGCCGATACCGGAGCGCAAGGACGTGCTGAAAAAGCTCGCCGACGCCGCCAAGGGCGCCGAAACGGTCTACCTCGCCTCCGACCCCGACCGCGAGGGCGAGGCGATCGCCTGGCACATCGCGAGTGCGCTCAAACTGAAAAACGCGCGGCGCATCCAGTTCAACGAGATCACGAAAACCGCCGTGCAGGAGGCGCTGCGCTCGCCGTGCACCATCAACCAGGATCTGGTCGACGCCCAGCAGGCGCGGCGCGTCCTGGACCGCCTGGTGGGTTACAAGATCTCGCCGCTGCTCTGGAAAAAGGTCAAGAAGAACCTGTCGGCCGGGCGCGTGCAGTCGGTGGCCGTCCGCCTGATCTGCGACCGCGAGCGCCTGATCCAGGCGTTCGTGACCGAAGAATACTGGAGCGTCACCGCGACGCTGACCCCGAAAGAAAAGAAGCAGCCTTTCGACGCCGAGCTGCGCGAGTTCGCGGGCAAGAAGCTGGAGCTGAAGAACCAGGACGACGCCGACCGGGTGATGCGCGATCTGGAAGGGGCCGCCTACCAGGTCAAGAAGGTCAAAAAGAGCGAGCGCCAGCGGCGCCCCTACGCCCCGTTCATCACCTCCACGCTGCAGCAGGAGGCCTCGCGCAAGCTCGGCTTCGGCGCCAGGCGCGCCATGACGGTGGCGCAGCAGCTCTACGAGGGCATCGACCTGGGGACGGACGGCGGGCAGGTGGGACTCATCACCTACATGCGGACGGACTCGACGCGCGTCGCCGCGGAGGCGCAGGCGGACGCCAAGCAGTACATCGTGACGCACTACGGCCCGCAGTACGCGCCGGAGCGCTTCAACGTGTACAAGAGCAAGGGGTCGGCCCAGGACGCGCACGAGGCGATCCGGCCCACGTCCGTGTTCCGCGAGCCGGACGCGATCAAGGGGCACCTGAGCCCGGACCAGTACAAGCTGTACCGGCTGGTCTGGCTGCGCTTCGTCGCCTCGCAGATGAAGCCCGCCCTGCTCGACGTGGTCACCGCCGACATCGACGCGGCGCGCAGCGCCGATGTAACATCCCGCATGGCGGGCGTCTACACGTTCCGGGCGACCGGCTCGACGATCCGTTTCGACGGCTTTTTGCGCGTCTACACCGAGGGCAAGGACGACGCCCGCACGGTGGACGACGAGGAGAGGCCGCCGCTGCCGGCGCTGTCCGAGGGCCAGCTCCTCGACCTGCTGAAGCTGCTGCCCAAACAGCACTTCACCGAGCCGCCGCCGCGTTTCTCCGAGGCGACCCTGGTCAAGGCGCTGGAGGAGCAGGGCATCGGGCGGCCCTCGACGTACGCGTCAATCATCGGGACCATCCAGGAACGGGGCTACGTGGAGCTTGCCGAGAAGAAGTTCCAGCCCACCGAGCTCGGCTTCGTCGTGACCGACCTGCTGGTGAAGCACTTCCCTGACATCCTGGACGTGCAGTTCACGGCGGGGGTCGAGGGCAAGCTCGACACGATCGAGGAGGGGAAGCAGGACTGGGTGGCGCTGATGCGCGACTTCTACGGCCCGTTCGAGAAGACGGTGGCGGCCGCCGAGGAGGGCATGGAGCGTGTCAAGATCGCTCCATTACCTCAAATGCGGACAACGAGCACGTCAAGGAGAGAAATAGACACTCGACAAGCAGAGCAATCGAGACTACAGACATGACTAAGAGACTGAAGAGACATCAAACAAACTCGTCAGAAGAGCAAAAGGATAAATAAAGAGATTGAGATAAAATCAGAGATAGACATAGATAC
>JAUJNC010000400.1 GCA_030446525.1 Armatimonadaceae bacterium
TCTCCCTGCTCGTCACGCACCAACAGCGGGCTGACTGCGGGCCCGGTGGCCACGACGGCGCATTCCAGGGCGGCGGGTATGTTGAGGTAGCCGGCGCCGAAGGTGCAGGCATCCGTGCCGCCATCGGGGAACCCCCACTTGTCGGCCGAGACCATCAGGCGGGCCTTGACCGTGTCGGGCGAGAGAGCGGGGTCGGCCTCGAGCAGCAGGGCCGCGGCGCCGGAGACGACCGGCGCCGCCATCGAGGTGCCTGACAGGCGGAAGTACTTGCCCGAGGCGCCGTCGGCATCGGTATAAGCGTAATCCGACAGCGGGACCAGGTTGCTTCCGCTATGCGTGCTTTCCAGGTAGCTCTGGCCGGAATTGAGCCCGATAACGCGGTTCCCGGGGGCCACGAGGTCGGGCTTGAGCACGAAATCCAGGCGCGTCGGGCCGCGACCCGAGTAGGTGGCGATACGGTCCCCGTCGCGCCCGCCGTCCGTGCTTTTCATGGCGCCGACGGTGATGGCGTAGGGGCTGTTGCCGGGCGACTGGATCGATCCATAGGCGGCGCCGTAGCCCTCGTTGTCCAGGCCGGGATCCGGGGTGTCCTGCAAACGCCCCCCGTTACCGGCGGCGCACACGACCACGATGCCGGCCTTCCACGCTTTCTCCACGGCCAGGCACAGCGGGTCGGTCGCGTAACTCTCGCCCACGGGGTGCCCGAGCGACAGGTTCAAGACGCGGATATTGTAGCGCGCCCTGTTGTTGACCACCCACTGGATGCCGGCCAGGACCGTGCTGACGTCGCTCCGGCCCTTCCCGTCGAGCACGCGGACGCTGATGATCCCGGCCCGCCGCGCGACGCCGTAGAACGTGCGGTGATAGCGGCTGCCGGCGGACGCGGCGCCGTTCCCGGCGACGATGCCCGCCACGTGCGTGCCGTGACCGCAGGGGTCCTCGGCGCCGGCCGAGCCGGACACGAAGTTGACGCGGCAAAGGAGGTTCGGGCTCACGTCCGGGTGATGCGAGCGCACGCCGCTGTCCACCACGGCCACGCCGATGCCGCTGCCGGTCAGGTGGTACTGTTCGAAGGCCGCGTCCGCGCCGCTGGAGCGGGCCGTGAACTCGTCGTTTTTCCTCACGGGCACGTCGGACGACAAACGGGCCACGAACGGCAAGGCGGCCAGGCGGCCGACGTTCTTGTTGGGCACGCGCAGGGCCACCGAACGGACAAGGGGCAGCCGGCGATAGATGTAGCCGCCCAGGGCCTTCAGCTCGCCCTCGCGCTCCCGGCTCAGGTCGCCGTGGAGCTTGACGATGACCGATGTCCAGCCCGCGGCCGGCCTGGCGGCCATCTTTCGTGTCAGGAACTGGTCGCTCTTGTCCGAAACGGCGTCGGCCGCCGCGCGGCAAACTCCCGCCCCGAGCGATCCCAGCAGCCCAAGGCTCAGCAGGGCCGCGGGTACTGGCTTCCGCCAGGCGCGCCGCTGGACGGTGGTACTGCAGCAATGGATCACGAGAAAACTCCTCCCAAGGTGACGTCCCCGAGCTTGCGCGCTCAGGTCTCCGTCTCGGTTGTGCCACCTTCGGGGGAGTTTTTTAGATGGATTTACGGGGGTGTGGGCGCGGCCCTGCCGGGGCCGTCCGCGCGTTCTCCACCCGCAGGACCCGCCCCGTAGACGGGTCCTGGTGGATGAAGCTTATGCCGTTCGGGTGCAGCCCGCCCGGAAACTTCCTTTATCGCCTGGCCGGGTCGCCGAACCCGTTCCACCAGCCGTTGTCTCTGGCGCCGTCCTTGTTGTAGTCGTCGAGCGCGGACAGCCGCATCGCCTTGCTGTGCCCGTCGGCAAAAACCACGCTCACCATGCCGCTGTGCCGCTCGGCGGGCATGGCCCGGCATCCGTTCGCGCCGATACATTCGCTGCCCGCGCCGTAGAAGCCGTCCCCGGGCGTCGTCGGGCGGCTCCCGAGGATGCTCGGCAGCGGCGGATCGACAACGTAGTTCCCCACGTCCGGGACGCCGGCGTCGAAGCTGCACCCGTTGGTGTCGGCAACCGCGACCGTTTCGGCGGGCTTTTGGACGGCGGCATCAGAGGCACTGAAGGGGAACCGGGTGTTCCCCAGGTACTGGTAGTTGTAGCCGTACCCGCCGTAGGTGCTGGCCTGGTTGTGCGCGAACCTTTTCCGCTTAACCGTCTCGGGCACCGAGGGGCAGAGGAAAAGCTGCTCATTTTTGACATACTGGAAGATGTAGTCGGGCCAGCGGGGGGGCGGCCGCTGAGTGGGCGCCGACGACTGGGTGGGGTCGCGCTCGTAGTCCTGGTCGCCGTCTTTGGCGCTCTCGTCGCGGCCGGCGTGCCGATCGTGCTGGCCCTGGTCTCGATCGTCGTCGCCCTCGGCCTGACCGCTCTTGTCGGGCGCGTCTACGAACTCTCCAACATGGTCGAGAACATCATCACGATGATCGGACTTGCCGTCGGCATTGACTACGCCCTCTTCATTGTCGAGCGGTACCGCGAGGAGCGCCGGCGCGGACTGGCCAAGCGCGACGCGATCGAGCTGGCCGGCTCCACTGCCAGCAAGGCGGTGCTCTTCTCGGGGGTCACCGTCGTCATCGCCCTGATGGGCATGTTCTTCATC
>JAUJNC010000401.1 GCA_030446525.1 Armatimonadaceae bacterium
TGCCGGAGCCGGGCACGCTCGGTCTGCTGGGGACGGGCGTGGCCGCTCTCGCGGGAGGCGCCCGCCGCCTCTGGCGGCGAGAAGCGCCCGCGGCATAACGGGTAACCGGCCGCCTCCCCAACGAATGACAGCCCCGGCAGGC
Organism: Armatimonadaceae bacterium; assembly: GCA_030446525.1. Next base: position 143 of record JAUJNC010000401.1, read on the forward strand.
ATCTGGCACCGGGGCTGTCACGTTCGTTGCGGCCCGGGAAGCAGGCGAATAGGAGAGGCGCGTCTTCCCCACGAACAGGCAGGCGTGTGTTCGGGCAATCTTCTCCGCTTTTTCAGAAAGGTAAGGTCAGGCCATGTTGACAGGGATAGAGCGTTTGGTGGACCTCGCCGGGCCGCGGCAGGCGGGATTGACGGCGATTTCCGTTGACGAGATGGAACAAGCGGTGCAGAGCGCGGACCTGGCCGCGCTCGGCGCTTCAGACGGGCACTTCGCTGCGGCCGCCCGCGACGGGCAGACGGTGCGGCTCGCGCGTACCATTGGCGTGCCGCTCCGCTACTTCGTCGCCAAGATGTTCCACGGCCCGTTCCTGGTCGCTGCCGACCGGATGGACCGGCTGTACGATTGGTGCCAGAGCCAGAAGATCGGCTGGCAGTTCGATCCGCTCTACACCCGCATGGTTCCCGCGCACCACCTGATCGAGATTGACCAGATCGGCTGTCCGGACCCCGCCCCGCGTTACCACCGCTTTTTCACGCCGGCGATCGGGGAGGGCACGGCCGACCTCGAGGCCGCGGGCGCGAACTACGTCACCGCGGCCTACGAGGCCGTGAAGCGCTGGCTGGCGACCGTGCCGCCCAACGAGCCGATCGCGCTCGCGTTTTCCGGCGGCATTGACAGCACGTCCATTTTGCTGCTCGCCCGCCACGCCCTCCAAGCCGCAGGCGACGACCCGGACCGGCTGCGCGCCTTTACGCTGGATCTGGGCGGCGGCGAGGACGCCTCCCAGGCCCAGGCCGTCACGCGTGAGTTAGGCCTGGAGGACGCCTGGGAAGCGGTCCGCGTTTCGCCGGACCGCTTCAACCTGGAGGAGGCTATCGCGGTCATCGAGGACTACCACCCGCTCGACGTTGAATGCGCGGCCGCCGCGCTGTGTCTGCTTGGCGGCATCCGCGAGCGGTACCCGAGCCTGCGCTACCTGCTGGACGGCGACGGCGGCGACGAGAACCTGAAGTCCTACCCGCTCGAAGACTCCGACCTGACCATCTCCAGCGTGCTGCGCAACCCGCTGCTGTACCAGGAGGGCTGGGGCGTGGACGCCATGAAGCACAGCCTGACCTATTCGGGCGGCCTGTCGCGCGGCTACGTGCGCACCTTCGCGCCCGGCCGGCGCTACGGTTTCGAGGCGTTCTCGCCCTACACCGTTCGGTCGGTCATCGCCGAGGCGCTCGCCATCCCGTTCGACATTGTGCTGGGCGACGGCGGCGCGGAGCGGCTGTACGCCGTTAAGGCCGATGTGGTGCGCGCGGGCGTGCGGGCCGTCACCGGCGTTACCATGCCGACGCCGCCCAAGCGCCGCTTCCAGGACGGCGCGGGCGGCGACACGTACCGCCGGTGGCGCGTCAGCAAGGCGTGGTGCCGCCGGGTCTTCCTGCGCCAGTGGGAAGAGCGGCTGCGCGAAGCGTGGGACCCGGAGGCCCAGCGCGTGTCCGGCAACGACATCTCCGTCCCGCTACCCGTCGCTTCCTCCTCCGCCGCCAACACGCGATGAAGCCGCTCGTGCTCGGCGTGGCCGCCCCGTACCCGAGCGGGGCGGCCGCGCGGAACGGGTGGGTGCTGGCCCACCGGGGCCCGAAGAACGCGCACCTCGACCCGCGGCGGCCCTACGCTTTTTTGCGGGAAGAGGAGGCGGGCGCGTCCGGCGAGCCGGTCCCCACGGTGACCGTTTTCCTCACCAACCGCGAGTGCCCGTACCGGTGCCTGATGTGCGACCTGTGGAAGAACACGCTGGACACGCGCGTGCCCGCCGGCGCCGTCCCGGCGCAGATCGAGTACGCGCTGGCCCGCCTGCCCGCCCCCGTCCCCGCCCGGCAGATCAAACTGTACAACGCGGGCAGTTTCTTTGATCCCCAGGCCATCCCGCCGGAAGACTACGCCGTCATCGCCGCGCAGATTGCCGGCTTCGAGCGGGTCATCGTGGAATGCCATCCCGCGCTGATCGGCGATCGCTGTTTGCGGTTCCGTGACCTGCTCGCGCCCGGCAGCAAACTGGAAGTCGCGCTCGGACTGGAAACCGTTCACGAAGGCGTATTGGAACGGCTCAACAAGCGCTTCACCCTCGACACGTTCCGCCGGGCCGCCGACTTCCTGGCCCGGCACGACATCGCGCTTCGCGTGTTTCTGCTGCTCCGCCCGCCGTTCCTGGACGAGACCGAAGGTGTGCTTTGGGCAAAGCGCTCGCTGGAATTCGCCTTTGACTGTGGCGCGGCGGTCTGCTGCGTGATTCCGACCCGGGCCGGAAACGGTGCGATGGAGTCGCTGGCCGCGGCGGGCGACTTCGCCCCGCCGCGGCTCCTGTCCCAGGAGGACGCCGAGGAGCACGGCCTATGGATAGCGCGGGGACGAGTATTCGACTCACTGGGGGACGTCTAAACCGTCTTCACAAGCACCGACAGCAACCCCCCCCACGAGGCGCGCC
>JAUJNC010000402.1 GCA_030446525.1 Armatimonadaceae bacterium
GTCGCTTTTGGCGTCGTGCGTTACCTTCAGGACGGTCGCTTCTTCCAGCACGGTGCGCAGGACGTCAGGGAGGGGAACCGTTTCCGCAACCGCCGGTGGGACGCTGATTGGTTCAGGCGTCGGTTCATCGAAGAGTGAGGATTGCCCCCCCCCCCCGGCCCCCTCCCCCACGCTGTGGGAGAGGGGGAGAGGAGCGGCGGCACGAGGGGCAATTCCGGCACCCCCACGCCCGAAGGGCGGTTCAATAGCCGCAGTGCGGCTGGGGGCGGGGGGGGCCTCCTCTGGCGCGCGGATGAGAACGCCCGTGAGATGTTTCGCATCCTCGCCCGCACCGCCGCGCCCGGCTGGGTGCTGGAGCGCGACAACATGTGCCTGGTCGCCACCGGCATCCCTGTCGCCATGTTCAACCCGGCCTTTGCGGCGGCGGGCATCGATTTCGGCCAGTTTGTGGAGGAGGCGCGCGTCTTCTACAGCGAGCGCGGTCTGCCGTGGGCGCTGGTCGTGCCGGAGCATGACCCGGTCGCGCCGCCGGGCCGCATCCGTTATCTGGGGCTGGCCGAAGCGCAGATCATGCCCGTCATGACCCGCGACACCCTGCCCGGTGACGACTGGCCCGCAAGCAAAGCCGATCTCGATATACAAGCGGCGGAAACCGACGACGTGCGCGCCGACCATCGCGCCGTTCTCGCCATCGCGTTCGGCATCCCGGATCACATGTCGCGCATCGTATTGCCGCCGGGCGTCCCGTTGTCGCCGCTGCTTCGTTTCTATGTGGCTTATCGAGAGGGGGTTCCCGTAGGATCGGCGGCGCTGTGCGAGGCGGCGGGTCTGGCCGGAATCTATAACGTCGCCACCCGCCCGGAATATCGCCGTACCGGTATCGCCACGGCCCTGATGCGCCATGTGTTACAGGACGCCCGCGAGCGCGGCCTCCAGACCTGCGTGCTGCAATCGTCGGCGGACGGCAAGCCGCTGTATGCCCGCCTGGGCTTCACCCGCCTTTCGACTTATACCATCTACACCGGCAGTTGAACGCAAGGAATGGGCGATATAAAAACGACGGTCGCGCAGATAGCGACGCAGACCCGTTCCGTGGAGCAGGCCGTCGCGGAAGTGATGGCGCTGCGGACAGGGGGTTAGACGAACATGAGCAGCAGCGACAAACCCAGATATCCCGGCCCCGTTTCGGTGGCGATGCTGGAAGAGTTGGGGCGGTACGTCATCGCGACGCCGTACCCGTTCGCGCTCGACCTGGCGCAGTGCGCGGGCATGTGGCTGGCGACCGTGGACGGGCAGCGTCTGTTCGACTGGGCGGGCTACTTCGGCTCCAAGCTGATCGCCCATAACCATCCGCGTCTGTACGAGCCGGAGTATGTGGAACGCCTGGTGCGCGCCGCCAACAACAAAGTCGCCAACCCGGATTTCCTGACGCCGGAATGCCTGGAATACTACCGCCTGCTGTATCGCCTCGCGCCGGAATCGATGCGAAATCCATCGCTGGAAGTCTATGCCGTCAACTCCGGCGCGGAGGCGGTCGAGAACATGCTCAAGTACCTCGTCGCCAAGTTCAACGCGAAGCGCCGTACGGACGGGCGTGGCATCACCAACCGTCGTTTTATTTATTTCGATCAGGCGTTTCACGGGCGCACGGTGTTCGCGCTGGCGGTCACGCAGACCACCGATCCGGTCGCCACCAAAGACTTCCACGGCCTGACGACCGGCGGCAATATCAAGCTGGCGTTTCCCGCGCTGAACTTTCGCGAAAGCGAGGCCGCGAACCGGGCGCGCACGGACCGCGCGCTGGAGATGGCTTCGATTGCGATGGCGCAGATGGCCGATGAGGTTGTCGGCATTATCGTCGAGCCGATACAGGGCGCGAGCGGTCAGCGCGTCGCCGAACCCCGTTTCTTTCAGGGACTGTCCGAACTGGCTCACGAGCACGCTGTCTACCTGGCTTTTGACGAGGTGCAGACGGGCCTGGGCGCGACGGGCCGGATGTTCGGCATCGACCACTTCGGCCTGCCCCACCCGCCGATGGCCGTCGCGGTCGGTAAGAAGTTCGGGGCGGGCGCGGTCTATATGCGTGAGCCGCTGGAGGACATCGGCGTGCTGGATTCCACCTGGGGCGGGACTCTGGCGGATATGGTGCGCGTGGTGCAGGAGATGCGTATTGTCGAGGACGAGGGGCTGATCGAGGCGGCGGGGCCGAAAGGGGAGCGTCTGGCGGCGGGCCTGTGCGCGCTGGCCGAAGCGCCCGGTTCACCCATCTACAACGTGCGTGGCCTGGGTCTGTACCAGGGCTTTTCGCTCGATACGCCCGCGCACAAGGCGCGTCTGGTCGAAATCGCCCGCGAGGAACATAACCTGCTGCTTCTGGGCGCGGGCAGGAACTCCATCCGCACCCGCCCCAACCTTTCCGTCACCAACGACGAGATAGGCCTGTTTCTTGACCTGCTGGCAAAATCCCTGGCGGCGCTGTGAGCAGGTCGGGGTGTGGACACACTGGCCTCGGGGGCGCGTTGCGCCAACCGTCCTGCGGACTCAAAAACAAATGGTTATCCCGTCACCAGGAGATCGGACTAGCGTCTATAAGGTAAAGAGATTAATGTTCGTTATAT
>JAUJNC010000403.1 GCA_030446525.1 Armatimonadaceae bacterium
ATCGCCGCCGGCTAGCGGGGAACGCTTCACGATCGAGCGCGGCGGGTTCGAGATCGAAGCCTGGTTGCTCAAACCGCCGGGGTTCGACCCGGCCAAACGCTACCCGCTCGTGATCGACATCCACGGCGGGCCGAACAACTACTACGGTTACGCCTTCAGCCCGCTCCAACAGTGCTTGGCGACGCACGGATTCCTGGTCGTCTTCGCCAACCCGCGCGGTTCCACCTCCTATGGACGCCACTTCACGCAGCAGGTGATCGGCGACTGGGGCGGTGAGGACTACCGGGACCTGCTGGCGGTCGTCGATCGGGTTTTGGAACGCCCCTACGCCGATCCCGACCGAACCGGCATCTACGGCTACTCCTACGGCGGCTACATGACCGCTTGGACGATCGGCCAAACCGATCGCTTCCGGGCGGCGGTCTGCGGCGCGCCGGTCTTCGACCTGGAGTCGTTTTACGGGTCGAGCGACATCGGCCACGTCTTCGGCGAGCTGCAATCCGGCGGTCCGCCGCACGAGTTGCGGGCGTTTTACGCCGCGCACTCCCCCTCGACGTTTGCCCACCAAACGCGCACCCCGACCCTGATCATCCACGGCGAAGCGGACGACCGCTGTCCGATCGGCCAGGGCGAGCAGATGTTCGTCGCGTTGACCAAAGCCGGCTGCGACGTCGAGTTCGTCCGTTACCCTGGCGCCTCGCACCTCTTCCAAGCGACCGGCTACCCAGCGCACCGAGCGCACGCGCTGACGCGGGTGCTGGCCTGGTTCAAGGAGCATTTGGGTGAGCCGGTTTAGCCCGTTCGGTTCGACGAACTCCCACGAACCGGTCATCCGAGATTGCTCCGATCGGGGTACAGAGCTATGTCCGGTACATGGTTTGGTATCTACCGCAGTCCGCGCGTCCGCCGTCGTCGTAGGGGAGGGATCTGTGCCCTCCCGCGACCTTTAGGCCGCTCTGTCACCAGGCAGCCGCGTTCAAGCAATGGACAAAACTGCCAGGTCAGAGGGAGGGCACAGGTTCCTGCTGTGAAAAGACGTCAGGAGCGTGGGAAGGAACCCTCCGATGCTACGCCGCCCGCGGGTCCAAGGTGACCTCGTAGCCCAGGCGTTCGAGGCGCTGCACCAACCGCCGTCGGGTGCCGGTGCGGTCGCGTTCGTCGAAGTAGTCCGGGCCCAAATCCTGGTAGGTCGTGCCGTCTTGGAGCAGCCGGTAGGCGATCACCAGGATGCTCTGGGCCACCGCCACCGCCGCCCGCGTCGTCCCCCGCCGCGCCGCCAGCCGGCGGTACTGGGCGGCCAGGTAGGTGCCCGGCTGGCGCGCCGCCCCGTGCGCCGCCACCACCAACGCCGTCCGCAGCGCCTGGTTCCCTTTGCGGCTGCGGCCGCTGCGTTGCTGGCCCGCGCTCTCGTGGTTGCCCGGGCACAGCCCCGCCCACGAGGCGCAGTGGCGGGCGGAGGGGAACCGGCTCAGGTCGGTCCCCAGCTCGGCCACCAGCACCTCGGCGGTGGCGCGGCCCACCCCCGGGATCGTCTCCAAGCGGGCCAGCTCCGCGGCGAACGGGTCCACCCGCGCCGCGATCTCCTCCCCGAGCCGGGCGATCCCGGCCTCCAGCTCGTCGAGGGCGGCCAGGTGCTCGGCGAGCAGGAAGCGGTGGTGCGCCCGGCAACGCCCGGTCAGCGCCCGCTCCAGCTCCGGCAGCTTGGCCCGCAGGCGCCCCTTGGCCAAGTCCGCCAGCGCCGCCGGGTCGGTCTCGCCGGCGATGAGCGCTTCCAGCATCTGGCGGGCCGAGAGGCCGGTGACGTCGCTGGCGACGCTGGCCAGCTTGAGGTTGGCGCCTTCCAACGTCTTCTGCAGCCGGTTGACCTCGGCGGTCCGGGCCTGGACCCGGCTGGTCCGCAGCCGGGTCAGCTCCCGCAGCTCCCGCTGCGGTGGCGCCGGCACGAAGCTCGGCCGCAGCAGCCCGTGGCGCAGCAGGTCGGCCAACCACTCGCTGTCGCGGACGTCGGTCTTGCGGCCGGGCACCGCCTTGACGTGGGCGGCGTTGACCAGCAGCAGCGCGAAGCGGTCCTCCCACAAATTCCAGATCGGCTTCCAGTAAACGCCGGTGCTCTCCATGGCCACATGGGTCACGCCGTGCGCCGCCAACCAGTCGCCGAGGACGAGCAGGTCGGCGGTCATGGTGCCGCAGGTGCGCACCTCCTTGCGCGGCGGCCCGCCCGGCTCGGTGAGCAGCAGGCAGGCGGTCGCGCTCCGCTTATGCACATCGAGGCCACAGCAGCGCGGATAGATCACCTCCACGGTCGTCCTCCTCCCCGGCGTGGCGGTCGGGCGGGGTGGCGGCAGCGTCGCAGACTCTGCTGTGCGTGCTCCCCGGCGCGAGCGCCGGAGGCGACAATCGGTGGTGCCTCGCCGCACCCAGGTCACACTCCCCTACGGGCTCCCAGCACCAGACGGGACCCGACCTCGTGGCGACCCGACCGCCTGCCGGCCAGCATAGCGCGCGACCCCTTTTCATGCCCGGTGGTGCCCGCCAGGGCATCGCCACTCCCTAGAAACGAGCGATATCGATGTCCGCCTCCTTGGCACGACAGGTGCAACACACCCGAACAACGGA
>JAUJNC010000404.1 GCA_030446525.1 Armatimonadaceae bacterium
GCTCCCTGCCCAGCCGCGCCGCGACATCGAGCGTCTGCGTCCCGATGGAGCCGGTGGAGCCCAGGACAACGATATTACGCACCGAAGACACGGGTTCATTATACCGCACGCGCCCTGGCCCGCCTTCCTACGCGGCTACTTGTAGGCAGTGAGCGGCAGGCGGCTTTCGCCCATCAGGTACTTGTCGACGCCGTGGGCGGCCTCGCGGCCCTCGGCGATCGCCCAGACGATCAGGGACTGGCCTCGGCGCATGTCGCCGGCCGAGAACACGCCCGGCACGCTGGTCGCGTAGTCGGAGTCGGTATGGATGTTGCCGCGCCGGTCCAGCTCGACGCCCAGCTCGCTGAGCATGCCCTCGTGCTGCGGGTGGACGAAGCCCAGCGCGAACAGGACGAGGTCGGTTTCGAACTCCATCTCGGTGCCGGGAACGTCGAGGAGCGTCGGGCGGCCGTCGGAGCCGGGCGGTCCGGGCTGGACGCGCACCGCGTGCAGCTTGGTGACGCGGCCGCCCTCGCCCGAGAAGTGGGTGGTGCGGATGCTCCAGTCGCGGACGCCGCCCTCCTCGTGCGCGGCCGATGTGCGCAGGACCGCCGGGTAGAGCGGCCACGGGGTGGCCGCCGGCCGGTTCGTGGGCGGCTCGGGCAGGATCTCGAATTGCATCACCTCGGCCGCGCCCTGCCGGTGGGTCGTGCCCAGGCAGTCGGCGCCCGTATCGCCGCCGCCCAGGATGATCACGCGCTTGCCCCGCGCGTCGAGGTCGTCGTCCCAGACGAACGAGTCGCCGGCGACGCGGCGGTTCTGCTGGGTCAGATAGTCCATCGCAAAGGCGATGCCCCGGAGCGCGCGGCCCGGCACATCGAGGTCGCGCGGCTTGGTAGCGCCGCCGGTCAGCAGGACGGCGTCGAACTCCGCCTGGAGCAGGGCGACGGGAATGTCCACGCCCACGTTGACGCCCGGACGGAAGATGACCCCCTCCTCCTCCATCTGCTTCAGGCGCCGGTCGAGCACCCACTTCTCCATCTTGAAGTCGGGGATGCCGTAGCGCAGCAGGCCGCCAATGCGATCCGCCCGCTCAAAAAGGGTGACGGTATGCCCGGCGCGGTTCAGCTGCTGCGCCGCCGCCAGACCCGCCGGTCCGCTGCCGACCACGGCAATGGTCTTGCCGGTGCGCTGCGCGGGCGGCTCCGGCACCACCCAGCCCTCCTGATAGCCCCGGTCGATGATGCTCTGCTCGACCACCTTGATCGTCACCGGGTCGGCGTTGATACCGAGAACGCACGCGCCCTCGCACGGGGCCGGACACAGCCGCCCTGTGAATTCGGGGAAGTTATTCGTGGCGTGCAGCGAATCGAGCGCGTCCTTCCAGCGGTTGCGGTAGCTCAGGTCGTTCCAGTCGGGAATCAGGTTCCCTAACGGGCAGCCGGAATGGCAGAAAGGAATGCCGCAGTCCATGCAGCGCGACGCCTGCGCGCGCAGCTTACCCTCCTCAAACGGAATATAAATCTCTTTCCAGTCGTGAATACGCTCCTCGACGGGACGCCGCTTGGGCATCTCGCGCTGAAGCGTAATAAATGCTTTACTGTCACCCATACCTATTATCCTTAAAAGCCCCCTCCCCCGGCCCCTCCCCCACGCTGTGGGGGAGGGGGAGCCAGAAGAAGGAGACGGAAAGCCTGACGAAACATTTCCCTCTTTCACCCCTCTCCCACAGCGTGGGGGAGGGGCCGGGGGAGGGGGCTAAATCCTAATCCACCGGTTCCGGCTGCTTGCTGATCTCGGTGCGCTCCAGGAACTCGTGATCCGCCTGTGACCGGCGCGTTGCCAGAAGCGTCTTGTATTCGACCGAGATGACCTTGACGAACCGGGACAGTGCCCTTTCCCAGTCCCGCAGCAGTTCTTGGGCGCGCGCGCTGCTCGTATAGCGGCGGTGCGCCTCGATAAGCTGCTTCAGGGTCGCCATGTCGTCGGCGTCCTCAACCGGCTCCAGAAGAATGTTCTCGCGGTTGACCCGCTCGCCGAAGCGCCCGTCGATGTCATACACGAACGCCGTTCCACCGCTCATGCCCGCCGCGAAGTTGCGGCCCGTCTTGCCCAGCACGACCACGGTTCCACCGGTCATGTACTCGCAGCCGTGATCGCCCACGCCCTCTACGACGGCGCGCGCGCCGGAGTTCCGCACGGCGAATCGTTCGCCCGCCTTACCGGAAAGATACGCCTCGCCGCCGGTCGCGCCGTACAGCAGGGTGTTGCCGACGATGACGTTTTCCGCCGGGTCGAATGCCGCGCCCTGCGGCGGGAAGACGACGATACGCCCACCCGATATGCCCTTGCCGAGATAGTCGTTGGCATCGCCTTCCAGGGTCAGCGACACGCCGGGAGCCAGGAACGCGCCGAAGCTCTGACCCGCCGAGCCACGGAAGCGAATCTGAATCGTATCCGGCGGCAAGCCCTCCGCGCCGAACCGCTTGGCGACCTCGCCCGAAAGCATGGCCGCCGCCGTTCGGTTCCGATTGCGGATGGGCAGGGAAAACGCCACCGGCGCGCGGCCTTCCAGCGCATCCTTCGAGCGGGCGATCAATTCGTAGTCCAGCGCGCCCGTCAGTCCGTGATCCTG
>JAUJNC010000405.1 GCA_030446525.1 Armatimonadaceae bacterium
CTCCCGCACCCGCTGCAGATAGGCGCCGGCCAGCGTGATGTGGGCGTCGAAATCCTGCGGCTTGTCGCGCAGCCGCTGCTGGAGGGCCGCGATCTGCCGGTCGGGGGAGGTGTTCGGATCGGCACGGGAGGTGGGCGCCGGGTCGCCCTGGTCCGCCCCGAATCCGGTGCCGCGGACGAGGCCCGGGATGAGCAGGAGGGCCGCGACGGTGAGCGCCGCCACCGCCACCGCCCAACGTGTCCGCCTGGACATGCCTGTCGTCATGCTCGCTCCTGGGGGGATGGCCCGCCCGCCGCCCCCCGGTTCGTGCGGGGTCCCCGCGGCGTGCGCCGCGGGGACCTTGCGCACCGGTCGATGCCAGGCGGGCGCGCGCCGCCCGCCCCGCGCGTTACCTGCGCCGCGGCGTCGTCTTGGCGCCGCCGGCGCCCGTGTTCGGCATGCCGCTCGCCCGGTACGACGCGCCGGCGTAGTCGTGCGGCGCGTTGAGGAACGGGAACACATTCAGGAACGCGACGTCGTTCGCGTTGACCATGTCGCCCAGCGTGTTGTTGGGCGCCCGGTTGAAGGTCGGCGTGAACGGCGTCGCCCCCGCCACGGCCCGCAGCTCGATGTCGACGACATCGTCGAGCGGTCGCCGGCCGTTCGGGAAGCCGGCGTTGTCCCCGCCCAGGATCCCCAGCCGGCTGGGGTTGGCCGACGGCGGGATCGCCATGTTCAGCCGGAGTTGCGAGGAGGGCGTCACGTTCGCCGGCTGGTTCAGGTCGGGGATGCCGGTGAGGAAGATCGCGACGAGGTCGGCGCGCGGCGTGGGCGGCACGTCGACGTCCAGAATCCCATTCAGCAGCCGCGCCAGCTCGGGATCCTGCACGTAACGCAGGAACTGGGCGTCGTTGATCGGCAGCGAGCCGTTCCAGCGGTCCTTGTCCCGCAGGGGGATCACCACCTCGTTGACGAGCGGGTTGTCGAGCCGGGAGATCTGCACCCAGGGGCCCTCGCTGCTGCGCACCTGGGGGAAGGCCGGACCCGGCGCGCCGACGGGCCGGAGCACGCTGGTGGTCTGCCGGTAGGAGGTGGTCCGCACGCCGATGATGGCGTTCGGATCCTTGGGGCCGCTCGGCAGCGCGCCGCTGCGGGTCAGCATGGCGATCGGCACCTGGAGGGCCAGGGTGTGGACGTTCAGGCCGGCGAGATCGTCCACCGGCGGCAGGCCCTGGAGCACCCGGAACTGCAGCAGGTCGAACGCCCCACCGAGGTCGACGAAGAACGGATCGTCGCGCGGCCCGGTGAAGACCTTGATGCCGTTGTCGAGCGGGTAGATGGCCTGATTCGCGACCATGCGGTAGCCGTTGGGGTAGGAGGCCGGGCCCACGTTATACGGCGCGACCTGCAGGTTGTCGGCGAGGACCCGCCCCTGCCGCTGGGGACTGTTCTGGGTGTCGCCCTCGAGCAGCGACAGGGAGTAGAACTGTTCCTGGTTCAGATCCGGGTCGTCCAACGACGTGATCGGGCCGGTGTTGTACAGGAAGGTGTCGCCGTTGTTGAAGACGGTGCGGAACCGGAACTGGAAGGTGAGGTCGTCCCGGGCGTCGCCGTTGTTGTCGATGTTGATCTCGTAGAGCACATCGTCGCCGAAGCGGTAGAAGTTCGGCCCCGACGCCGGGAGCTGCAAGGGGATGTAGTTCGCGAGCAGGGTCACCGTGTCCGGCCGGTCCGGGCTGACGAACGCATAGAGGTCGGTGGCGTCCGCCGGCTGATCCAGGCTGATGAAGGGCGCCTCCCGGTGTGAGGAGGCCGCCGTCCGGCCCGGCGTGCCGAGGACGCCGCCGGCCAGCGCCACGGCGATCACGCAGAGGATGGTCACGAGCACTTGGGGCTTCCGCATCGGCACTTCCTTTCATCGACTGACCGTCGGCCTCGGCGGCGGGTACGTCGAGCAGGGGCGGCGCGCCCCCGACCCGCTTGGGAGCACGGCTCGCCTCCCGGACATCCACGCTCCCTCTGCGTGAACTGGAGCGCCTGCGCACCAGGGGCTCCAGGCCCGGGATCACGGGAGGCTGGGCATAGGCCACCCTTCCTTTCCTTCGGCTGCTCGTTCGGCTGCTTCCAGTAATGGCATTGCGAGAACCACCACCATCATATAGATACTTTCACCCTTGTCAATACCAGGGCGAACGCACCTTAAACTGGACAATTCGTCACCGAGGCGACAGCGTGCGGGCGGGCGTGGCGGCGCCGGGGCAGGGATACTGGCGGCAGCGCCGTGTGCCCCTGTCGCCGGAAGGAGGTCGCCCGTGCCTACCCCGCCCACCAGCGTCAGCACCCACTTCGCCGACCTGCCGGACCCGCGGGTCGAGCGCAGCAAAGAGCACCTGTTGGTCGATATCCTGACCATCGGGCTGTGCGCGGTCATCTGCGGGGCCGACGGCTGGACCGGCATGGCCACGTTCGGCCGGGCGAAAGAGCCGTGGCTGCGCACCTTCCTGGCCTTGCCCCGAGGCATCCCCAGCCACGACACCTTCGGGCGGTGCCGCCCCCGCCCCCCCCGCCGCGCCCGGAGGCCTTCGGCGGGCCGATCCCGGGCGCCGACTAGTGGGTCGGTTGCTATGCCTATC
>JAUJNC010000406.1 GCA_030446525.1 Armatimonadaceae bacterium
GCTCGGGTTCAGGGCGACCGGCCGCAGGCGTCGCTACTACGGCGACGAGGACGCGCTGCTCATGACCCTGGATCTCGCGGAGAACCGTCGGTAGGATCTTCGGAAGAACCTTTCGCAGAGAATCGGCGCTCTATACGCTCCCTACGGGCCTCGCGGCGGGCGGCGCGGCCGAGGAGCAGCAGGCGCCCAACCTCTGGATCCACCGCGTCCCGGTCGAGGAGCCTTCCAACGACTTCGTGCACTGGGTCCACCTCCTGAACGCGCAGATGGAGTGCCGCGCCGACGCCCTGCTGGCCTCGTGGCAGGCGGAACCGAAGCGGAAAAGGCGGCCGGTTCTGCTCCATGTCCATGACTGGCTGGGGCTGTTCTCCGGGCGCGCGCTCAAGCACAAATACCGTTTGCCGCTCCTTTCGACGATCCACGCCACCGAGTTCGGGCGCAACAACGGCATCCATACCGACATCCAGCGCTACATCAACGACTGTGAGTGGCAGCTGCAATGGGAGTCGTGGCGCGTCATCGTCTGCTCGGGTTTCATGAAGAGCGAGGTGGAGCACGCGCTGGGCACGCCCTGGGACAAGACCGACGTCATCTACAACGGCGTGGACACGGAGCGATTCGATTTCGCCTTCGAGGGCGACGAGCGGGCGCGCTTCCGGGAGCGCTTCGCCGCGCCCAACGAAAGAATCCTTTATTTCATCGGCCGCATGGTGCGCGAAAAAGGGGCGCAGGTGCTGATCGAGGCGCTGCCCCGGGTCCGCTTCCAGTACCACGACGCCAAGCTGGTCATCGCGGGCGGCGGCCAGCGCGAGCACCTGGAGCAGCTCGCGCAGTACCTGGGCATGGCCCGCCACGTCTTCTTCGCCGGGCGGGTTTCCGACGAGGACCGGGACCGGCTGTACAAGGTGGCCGACGTCGCCGTGTACCCGTCGCTTTACGAGCCGTTCGGGATCGTCGCCCTGGAGGCGATGGCCGCGCGGACGCCCGTCGTGGTCTCCGACGCCGGCGGGCTGCGCGAGGTGGTCGAGCCGGATGTCTCCGGCACGGTGACGTGGCTGGGCAACCCGGATTCGCTGGCCTGGGGCATCGTGCGCACCCTCAAAAACCCGGATCTGGCGCGCCGGATGGCCGACGCCGCCTACGGGCGCTGCCGGACCGTCTTCAATTGGGACGTGCTCGCCGGGCAGACGAAGGCGGTCTATGAGCGCGTCTGGTCCGAGTACAAGGGCAGCGCGTGGGCTAAAGGGAAGTAACAAGAAAGGCCTAGGGAAATGATGAAGTTGCGGATCACGATGGCGCTCGGCGCCGCACTGATGCTGGTCGCTGGCGTGCCTGCCGGCGCGGACGTCCGGCTCCCCGGCCTGATCTCCGAGAACATGGTGCTCCAGCAGAAGGCGCCGGTGCGTCTCTGGGGCTGGGCCGACGAGGGCGAGAAGGTGACCGTGACGCTGCAGGGGCAGACCGCTGCCGCCACGACCAGGGACGGCAAGTGGTCCGTCATGCTGAAGCCGCTCAACCCGGGCGGCCCCTTCCCCCTGACCATCGCCGGCAAGAACACGATCCCGCTGAAGAACGTCCTGGTCGGTGAGGTCTGGGTGTGCAGTGGGCAGTCGAACATGGAGTGGCCGCTGCGCAACAGCTTCGACGCGGAACGGCACATCGCCGGCGCGAACCATCCGAAGATCCGCCTGCTCACCGTCCCCAAGACCAAAGCGGACGCGCCCCGGGACGATGTGACGGCGGCGTGGCAGGAGTGCACGCCCGAGACCGTGCCCGGCTTCAGCGCCGTGGCCTACTTCTTCGGGCGGGACCTGCAGAAGGCGCTGAACGTCCCCGTCGGCCTGATCAACACGTCGTGGGGCGGGTCGCCGGCCGAGGTCTGGATGAAGGAGTCGGTGCTGGCGGCCAGCCCCGAATTCAAGACGATCCTCGACAGTTACCCGGGCGCCGTGGAGAAGTATCAGCAGGCCCGGGCGGAGTACCCGGCGGCGGCGGAAAAGGCAAAGGCGCAGGGCAAGCCGGCGCCGCGCGAGCCGCGCGCCCCGTGGAAGCCGGCCGAGCTGTACAACGGCATGATCGCGCCCCTCCTGCCGTACACGATCAAGGGGGCCATCTGGTACCAGGGCGAAAGCAACGCCGCGCGGGCCGCCCAGTACCGGACGCTGTTCCCGGCCATGATCAAAAACTGGCGCGACGACTGGGGGCTGGGCAGCTTCCCGTTCCTCGCCGTGCAGCTCGCGCCGTACATGGCCATCCGCCCGGAGCCGGGGGAAAGCAACTGGGCGGAGCTGCGCGAGGCGCAACTGCTGGCGACAAAGGCGCTTCCCAACGTCGGCCTGGCCGTGATCATGGACGTGGGCGAAGAAAAAGACATCCACCCGCGCAAGAAAGAGCCGGTCGGCGCGCGCCGGGCGCGCGCGGCCCGCAACATAGCCTACGGCGAGAGCAACACGCACGCGGGCCCGCTCATCCAGTCCCAGAATGTGGCGGACGGCCACGCGCACCTCCGCTTCGACCCCCTGGGCCGCGGGCGTGAGGCGCGCGGCGCCCAGCACACCCGCGTCGCGGTCGCGGGCGCGGACGGCAAAAGGGTCTGGGCCGCCGCC
>JAUJNC010000407.1 GCA_030446525.1 Armatimonadaceae bacterium
GGTCGGGCCGCCGTCGAGGATGAGCAGGTCATCCACGAACGGGCCGAGCGAGTCGGCGACGTGCTGGGCGGTCGTCGGCGAGACTTCCTCGCTCCGATTGGCGCTCGGTGCGGCGACGGGGAGGGCGGCGGCGCGCAGCAGATCCAGCGCGACTGGGTGCGCGGGCACGCGAAGACCAACCGTCGAGCCGCCCGCCGTCACGACGTCGGGGATGGCTTCGGCCTTCGGCACAACAAGCGTAAGCGGGCCGGGCCAGAAGCGGGCGGCGAGTTCGTCGGCCACGGGAGGCCAGTCGTCCGCCAGCGTTCGCGCCCCGGCCACATCGGCAACGTGGACGATCAGTGGGTTCGTGGCCGGACGGCCCTTCGCCTCATAGATGGGGGCGAGGGCCTGCGGGTCGTGCGCGTTTGCGCCCTGCCCGTACTCTGTCTGGGTGGGGAAAGCGGCCAGGTCGCCGGCCCGCAGCCGCTCGACCGCCTCGGCGATCCCTTCCCTCACTCCCACGATTCGCGCCGCCACGATGGGTATTGTATCGCCGACGCCGCGCCGTCCGCCGCGAGTATGCTTGCTCGTTCTCGTTCGTTGCCGTGCTATACTGGGCCATTGCCCCCGGCCCAACGTGGGGCGGATGCACCCGAGGAAGCAACTATGGACGTTAAGCGCAGTCTCGCGCACATTTCAGCCACCAACGCGCCCGGACGCCGAAACTTCCTGAAGGTGTCACCCTCCGCGACGATTCTTGCGGCGGCCGCGCTGCTTTTCGTCGGCGGCGCGTGGTCCCTGTTTGCGGCGCGCCACGAGGATCACGGCAAAGCAGTGCGGCTCCGCTCGAAGGTCTTTGGGCGGGAAGGGGCGGAGCGCCGCGGCGGTGCGGTGCAGAGCATTGCAATTTCCCCGGACGGCACTTACCTGGTCGTGACCGACTTTTATGCGCCGCTGGAGGTGTGGGACCGGCAAACCGGCCGCAAGCTGCGCACGCTGCGGCCCGGCGGTTCCGACAATAACGTCGCTGCCACCGCCTTCTCGCCGGACGGGCGCACGTTGGCCAGTGCGGACGAAAAAAAGACCGTGACTTTGTGGGACATGTCGTCCGGCACACTCAAGCAAACGCTGCGCGGCCACACCGCGCGCGTGAACACCGTCGCCTTTTCGCCGGACGGCAAAACCGTTTCCAGCGGTGCCGACGACCGAACCGTGCGGCTGTGGGACGCGCAAACCGGGCAGCCCACTCGCACGCTCGCCCCCGCCCTGCCGCATCGGGTGTACCGGGTGGCCTTTTCGCCAAACGGCAGCATCGTGAGCGCCGCGGACCGGCAGGGAAACGTTCAGCAGTGGAGCGTGCCGACCGGCGACCTGCGGCAAAGCATTCCCGCCCCTCCGTTCAACGATGTGTCGGAGTGGGGAATGTTCTACCCGGTTGCCTTTTCCCACGACGGCACCCGCATGGCGCGCGGTGACGGCGACGAGCGAATCCGGCTGATCGATCTGCGAACCGGCGCGCTGCTCCGCGCGCTGCCCGGCCATCACGAAATCGCGCACGAGACGGTCTTTTCCCCGGACGACCGGCTTTTGGCGACGGCGGGCCAGAGCGGAAAGCACGAGCCGTTCACTGGGGGAAACCAGCACGATCTGCGGCTGTGGGACGGGCAGAGCGGTGCGCTTCTCGCCAAATCCGGGGACTGGAACCGCTTCACGACGCTTGCCTTTGACCCGGACGGCAGTACGATAATCAGCGGTGATTCCGGCGACCTGCTGCTGTGGGACGTGCGCCCGCTACGCCGCGGCGGCGCTCCCCCGGCCAAACCTTGAGCCGCGTACCGGCGCTTAACCCTGACGCTTTTGGAGGCCTTTCCTCGTGGCGGAACTGGTTTACATCAACGGCGACTTCGTGCCCAAGGCCGAGGCGACCATCCCGATCCTCGATCACGGCTACCTGTACGGCGACGGCGTGTTCGAGGGGGTGCGCGTCTACGACGGGCGCGTGTTCCGGCTCGACCCGCACCTGGAGCGCCTGCTCTTTTCCACCCGCGCGCTTGGCTTCCGGGCGGACCGGCTGACACGGGAGGGCCTGCGGCGCGACGTACTCGAAACCTGCCGGCGCAACGATCATCAGAACGGATACATCCGGATCACGCTGACGCGGGGCACGGGCCTGGGCCTGGACCCCGCCCACATTGACCTGGCGCCGCGTCTCGTGATCTCCACGCAGCAACTGGCGCTTTACAAGCCGGACCTGTACGAGAACGGCCTGACGATGATCACCTGCGCGACGCGCGTGCCGCCGCCCGACGCGATTGACCCGCGTATCAAGGGCACGGGCAAGTACCTCAACAACATTCTGGCGAAGATGGAGGCGAACCGGGTCGGCGCGGGCGAGGGCCTGATGCTGAACCAGTGGGGTCAGGTCGCCGAGGCGACCGGCGATAACCTGTTTCTGGTCAAGAACGGAACCCTGGTGACGCCGCCCACGTCGGCGGGTTGCTTGAAGGGAATCACCCGGCAGGCAGCGATGGAACTGGCGAGCGCGGCGGGCATCCCGGTCCGCGAGGAAAACCTGACGCTCTACGATGTGTACACCAGCGATGAGTGCTTCCTGACCGGCACG
>JAUJNC010000408.1 GCA_030446525.1 Armatimonadaceae bacterium
TACACGGCAGGAAGTCCGGTAAAGCTCAGGTCAAGCAGACGATGGGCGCACTTCTGAAAAGCCGCCGCCTCGGCGATGCCCGCACGACGCTGGGATCGGTGAAGCTGACGAAAATGGGCGACGGAAGCACGACGGCCACGATCTACGGCGAGGAACGGCTTGTCTGGTACCCGATGGAAGTGCTGGAATCGACGGAAACCACCGATGAAGCGGCGGGCGCTTCCGTGCGCCCTGCGCCCTCCCCAAAGCGGCTTGCCGTAACCACCCGTTACCGCCGAGTCTGGGTGCGCGACAAGAGTGGCTGGCTTCTGCTGCGTTCCCGCATACTCTCGGAAAAGTCCGTGTCACTGCCGTAACCGCTCGCTCGCACCCCTGCCGTGCCTGCCGGAAGCAGCCTTGTTTCCGGCAGCTTGACACGCTTCTGCCGCCCCGGCGGCGCGTTTCGGTGTGGAAAAGCGCGCGTCCCCGACGCTGACGGCGGCAGGCCATACCAAATAAACAAAAGCGTCCGGAATCACTCCGGACGCTTTTGTTTATCCGCCGTTCAGCACATCGGGGCTGCCTAATCGTGCCCGGCATGGCCCTCTGCTTTGCGCTTCTCGTACTCGGCGATCAGCGGTTGGGCAATGTGCGCGGGAACCTCGGCGTAGTGCGAGGGCGTGGCGCGGAACTGGGCGCGGCCACGAGCGAGCGAGCGCAAATCTACGGCGTAGCGCTGCATCGCGGCCTGCGGGATATGGGCGCGGATGATCTGGTAGCCGGTTTTGTCGGCGGGTTCGATGCCGGACACATGACCGCGACGGCTGTTGATGTCACCCATCAAATCGCCGGTGTAGGCGTCGGGCACGGTGATCTGCACATCCAGGATCGGTTCTAACAGGATCGGCCCGGCGTCCTTCGCGGCATTGGTGAAACCGAGAATGCCCGCCATAATGAAGGCCGCCTCGGAGGAGTCTACATTGTGGAATGAGCCGTCGTCCACGTTCACGCGAACATCCACGACGGGATAACCGGCCAGGATACCGCGCGCCATCGCCTGGTGGACACCCTTTTCGACGGCAGGTATATACTGGCGGGGAATCGCACCGCCGACGATCTTGTCCACGAACTCGAAGCCTGCTCCCGTTGCATTCGGCTCGATGGTCAGCCAGCAGTCGCCGAACTGGCCGCGCCCCCCGGTCTGCTTTTTGTGACGGCCCTGCGCCCGCGCCGATTTCGTGACCGTTTCACGGTACGGGACACGCGGCTCACTCGTTGTCACCGATGCGCCGAAGCGGGCCATGCGCCCCACGATCACATCCAGATGCGTTTCACCCTGACCGAGCAGCAGCGTCTCACCGGTATCGGGGTCGCGCTGGGTGTGGAAGCAGGGGTCCTCTTCGACAATGCGGGCGAGCGCCGCGCCCAGCTTATCCTCATCCCCCTTGCTTCGGGGATGAACGGCCAGCGAAAAGGTCGGCTCCGGGAAGGGGATGGAGTCGTAGATAATAGGCCGGGCGCGGTCGCACAGCGTGTCGCCGGTGGTGGTGACGGCCAGTTTGGCGACGGCGGCCAGATCGCCCGCCGTGACCGCGCTTACCGGCTCCTGGTGCTTGCCGCGCAATCTGAAAAGCTGCCCGATCCGCTCGTCCTTGTCCTTTACGGTATTCCAGATATGAGAATCGCCCTTGAGCGTGCCGCTTTTGACGCGAAAATAGGTCAGCTTGCCCACATACGGGTCGGCGATGGTTTTGAAGACAAGTGCGCTGAAGGGCTGCAACGGGTCGCATCTGCGGGTCTCGTCATGGCCGGTCTGCGGGTTCCTGCCGACCGCCTCGGGCGCTTCGTCCGGGGCCTCGAACTCCATCGCCAGGTGGGTCAAGAGCGGCTGAATGCCGATGACTTTGGTGGAGGAGCCGCAAAACACCGGCACGATGCGCCCGCCTAAGAGGTCTTCATGGATGCCGCGCTCGATCTCGTCCTCGGTCAGCTCCTTGCCTTCCAGAAACTCCTCGATCAGCGCATCGTCGCCCTCGGCGGCCACCTCGACCAGCATCTGCCGCCACTCCTCGGCGGTCGCGCGCAGGTCGTCGGGAATCGGCTCCTCTTTGACATGCCTGCCTTCGCCGACATACGCCTTCATCGTCACCAGATCGACCACGCCCCGGAACGAATCACCGGAACCGATAGGGATGACGGCGGGCACGACATGGTTGCCCCACCGCGCGCGGAACGCTGCCACCGCACCGAAGAAGTCGGCGTTCTCGCGATCCATCTTATTGATGAAAAGGGCTTCGGCCTTGCCCATGTCGTGAGCCATGTCCCAGGCCGTTTCCAGACCGAACTCGACGCCGCCGCTGTTCTGGGCGGGCGTCACCAGCAGAACGTCGTCCACCACACGCAGCGCGGCCACGAAGTCGCCGAAAAAATCCGGGTAGCCGGGCGTGTCCACGAAGTTCATCCGGCTGCCGTTCCATTCGCAGGGGGCCATCGCCAGGCTGATACTGATCCGGCGCTTTATCTCGTCGGGGTCGAAATCCGTGGTGGCCGTGCCGTCGTCCACCTTGCCCAGGCGTTCCGAGCAGCCCGCGACATACAGCATCGCCTCGG
>JAUJNC010000409.1 GCA_030446525.1 Armatimonadaceae bacterium
GACGTCTCGTTTCGCGTCCTCGTTCTTCGGATTGGCGGGCTCCTTGATAAAGGACACGTCCCGTAACTGGCTGGGCAGCAGGTGCCCGCGCAGGATGCGCTCCGCGTCCTGGTAATACGCGGTGTAGCCCCAGCGCCCCAAAATCAGGGCGGTATCCACGATGTCGCCGCTGTTGTTTGCCTCGCCCCGGTCCGGGTTGGCGTTCGGGTTGGCGTTTTCGGGCGACCAGCCCAGTTCATTGCGGATCTGTTTCAGCCCGTTGTCGTAAAACGCCTTCACGCGGTCCATCAAGGCCGCATCGCGCGTCGTTTCGGCGAGTTGCGCCAGCGACGACAAAACGCAGGTGATCGAGTGGGTGTGTGTGCCCAGCCGTTCGAGGTCGCACTCGCCCCCAGCGGGAAAATATTCGCCCAGCGCCTTGTCCTTGAGAACGGTCGCCAGATGCAGCGCCGGGGCCGAGTTGGTCACGCGATAATACTTGACGAGCGGCCCGATCGCGCGCGCGACGCCGCCGATAAACGGCGAATCGAAGTCAATGATCTTTAGGCCAAGCGCGCCTTCGAGCCGCTGCCGGTTCCAGCCGCGCTGCGAGTCCCACAGGTCGAAGATCGTGGCAATGCTTGCCTCCGCCAGATCATGCGCCCGGCCCGATCCCCGGTAAGCGACGAGCGCGTACAGCGCGTGAAAACCCTCGCGAATGTTGTGCGGCGCGAAGTTGACCAACTTGCCGCCGATCACTTCCCGATTGAGTGGAAGAGCGGTGGGGCCGCTGTAAGAAAAGAACGCGGCCCGCTCGTGCTTTGCGATGACTTCCGGATCTATCGGGATTTCCAAAGCGTCTTCGGCGTTCAGCAGAGCGTTCAGGTGCCGTCCCGGAATGTGCGCCTCGGAGTGAACGGGATGGAAACCGAAGCCGGCGTCGGGGCGCACCAGGGAGCCGAAGAAGGGAATGTCCTGATCGTCCGCGTTGAACACGCGGCTCATGGTGCGGCAGCCAAGAGTAATCGCGTCCCGGATGCTGGTTGTGTTGACGTCCGCGACCTTCATGAACTTGTCTTCCTGTGCTTTAAGCCGTTTCCAGGACACTTCAGCACGGCTCGAACAAAGTACTGCTCGGACCAACATCCTTTCACGGCGCTCGTTCGGCTCGACGAAGGTGCGGGGCGCGGAAGAGCGCACGCTTCAAGGGATCGGGGCATGCCGGGTTCGCGTGGCGTCGCCTATCCTGCTGCGGAACCCTCTTCCTCCAGTTGCTCCCGCGCCCGCTCCATCTCGTCGCTCTCGGCCGCGTTCGGGCGCGGGTAGCCGCTGCCGTGCAGCGCCTTCAGCGTGGCAAGGAGCACCGAGGCGATCGCCGTCCGCCCGAACCAGCGTTGGTCGGGATCACGTACCAGGGCGCGTGCTCCGTACTGGTGTGGCGGAACGCCTGCTCGTACGCGCTCTTCTCCCGGTGTGTTCTGCGCCAGCTAATGGATGAACAGGTACTTGGTCGCAGCGGTGCGGCCGAGGAGACACTTAGGCGAATCGTACCGCCTGTCCCGGTGGAAAGACAAGCACGTAGCGGACGAGCAGGGCGGTGTTCCCAGTGTCACCGAAAACGGAGGGATACTGAGGTAATTGCAAAAGTCGGGTAACTGAGGGGAATTAGCGCTCCCTGTGGAACGGTTTTGCGACCAAGCAACAACCATTCCAGGAGCGCTAACATGGCCATTGTAACACCGGATCTGGCGGCAATCTGGCGAGGTATTCAGGTATGCCTGCTTCCCAATCTGCAGGAATGTCTGGACGATCCCCTGACCGAGCGTCTCAAGCAGTTCATCGCTATCTTGGAGATCGTGCGTATCGAAGATCATGTGCCTGCGACACCGCCTGATGAGTCACCGCGGGGGCGTCCCGGAGGACCCGGACGCCCCCGCCAGGACCGGAGCCCTATCGCCCGTGCTTTGGTGGCCAAGGCCCTCTACAACCTGCCCACAACCGATCTGCTGATCGAAATGCTCCACCTGCAGCCCAACCTGCGGCGCTTGTGTGGTTGGCAGCGTCGGAGCCAAATCCCCAGTCCTGCCACTTTCTCGCGCGCCTTCGCCGAGTTTGCTCACACCAGGCTGGGCGATGCCTTACACGCGGCTCTGGTAGACAAGCATGTGGGAAAGCAACTGGTCATGCACATCAGCCGCGACGCGACTGAGATCTGCGCACGGGAACGTGCTGCTCCCCCACCCAAAGCCGAGCCAGTCCTGCCCAAGAAGCGGGGACGTCCCAAAAAAGGCGAGGTGCGCCCGCCGCACAAAACGCGCCTTCAGACGCAGATGGAGCAGAGTGCCGAGGAAGCAATCGCCGAGTTGCCGTGCCGGTGCAACAAGGGCACCAAGACTGATTCCAAAGGGCACTGGCACTTCTGGGTCGGCTGGAAGGCACACATTGACTGGGTGGATGGGGGACTGCCGGTGAATGTGGTGACGACCTCGGCCTCGCTCCACGACAGTCAAGTGGCCATCCCGATGGCCAAACGCACGGCACAGCGCGTTGTGTCGCTGTACGACCTGATGGACTCGGCTTACGATGCCAAGGAGATCAAGCAGGT